>JAKOVF010000310.1 GCA_029782225.1 Chloroflexota bacterium | reverse complement strand
GGCCGGTACAGGTTTGGGAGGATAGACCTCGCGACAAAGCAATCTCCGCGTCAATGAGGAGACTGCTTTGTCGGAAGGCGCTTCGATTACGGCAATGCAGCCTGAGAAGAACGCTCAGGCCTGCTTGACCATCCACTGAGCGCAGCCTTCTCGAAAGGTCAGAGCTACGAGATGTTGTCTACAAGCGTCTACACTTTAGCTGTCAGGAAATCAAGGATCTCGTTGATCGTGTTGAGCTTGCCCATATCCTTTTCAGGGATATCCACGTGCAGGCGTTCGCTGATCGCGATAAAGAAGTTGAGCGAGTCGAAGGAGTCGATGTCGAGGCTTTCGCGCAGGTTCTCGTCCCCGCCCACTGCACCGGGGTCAGAACCGGGGGCAATTTTGGCCAGTTCGGCGATGACAATCTCTTTTAGTTCGCTTTCATTCATAGCTTTTCTACCTCCTGCAGGTTGCGGTTCAATGCTTCGAGGAACAGGCCGCCCTTGTGGCCGTCCGTGGCGCGGTGATCGCCTGCCAGGGTCGCTACCAGCACGGGCCGGACGCAAAGTGCGCCGTTGACTGCGACTGGCTGCTGTGTGATCTTGCCCAGCCCCACCAGGGCGACCTGAGGGGGATAGATCACGCCGAAGACCTTTTCGACTCCCCGGTCGCCGAGGCTGGTGACGGTGATGGTCGCGTCGGTCAACTCGGAGGAGCGCAGGCGGTTGTTGCGTGTGCGGACGATCAGGTCGTTCATCGCCTCCCGCAGCTCGTCGAAGGTCTTCATATCAGCATCGTGAATGGCAGGCGTGAGCAGGCCGCCCTGCCGCAGGGCAATCGCAAAGCCAATGTGGATCGCTTCGCTGATCTGATGTCCGCCGTCCACCCAGAAGCCGTTGAGCTCAGGCACTTCGGTCAGCGACCTGGCTACAGCTTTGAGCAGCACGACCACCGGCAGCAGGCGGTCGCGGATGGTCCGCTTGAGGTTTTCCTCCTCCAGCCAGCGCAGGGCGTTGGTCATGTCGATGCTGGTTTCGAGGTAGTAGTGCGGAATCTCGCGGTTGGATTTGCTCATGGCCGCGGCGATGGCCGAGCGCATGGCAGTCTGATAATCGGGTTTCTTCACTTCTGGAACTGGCTCCGCCTTCGCCTCGACCGGCGCTGGAGCAGGCTTCTCCTCGACGGGCGCCGCCTTGGCCTCGGGTTTGACCGGCTCAACGGGCGCGGGGACAGGAGTCGGCGCGGCCTTTTGCGCTTGCGCAGCGCGCTCGATATCGATCCGCTGGATCGCGCCGCCCGGGCCGGTCCCCTTCACCTGGCGGAGGTCCACTCCCATTTCGATTGCCATACGGCTCGCGAGAGGAGAGATCCGGACCCGTGCTCCCTCTGCAGGCGACGGTGTCATGGTGGCCTTCAACTCCTCCACCACATTGACCGCAGGTGTTTTGGCGGCTTCCGTCATGGCCGCCTCGGGGATCTTCTCGATCTTCAACGGCTCTGACGGTTTCGGCGCGGGGGCGGCTTTCGGCTTCCCATATTCTTCTTTCGATACAATGGTTGCCAGCACCTGCCCGACCGGAACCTCCTGGCCGGCCTGGAAGAAGATCTCATCCAGGATGCCATCCTCAAAGCACTCGATCTCGATCACACCTTTGGCGGTTTCGACCGCAGCGATGATATCGCCGCGTTTCACAGGATCGCCTGATTTCTTTTTCCATTCGGTCAGGGTGCCGGCGTCCATGTCGGCGCCCAGGCTGGGCATTTTGAATTCACTCATGGCTGCACCAACTTTCTGACTGCGGCGGCAATCGTATCGGGCTGCGGGACAGCCGCTTCTTCCATGTGCTTGGAATAGGGCATGGGAACTTCGGAAGCGCACAACCGCTCGACCGGGCGGTCGAGGTCATAGAACAGGTTCTCCGTGATGCGGGCGCTGATCTCAGCAGAGAGACTTCCGCTCCGCCAGCCTTCCTCGACGACCAATACCTGGTGTGTCTTGACAACTGAAGCAAAGATCGTTTCGTTGTCTAACGGCCTCAGGCTGCGCAGGTCGATCACCTCAACATCGATGCCTTCCTTGGAGAGGGCGTCAGCAGCTTTCATTGATCTCGGCAGGCAGGAGCCATAGGTGATCAGCGTCACGTCTTTGCCGGGGCGGCGCACTTTGGCGTGGGCAATGTCCACTGATTGAGGTGGATTGGGAACCATCTCCTCCATGTTGTACATCACCTGCTGCTCGAAGATCAGCACCGGGTCCGGGTCTTCCAACGCCGGCCAGAGCATTCCGCGCATATCTTCCACGGTTCCCGGAGCGAGCACTTTGATGCCCGGGATATGCGCATACCAGCCTTCCAGGCTGTGCGCATGCTGGGCACCGAGCTGCCGGCCTGAACCAGTGGCCATGCGGATGACCACAGGCACATTGAACAGTCCGCCGGACATGTGCAGGTAGCTGGCCGCGGTGTTGAGGATTTGATCGAGCGCCAGCAGGCTGAAGTTCACGGTCATGATCTCGACGATCGGGCGCATGCCGTTCAGACAGGCGCCAATGCCAATGCCGGCAATGGCTGACTCACTGAGCGGCATGTCGCGGATCTTCTCAGGGCCAAATTCATCGAACAGCCCTTTGCTGACGGCAAAGCAGCCGCCATAGCGGCCCACATCTGCGCCCATCAGGAAGCAGCGCTCGTCGCGCAGGATGGCTTCGCGGATCGCCTGGCGCATCCCTTCACGATAGGTCATTTTTATGAGGGTTGGTGTCTGGGCTTGAGTCTGCGGTTCCGCGATCATGGCTGCCTCCTCTCCATGGCATTGACCGTGCCAGGCTCGGTATACACAAACTTGGTCAGGTCTTCCACTTCCTCCCAGGGCGAGTTCTCTGCGAAATCGACCGAGTGCTGGACGACCCCGGCCACATCCTTCTCGATGCCTTGAATCTCATCATCGGTGATGAGCTGATGCTCTTTCAGGTAATTCTCGAACAGGGTGATGGGATCGCGCTTCTTGTGCTCTTCGACTTCGGCTTTACTGCGATACAGCTCGGCGTCGAACATCGAGTGCGGGCGGAAGCGGTAGGTGATCGCCTCGATGAAATACGGGCCTTTCCCGGACCTCAGGTAGGCAACCGCCTCCCGGGCAGCGGCTTCGACTGCCAGAACGTCATTGCCATCGATCTGGACAGCCGGGATGTTGTAGCTGGCGGCCTTTTGCGCCAGGTTCGTGTTCGATTCGTGGTAGCGTAATGCGGTCCCCATGCAGTACAGGTTGTTTTCAACGATGAACAGGGTTGGGACCTGCCACAGCGCGCCCAGGTTCAGCGATTCGTGAAATTCACCTTCGGCCACTGCACCTTCTCCAAGGAAACAGGCGGTCACATTCGGCTTCTTCTGCATCTTATCGGCCAGGGCAATGCCCACTGCCAGCGGCAGATGACTGCACACGATGGCATTGCCGCCAAAGAAGCGATGGGGTTTATCGAAGAGGTGCATCGAACCGCCCCGGCCGCGGGCGCAGCCGTGCAGCTTCCCATACATCTCCGCCATGATCACATCGGCACTGACGCCGCGCGCCAGGGCGTGACCATGCTCGCGGTAGGTCGCCACGACCGAGTCCTCGGGGGTGAGGTTCTGCATGACGCCGACCGCGATGGCCTCTTCGCCAATATACAAATGCAGAAAGCCGCGGATCTTGGTCGCCTGGTACAACTCCGCCGCCTTCTCTTCATAACGGCGGATGAGCAGCATCTCGTGCAACAGGTGCACCAGGTGCTCACGTTCCCCTACGTCCATTACAGCTTGTTGAGCAGCTTTTTTAGTCATCCTGTCGTCTCCAGTGTAGAAGTATCACCCTCCGGCAGTCCAAGCTCGCGGGATTTCAGCAGGCGGCGCATGATCTTGCCGCTGCGAGTCTTCGGCAGATACTCAACGAATTCGATCTCCTTCGGGGCCACTGCTGAGCCCAGTTTCTTGCGACCGAAGCCCAACAGCTCTGTCTCAAGTTGTTCGCACGGATCAAAACCGGGCTTGAGCGCCACAAAAGCCTTGACCAGTTCACCGATCACCGGGTCCGGCTTCCCGATCACGCCAGCCTCGGCCACCGCCGGATGTTCCAGCAGAGCGCTCTCCACCTCAAACGGACCCACCATATGCCCGGCCGTCTTGATGATGTCATCCGCGCGGCCGATGAACCAGAAGTATCCATCCTCGTCGCGTTCGGCCAGGTCCCCGGTGAAATACCAGCCGCCGACAAAACACTTGTTATAGCGCGCCTCATCGTGCAGGTAGCCGCGGAACATCGAAGGCCAGCCCGGTTTCAGCGCGAGTTCGCCTTCGACCGAAGGTTGATCCTCGATAGTCACGTTCCCATTCTCGTCGCGGTGCAGGATGGCAGCAGTGATACCCGGTAACGGTCGTCCCATCGAGCCGGGGCGGATGTCCTGGCTGCTGTAGTTGGAGATCATGATGCCGCCGGTCTCCGTCTGCCACCAGTTGTCATGGATCAACAGGTCGAGTACAGCCCTGCCCCACACAACAGCCTCAGGATTGAGCGGCTCACCCACACTGGCTGAAAATCGCAGATGGCTCAAATCATAGAGTTCACGCGGCTTGATATCCAGCCGCATCAGGCGGCGGATGGCCGTCGGCGCCGTGTACCAGACGGTCACCTTCTGGTCCTGCAGGATCTGGTACCAGCGGTCCGCATCGAACTCGGCCTCATCCACGATGTTCGTGACGCCATGCAGCAGCGGAGCGATTACGCCATAGGATGTGCCGGTCACCCAGCCCGGGTCCGCGGTGCACCAGAAGATGTCGCCTTCGTGCAGGTCCAGCGCGTACTTCGCAGTCAGGAAGTGAACCATGACGGCTTTATGCACGTGGATGGCACCTTTCGGCATGCCCGTCGTGCCACTGGTGAAGTGCAGGCAGGACATATCCTCGGGATCCGTAGGAGGAATCGTGAATTCAGGAGAAGCTTGCTTCATGAGCCGAGGCAGCGAGAATACATTTTCTGCCAGATCCTCATCGATGTCCGCGATCAAGACTGCTCTCAATGCAGGCAGCCGTTCCCAGATTCCCACGATCTTCTTTTTGTACTGCATCAGGGTTGTCACCAGAACCTTTGCATCCCCACGGAACAGGCGCTGATAGATAGGCTCTGGACCAAAGGCCGAGAAAAGCGGGCAGAAGACGCTGACGTTCTTCAACGCGCCCAGGGCAGCAATGTACAGGGAGGGGATTCGTCCGGCCAGAACGGCCACCCGGTCTCCCTTGCCCACGCCAAATGAGCGCAGCACATTGGCAAAGCGGTTGGTTTGTTCTTTCAGGTCGCCGTAGGTGAAATCCATCACCTCACCGTCTTTGCCCAGCCAGCGCAGTGCCAGCTGATCTCGCCTGGGTCCATTGGCGTGCCGGTCAACGGCCTCGTGAGCGATATTGAGGCCGCCACCGTTCGGAAGGCCATCCAGTTCCTTCAGGATCTGATCCCAGTTGAAATCTGCATAGGTCTTCTCGTAATCCAGCAGATTGGGCGGGACTTTCCAGTCACGCGGTTCCTTTACAATTTTTTCAAATTGCATGGTTACTCCTTCCTCGATTGTTGCCCACATTTTGATCGGACGATTCAAAGCATTTTCGACACGTCCGCTCGAGAAGGTCTGCAGGTCCTTTGGCGAGTGACCTACTCCATTGGCGAAGATTTTGTCCCCCCTCCAGTTTCAGTGAGTCCTGCGAACTCAAGAAGCTGGAACAGATTCAGCCGATCTCCAAATAAAAATCGGCCTCACGTTCTCTTTCCCGAAGCACCTCCAATTGATATTCCGGGTTGAGGGGAGCGCCGAACATTACGAAATTTGGCCGAGCCGATGAAGGTCATCTGGATCGTGTTCATGGTTATCTCGATGAAGCGTGAATATGGCATCAATGTAGATTTTCCTCAGCGGTTTATTGCGGTGACTGGACAAGTGAGGAGCCGAGTGGTTCTTAGCATGGTGTTTTGTGGCTGCCCGAACCTCCATTTTCAGTCGTCATGACGGGAGCATCCAGCAAACAAATAGCCGTAGACATCTTGTCTACGGCTTCATTGAAATTTATGCTTTCAACCTGAGAACAGGTGGACCGTCTTCGTCTGGCTGCGGTGAAATTGTCTAGAATTGTGATTAATTTCATTATAGGCCGAAGCAGGAGCGCCCTAATCTGCAATTCGTCAGGCCTAAAGGGTGATATTCATCCTATATCGACCCGCATGTATAGAAGACTCCAACGATCCGGAGCGGCTCTGACTCAACTCGCACATCGTTTTGCGCTTCCGACTGTGAGGCGAATAACAAACCCGATAAGTGGTCGTTCTCAACTATATAGAACTGTTGTACAGAAAGGTATCACCATGCCCCTACGATTTCGAAAAACCGTAAAAGTCGGACCGGTGGTCAAGATGAATCTGAGCAAGGGGGGTGTCAGCTTTACAATTGGCAAGAAGGGATATCACATCAACATTGGCAAGCGCGGCGTGAGGCAGACCGTCGGGATCCCCGGCACGGGCATCTCCTACACAACCACGCCGGGCAAGGATGATGACGATAAGGAAGAGAAAGGCGGAAAGGATAGCGAAAATCCTCTCGGCGAATTAGGCGGTGTCGCCGGCATGGCAGCCATGGCCGCAGTAATGTCCAAGCATGACGATAACGAGGATGAGGAAGATGAGAAGGAGACCAAATCCAGCGGCCGAAAGAGCGCCACGAAAGACTCAGATGAGCCAGTTCGCATAAAGCGCAAGAGCACTCGGAAGGCAAAGAGCAGCCGGAAAGGCTCGTCGCCTTTAGGATCTTTCTTTATTCTGCTTTCCGCGATTGTGTTCTTCGTCGCGGGCGCTGCGGTGCTGGGATTAATCCCCGGAGGCTTCGTCAGCAACGTGGGTCATCTCATGGTCCAATGGGCCATGCAGTTCGGCCATTGATTTCTCGAAAACTCTTGTATGCATCCAATCGCTCCCAATTACGGGAGCGATTTTTTATAAGAATATCATCGGAGTCTAAAATCTCCAGATTTTGGTAGCCGCCAACGCGCTGGAAATTCCGCAAAGCCCGCTTGACAGGGGTTGGAACACGGAGCATACTATTTCCGTCTTGGAGAAAGGCGCTCAGGGCCAGGTTCTCTGTGCGAAACTCCCCGGAAAGGCGGGCCCCATGCAGAAAAAGCTCGGCAGGTTGCTTTACACAACCATCATTCTGGCGATCATTCTTAGTAGTTGTAAAGGCACTCCACAGACGAATCCAACCCCTGAATCCCTCACGGTAAAGGCGAACGAGGCCCAGGTTGGGCCTCAGATCATCGCGCGGGAGCCGATCGAGGGACAGCGGCTCGACTTATCCCCCACCCTCGAATTGACATTCGACCGAGACATGAATCAGGATGCGACCTCGCGGGCATTCACGCTTCTGGGCACGGACCATCAGCCTGTCCCCGGCAAAGCGACCTGGCTCGACCCCCGCACATTCTCCTTCAAGCCCGAGAAGCAGCTGGCTCCAGCCACCGATTACCAGGCAGTATTTTCCACTGACGCGGTCAGCGCCGACGGAGTGAAGATTCCCGATGAGATCGCACTCGACTTCAGGACCGCCGAGTCGCTCGCAATCGGACAGGTCTTCCCGGCAGATGGCACGGCAGATATCGACATGGGGACGAATATCACCGTCATCTTCAACCAGCCGATCGTTCCTGTCACCATCGAAGAAGAGCAGGATAAATTACCTCAGCCGCTGATCATCACGCCCGACGTCAAAGGCAAAGGCGACTGGGTGAATTCCTCCGTGTATGTGTTCGAGCCGGAGGAAAACCTTCAAAGCGGAACCCGCTATACGGTCCGCGTGGATGCGGGGCTGAAAGATGTGAGCGGCAGGAAGCTGGATAAATCCTACACCTGGCAGTTCATCACGCGCGCTCCGTCCATTGGAAATTATGGTCTGGTCAACGGCGTGGAAAATCCCAATACGTTAGTTGAAAATGCGCGGCTCGATCAGGCCTTTTACGTTGACTTCCTGCAGCCGATGGATCAGGAGAGCGTCAAGCAGGCCACATCGCTGGTGAACCGCGAAACCGGTAAGGCTTTCCCGATCAAACTGAAATGGAACAAGGAATCCACCACGCTGACCGTCGAGCCGATCGGCAGATACCAGATCGCAAGTTTTTACGACCTCGTGATCGCCGATGCCGCGCTTGGCGTGGACGGCGGCCACCTCAAACAAGGACTGCGGATCAAGATCAGCACGGTGCCCCTGCCGAGCATCAAATCGGTGTATCCCGCGCCGAACTCGGAAGCCACGACGTTCGACGGCAATATGACCATTACTTTCGCGTCACCGATGAAGCTGGCCAGTTTGAAGAGCCGGGTGGTAGTGACGCCCGCGCCGAAAAAGGAACTGAGCTTCTATTACAACGATTACGACTCGAGTCTGAACGTCTACGGCCTGGAGCCAAGCACGGATTATGTCGTGCGGCTTCTGCCGGGCATGACCGATATTTATGGCAACAGCATCGGCAGAGAAACATCTCTGGCATTCACCACTGGACCTATGGCGCCGTATGCGCGGCTCGCCGTGCCATGGAACTCGCTGGTCTACCGCGCAAAAGGCCCGCAGGAAGTATTCTTCGAGCATATCAATCTGGATTCAGCGACGATCGCGTTGTACTCCATGCCGCTGAGTCAGTACAGAATTTATCTGAACCATCCAGATAATCTTTCCCTGTTCACGCCCGCGGCAAAACCGTTCAACGAATGGAAGATCGAGAAAAGCACACCGCGCGACGAGTTACAGCATTTGAATATAAAGCTGACGGATCGGCAGGGAAGCCCTCTGCCGCCGGGATATTATTTCATTGGTGTCCAGGGCAAACCACTGGATTACACCGGAATGTTCTATCAGACGTTCCTGTTCACCGTGGCGACCGATAACCTCACCTTCAAAGCCACGGATACGGAAGGGCTGGCCTGGATCACGGATCTCGAAACCGGCGCGCCACAGTCGAATGTAGAAGTGACATTCTACGATCAGAACGACAAGGCTCTCGGCAAAACAAAGACAGACAAGAACGGCGTCGCGTATCTCAAGGACATTCACGCGCCGATGTACGCCGCGATCACAGGGCAGGACCATGCCGCGATCACCTCGCTGAACTGGGGCAGCGGCGTCTCGCCCAATGACTTTGGCATCTATGAAACGTATTACGCTCAAACAAACCGTCCGTTTGCGTATGTGTACACGGACCGGCCGGTCTATCGGCCCGGGCAGGATGTGTTCTTCAAAGGCATTCTGCGCCAGAACGATGACCTGCATTACAGCCTGTACGACCGGAACAAGGTCTATGTGACGATCGATCACTGGGGCGAACAAGTCTATGCAAATTATGTTTCTCTCTCAGAGATGGGCAGCTTCACCGACAAGCTCACGCTGGATGAAAATGCCGGCATCGGGAACTACGACATTGCTGTGCGGTTCAATCCCAGCGACGATCCCTTTGCCTTCGTCTCTTTCAATGTAGCCGAATATCACAAGCCTGAGTTCGAAGTGAAGGCTGCGGCCGATCAGAGCGCGGTGCTGGCCGGGACAACGGTCAATTTCGATTTGAATACTACCTACTATGCCGGCGGTAACCTTGCCAACGCAAAAGTTGACTGGTTCATGCAGGGCCAGCCTTATTCCTTCCAGCCGTCGAAGGATTATCAACAGTACAGTTTCTCCGACTGGGACCGCGATACTTACTGGTCCGAACAGACCTCCACTACACAGGGCACCATTGATGAGGGAAAAGCCGTCACCGATGAAAACGGTCATCTCGTGTTGACGGAAACGATGAACCTGGGCGAGAAGAAGACCAGCCAGACCGTGACGCTCAGCGCGAACGTGACCGATATCGCGGGGAACGTGGTCAGCGGGAGCGCCAGTGTGGTCGTGCATCAAAGCCTGGTCTACGCGGGCATCCGCTCGCAGAAATACATCGGCATCTCCGGCGAAGAGCAGCCGTTCGACCTGGCCGTGCTGGACTGGGCTTCCAATCCTGTCCCGAACTCCAACCTGACCGTGAAATTCGTCGAGCGCAGATGGTTCAGCGTGCAGGAACAAAACAAACAGGGACAGTTGACCTGGGTTACCTCCGTCAAGGAAATCCCGGTCGGTTCGCAGAGCGTGAAGACAGATGCAGATGGGAAAGCTTCGGTTTCATTCGTCCCACCGAACGGCGGCGTGTTCAAAGCCCTCGTCACCGTTACCGATTCAAAGGGCAACCAGCAGCAGGCATCCACTTACATCTGGGTCGCCAGCAATGATTACGTGGATTGGAAGCAAACCAACGACCGTTCGTTCAATCTGGTGGCGGACAAAGACAGCTACTCCCCCGGCGACACTGCCGAAATCTTGATCGCCCAGCCTTTCAAGGAAGAGGTACACGCGCTGGTCACCTATGAACGCGGACACATCTACAAACAGGATGTCGTCCTGCTGAAAGGCAACAGCACGATCTACAAATTACCGATTACCGCCGACATGGCCCCGCTGGCCTATGTCTCTGTTACGGTCGTCAATGGCGCCCAGACCACCGGCCGCGCCAATTTCAAGATCGGCATGGCGCAGATCAAGATCGATACCAGCGAGCAAGTGCTGGATGTGAATGTGACTGCCGACAAAAAGTCCGCAGGGCCGGGCGACGATGTGACATACACCATCACGACGAAAGACTCCAAAGGCAAGCCGGTCTCTGCGGATGTGTCGATCGCAGTGGTGGACAAGGCCGTGCTGGCTTTAGCTCCTTCCAATACTCCGCCGCTGCTCGATGCGTTCTATCCGGATGAATCGTTGAGCGTGCGCACGGCGCTGGGGATGGTCATCAGCGCGGACGATTACAACGATCAGTATAGAGAGCAGTTGAACGAAGGCGGCGGGAGCGGCGGTGGCGGAGGTGGCGACCTGGGCATCATCACGGTGCGGCAGGATTTCAAAGATACGGCTGCCTTCGAAGGCATGGTCACGACCGATGAGAAAGGCCAGGCGCAGGTCACTGTTACGCTGCCGGAGAATCTCACCACCTGGCGGGCCGATGTACGCGCGGTCACGTCCGACAGCAAGGTGGGACAAACCACGAACGAAGTGCTCAGCACGCGTCCGCTGTTCGTTGAGATGACCACGCCGCGCTTCTTTGTGGTGGGCGATGACGTGCAGGTCGGCGCAGTCGTTCACAATACCACCGATAAAAGCATGAAGGTCAGCGTGAGCCTCGAAGCGCAGGGAGTCAACGTCAAGAACGGGACCAATCAAACGGTCGAGGTGGAGGCGCACCAGCAGGGTTATGTCACCTGGGATGTGACCGTCAATGACGTGGAGCGCGTCGATCTCACGGCGCACGCGTCCAGCGGCGATTTCACCGACGCCAGCAAGCCCGCGCTCGGCACGCTCACAGGTCAGGGCATTCCAGTCTTCAATTTCACCGCGATGGAAACGGTGGGCACCTCCGGCATGCTGCTCGACGCCAACTCTGTCACCGAAGGTATGCAGCTCCCCACCGACTTCAAGTACACCGACGCCAAACTTTCGATCGAGGTCGCGCCCTCGCTGGCGGGGTCCATGCAAAGCGGGCTGACCTACCTCAAGGATTATCCGTACCTGTGCATCGAGCAAACCATCTCGCGCTTCCTGCCGAACGTCATCAGCATGCGCGCGCTGAAAGCCGCGGGACTTGAGGACCCGATGCTCAGGAACCAGCTCGATGCGAACGTCAACACCGCGCTGCAGCGGATCTACGCCAAGCAGCTTTATGATGGCGGCTGGAACTGGTGGGACGGCCAGACGAGCGATCCGTACGTCACAGCGTATGTGGTTTATGGACTGCTCGAAGCGAAGGACAGTGGCTACCCGGTCTCTGAGGGTGTGCTCACTACGGGCATCGGTTTCCTCAAGGATCACCTGCCGAACCTGTACCGCAATGCGTCAGAATCGGATTACAACCGCGACGCTTTTATGCTCTACGTGCTGGCGCGCGCGAAGGAACTCGGCGCCGGGCAGACCAACTTCCTGTATGAAAACAGGGACATGCTGAGCCTGTACGGAAAAGCCTACCTGACGCAGACGATCCACCTGCTGGACCCGGAAGACGAACGCATTGCAGCGCTTCTTTCGGACCTGGCATCTGCCTCCGTTTTATCGGCCTCCGGCGCCCACTGGGAGGAATCCTTCACCGACTACTGGAACTGGAACACGGATACACGCACGACAGCGATCGTGCTGAATACCTTCATCCAGATCGATCCGAAGAACCCGATCACAGCGAACGCGGTCCGCTGGCTGATGGCTCACCGTCAGGGCGGACACTGGTACACGACCCAGGAAACCGCCTGGACGTTGATCGCCCTCACCAACTGGCTGACCGCCACGAACGAATTGCAGGCGAATTATCCTTTCGCGGTCGGCTTGAATGGAAGTGTGCTCAACCAGGGCAACGCAACCAAGGAAAACATAACCGATACCGTCAAGCTGCAAGTGGACTTGAAGGATCTGCTGAAGGATGAAGTGAACTATCTGGTGTTCACGCGCGGCGCGGGCGAAGGCAGCCTGTATTACACCGCCTACATGAATACCACTCTGGCAGTGGACCAGGTCAAGGCGCTGGACCAGGGCGTGAGCCTCTCGCGCGAGTACTTCACACTGGATGACTCCAAGCATCCGATCACCGAGATCCCGCGCGGCGAACTGGTGCGCGTGCGGCTGACGGTGGTTGTCCCAGCGGCGGTCCATTACATCGTGATCGACGATCCGCTGCCGGCGGGGCTTGAGGCGGTCGACGCGTCGCTCAATACCAGTGTGGAGGTGCCAACCAGTTACACACGTCAGGATTACGATCAGTACGGCTGGGGCTGGTGGTACTTCTATCATCAGGAGATCCGCGACGAAAAGGTGACCCTCTCGACCGATTATCTGCCGGCAGGGACCTACGTCTACACCTATCTGGCAAGGGCCAGCACCGCAGGGACGTTCAAGGTCATCCCACCCACCGCGTCCGAGTTCTACTTCCCGGATGTGGGAGGCAGAGGCGCGGGGAGTGTGTTTGTGGTGAAGCCGTAGGCCCCCTCCGCCCTTCGGGCACCTCCCCCAAATTCGACAGATTGACGCTTTGTGCTTATTTAGGATTCTCCAGTCGAATTTAGGGGAGGAGAACAAGTGAGGCCCTCGGAGGTTTTGAAGACTTCCGAGGGTTTTGTTGTCAAATGTGTCAGGTTCCAGGTACCAGGCTGCGGAGCGAAGGGAAGGGATTATAATGGCGGCATGGTGTTGGAATAGCAGGATAAAGTCTCCATTTTAGAGGTCAGAAGGTGGAAAAGCGTTGTAAGATCTGGTTCCGTTTTAATAATCTAAAGGGTGTTAAGCGGACACTTTCCGCATAAGTACCTCTAGCACCCCTAAATTGGAGTCTTAAGCGGACTTCGTCTGCTTAAGCAATAGTTGGGTGTTTTCTCCCCCAAAATAAAGTTGGGTTAGCAAGTTGGCGATTACAAATATCATACATGTTTTTGCAAATCAGGAATAAGTAGGATGAAAAACAAAGATATAGAGAAAGCAACGGATGTGAGTGTAAATGGAAACATGGATGGAAACATCATTGTTGGCGATGGAAACCAAATTACCGTTTCCACCAATTTGGGCTCA
>JAKOVF010000309.1 GCA_029782225.1 Chloroflexota bacterium | reverse complement strand
GTGAGCCTCCCCTGGTTTGGTGGACACTCAAAGATCGTACAAGTAAGTTAGAGAAGGGGTGTCCACATCATGGCAGGAACGCGCGGCAAGTACCCACCACAGTTTAGAGAAGAAGCAGTACGGCTTTACAGGGAGAGCGGCAAGCCATATAGGCAGCTAGCAACGGATCTGGGGGTATGCGTAGACACGCTGCGTAGTTGGGTCCGGCAAGCTGAGATTGACGCCGGCGAGCGAGAAGGCCTAACTACCTCAGAGCGGGAGGAACTGAAGCGGTTGCGGCAAGAGGTCAGGATTCTCCGTGAGGAACGGGAGATCCTAAAAAAAGCCGCGGCCTTCTTCGCCAAGGAGACCGACCGGAACCAGTAGCAGCATTCCGGTTTATTGATGCAGAGAAGGCCTATCACAGTGTAGCCACCATGTGCCGCGTGCTGAGCGTCTCCACCAGCGGTTCCTATGCGTGGCGGAACCGTGTAAACGCTAGCCGGCGAACTAGATCCAGGTGGTGTCTACTTTACGCTTACGCCTAAACCAGTGGGACAAGCTGCAAGGCTATTTGCTCGACGGCCGTCTTGAGATCGACAACAACCGGGCAGAACGTGCGATCAAGCCGTTTGTCATCGGGCGAAAGAACTGGCTCTTCTCGAACACGCCGCGCGGCGCTAAAACGAGCGCGATCCTCTACAGCATCGTGGAGACCACCAAGGAGAATGGGCTGAAGCCCTTTAACTACATCACGTATCTGCTTGAGCGGATGCCCAGCCTTGACCTGGGTGAACCGGGCGTCCTGGATTCGCTGATGCCGTGGTCCGAGTCCTTGCCTGCCTCCTTCCGGACTCCGCAGAAGCCAGACTAAGACTCACCTGAGACAACCGACACATCCCATCACACTAACAGAACGGAGCATTCCGCGTGAAGGTGTGCTCCGTTTGACGCTTACGTTAAGACGACATTTTCTGGCGATGGGACGTTGAGAGATGGGTGAAAGACACCGAGTGTTGGCCTCGGGGACAGAGCACACCAGAGGCTCCCCAGAAGTACGGTTAGCCGACCCGGTCGAGTATCCCTGTGCTTCGTTTCACCCCCACTAGGCTGTAGTGTTTTCAGTCGCCCGGCTGCTCCTGGAGGACAAAGGTTGTTAGGGTTCACGGACAACCGTCAGGACGCGTCCCTGCAGGCGGGGCACTTTAACGACTTTGTCCAAGTTTTGCTGCTGCGAGGGGCATTGCTGGCTGCGATTCGGAATGAACCGGGGCAGGTTTTGACGGACGATATTCTCACGCAACGCGTCCTGGACAACCTGCACCTCGAGCCCGCGGATTACGCCGAAAACCCGGGCGCCAAGGGCGGCGCGGCCCAGTTGACTCTGGGTGCTCTTCGAGATGTGTCGGGTTACCGACTTTACTACGATCTGCGTCGGGGCTGGCGTATCACGAGCCCCAATCTTGAACAGCTCGAGTTGCCCGAGATCGGTTATCAGTGTTTCATAGGTCAGACTAGACTTACCAATTCGTCTAGGACCCGCAATCATGATCCTCTTGCCTGAGAGCAGTTCCTCCATGATCGGACCAATGAAATACCCACGATAGACCACGTCTTCTGGCCGGCGATTCGACCAACTCAAAAACGGCTTTCTGAGTTCATGGTCCTTCTCGCCCGAATACCACGGTTCTGGACCCGCTGTACCACACATGGTGGACCCTCGCAGTGCATCCACTCCAGCATGCTGAATGTTCCATATTGCGGCTCGACTTACGGCGAGTGCATTGCGGAATTGCGTTCTTCGTCGGTTGCACAGAACAAGATTGGTCATGCCGTGGAGAATTCCATGG
>JAKOVF010000308.1 GCA_029782225.1 Chloroflexota bacterium | reverse complement strand
GAGAGCAGCTTGAGGCCATCGGCATCGAACACCAGAGGGATTTTGATCTCCGGAATGATATTTTCGATGAATTTGCCAGTAGAGGGGTCAAGCCCAAAGCCGGGACCGATCAACAGCGCAGTTGCGCGGTCCAGGTTTTTCTTTAGAATACTCGCCCCCAGTTGAGATATGAAACCCAACTTCTGCGGCAGAATGATCCAGGTCGCTTCCGGGAACTGCCCGGCCAGCGCGGCATGAAGCGGTTCCGGCACAGCCATCGTCACCAGTCCCGCGCCGACTCGATACGCAGCCTTCCCCGAAAGCAACGCCGCGCCCGTGTAACTGACCGAGCCCGCGCAGATCAACGCGGTGCCAAATGTCCCTTTATGCGCATCGAGAGGGCGCTCCGGCAAGAGATCAGATACAAGATTATCCTCGGCAACCTCAGCCGTCAACTGCTTGAGCGAAGATAAATCTTTTGACAAGCCGATATCCACTACCTGAAGCTCACCCACCAATTCGAAAGCGGGCAGTTTCAAAAGTCCCTGTTTGACCGCGGCCATGGTGACCGTCAAGTCCGCGGGGATGGCCTCGCGCGGGGCTTGACCGGTATCACAATCCACTCCCGAAGGACAATCCACGGCAACCACAAAAGGCGGAGTATCCAACTCAGCAATTGTCGTGAGGACCGTGGTGAATACATCCGCTACTTCCTTTTTCAGCGGCGGTTTTGCACCAGTTCCGAGCACACCATCCAAAAGAATACTTGCCGAACCGAGATAATAAATCAGAGCCTGGAAGTCCTTGTCATTTTCAGCAGTAACAATCTCTCCACCCGCATCCTTGACACGCTCCACCAACTCATCCTTTTCGGCTACGCGCTTTACCAGATAGGCCCGCGCTTTGAATCCCTCATGCGCCAGATAATCCAGGGCGACCAGCGTATCGCCCCCGTTATTTCCCGGGCCGACCAGACCCAGCACTTCGATCTCTTCATCGTCTACAAGCGGCAAATCCAAGATGACTTCAGCCAGCCCGCGGCCTGCGTTCTCCATCATGTCCGCATAGGACAATCCACTTGCATCGGCTTCCTTTTCGATTACACGCATCTGCTCAACAGAGACGAGTTTCATACGAACACTCACTTCCAGAACCTCGGACGGCAGACCACAGACCGCAGTTCGGTCGTCTGTGGTCCGATGTCCATGGTCAGTTCTATCTCCACAAGTCCTCCGCCACATCTGCCAGCCCTAATTCCACCAGTTTCTCCCTCGAAGGCTTGCCAGTCTTTTTATCCCAGCCCCGTGCTTCGTAATAGGCATCCAGCATCCTGCGCAGATCAGGGACAAAACCCGCGGCGCCGCCTTCCTTGTACGGTTCCAGCAAGGCTTTCGGCAGTTTATCGTTGGTGCGCTTCAGGCCCATGCGATTATTGATGGCACGCTTGAGATTCCAGGCGCGCTCGCCCGCTTTCATTAAGTCATCAATCGTCCAATTCAGATCGCAGGCCGCGTTGATGAGATCCACCTGCATCTGCGGGTCTACGTTGGCAAAGATGCACATCACGATTGAATTGAAAACTGTCCGCCAATCCTGGTGTCTGGCGACGTTGGCAGCTTTCTCCGCCTGGGCATGACGCTCAAAAAAAGTAATGCCAAGATCATCGTGCGTGTGGCCCCAATCCACGAGGAAATAATCAGACTGGTTATGACAGGCACCGCGCGGACTGGTCGCATACGAAAGCGCCATGCCAGAAACCCCGCGCGGGTCGTGATATGCCACTTCCAGTCCGTTCACCTGAACGGCTTCATCTTCTGCGCCGAATGCGCGCCCAAAGTGACGTGAGCCGCGCGACATCAGTTCGCCGATCCCCTCCCGGCGAGCGATCATGTGAATGAGCTGCAAAACCGCGAGCTTATCGCCCCATTTCAACTCAAAGCCGCCGGTGTCCTGAACAGTCAACTTGCCCATCTCAAAAAGATGAAAGGCAAGACCGATCGTGTTGGCCGTGCTGATCGTATCCATGCCGTAGCGGTCGCACAACTCGCCGAGACGGACCACTTCATCCAGGTCGTCAATCAGCAGGTTGGGTCCGAAGCCCACAATCGTTTCGTATTCCGGTCCTTTGCGTTTTTCGCCATCTTCCAGCCTGACGACGCGTCCACATGCGATCACACACGCATGACAGGCGCTCTGCCCCACCAGAATCCTTTCTGTCATCGTTGAGCCAGAGACATTATCAACATTGGGAAAAACGCCCTGATGATAATATTTCGCGGGCATCGCGCCCATGTACTCCGAGTAGTTGGCCGCGCTGGCCGTGCCCAACTCATGAAATACCTGTGTGTTGGTGTCCTCTTTAAGCGTGCGATTTGCCTGGGAACGCAGACCAGCATAATGGTCCGCGTGAGCGAGCGGGATTTTTTTCTTCCCATGCACTGCAATTGCCTTGAGATTCTTCGATCCCATCACCGCGCCGAGTCCGGTTCGCCCGGCCATGCGCCCGTGGTCACAGCAGATGGATGCAAACAGGACACCCCGTTCTCCCGCGTGACCGATCACCGCGACGCGCGCACCCGGGCAGTTGATCTCCCCTTTGACAAGATCCTGCGTTTCGTAGACATCCTTCCCCCAAATCTGCGCAGCATTTCGGATCTCCAGTCTGCCCTCGTCCAGCCAGAGATAGACCGGGCCTTCGGCTTGCCCCGTGATCCATAGGCCGTCGTAACCTGTCTTGCGAAGTTCCGGCCCCCAAAAACCGCCAATGTTTGACTCGGCCCACAAACTCGTCGCCGGACTCTTACCGCATATGACGAACCTTCCTGTGGTAGGACCGGCGGTTCCACTAAGCGGGCCATTCAAAAACAGCAACGGAGACTCTGGTGAAAATGGATTAAGTTCCTTTGTGAGCGATGAGTACAAAATACGCGCCGCCAGGGACGCGCCTCCAAGAAAATCGCGCTCCCATTCCTGGGGAACAATATATTCTTCGGTCTTGCCAGTTGTAAGGTCAATTTTGAGGATGGGTTGCATAAAAACTTTCGCGCTCCCGAAGGACACACCGTACTTGCGCACGGTGCAAGTGTCCGGACGATATGAGCGCAGTCGAAGCGCCGAATCAATACCCTTCGACAACGCCTAGGGAGGAGTTACAAGATTTCCTTCGTCACTTCCTGCGCGCAGCGCACAAAATCGAGCACGGTCGGGACGTTGCGCATCATGTATCCCATGTTGCCTTTCACTCTCAGTTTCATGGTCATCATGGCTGTCATGGGATTCAACTTGCCCGTGAGAATCTCTTTGATGTTGTCATAATTCGAAGTCAAGGTGAAAACAGGCGAATGAGAAGACAAGTCGGGCTGGAACTCAGCCTTTCGGCACCGACCATGCCACAGGTCCAGATAGAATGCGGTTTGTTCCTTCAAATTGCCCACAGGTTCCACGATGATGAACAGATCTCCTTCCCAATTCTTCGCAATGTCTGCGTATCGTCCATCGGAATTAAGTTTCGTTTCCAGTCCCTTTAACCACTCTTCGCTCGGAAAGATGGCAGCCATAACCAACTCCTTGAATATGTGATGTGCAATTTTACCATCTACGAATTAAGCGAGTGGAAAACGGATCGAAACGGTCCGTGTGGAGCCGTCTCCTGCGAATCTATTGGCCCAATCTCTTGCAGATTTGTGAAAAATGGTCTATGCTTGGTCAACTGGATGCGCCAAACATCCGAGCAATTTTCAGACACATGGAGGTGTCGCCTAACCTATTCTCTCCATTGTTTGAAATTGCATATTCCACCCTACTTTCTCTCGGAGGAGAAAATGAAGAAACTGTTCGTACTGGCCAACCTGTTTGTGTTGGCCTCGCTTGTCCTTGCGGCTTGCGGCACTCCTGCTCCCACAGCGACTCAAGCACCTGCCGCAACCGAAGTTGTGACCCAGGCGCCGGCGGCTACAGAGGCACCTACCCAGGCTCCTGCGGCTGGAGGGGATTTGCTGGCAGCGATTCAAGCACGAGGGACTCTGGTCTCGTTCACTGATCCGGCGTACCCGCCTCAATCATCCCTCAAAGCTAACCCTCAACGCACGCCCGGTACGAAATGCGCTGAGGACCAAAAGACCCTTGGGGAACTGGAAGGCTTTGATATCGACGTGGCTGCCGCTATCGCCAAAGGCCTGGGGGTGGAAGCCTGCTTCGTAACGCCAGATTGGGGACTCCTGGTGGCCGGCAACTGGTCGGACCGCTGGGATATTGGCATTGGCTCAGTCACCATAACTCCTGAACGGGCCAAGGTACTGTATTTCTCGCAGCCCTACTACACAACTCCAGCCGCGCTGTTTGTCAATGCGGAAAATACAACATACAAGACGCCTGCCGATTTGAGCGGCAAGAAAATCGGCGTCTGCAGTGGCTGTACTTATGAAAGCTATCTGAACGGCACCCTGGTCATCCCGGGTGTTCCTGATATCACTTACCAGATCAAGGATGCAGATATCAAGGGATATGACACGGACAGCACAGCCATTGAAGACCTCGCCCTGGGTGACGGTCTGCGCCTCGACGGAGTGATCACCGCTCAACCCACCGGTCAGGAAGCGATCAAGAATGGGAGACCCATCAAGCAACTGGGAGACCCGCTATACTTTGAGTACCTTGCGCCAGCTTTCGATCGTTCCTCGAGCCTGGATCCGACATCGTTGATTGCAAAGGTGTCCGAAATCACTGCTGGCCTGCACGCAGATGGCACGCTTCTGAATCTGTCCATGAAATATTATGGAACAGACCTGACCACAGCCGCTGCTAAATTCGATACATCGTTGCTCAACCACTAACTTTGGTTCAGAGAGTGAGAGGTCATTGTGTGACCTCTCACTCATCTAAGGCGGTCCGACCAAATGGATACTACAGACCTTCAGAAGCAAAATCTTCCCAGCAAGCCTTCCTCGGGTCAAGACTCCGCGCCGAGCCTGGGGGAAAGGCTGGTCGTGCTTCAGCGCCGGCAGCGGTTCATCCACAGTGTAAAGGTTGGGATCGTCTGGTTGGTCCTGGTCGCGCTCCTGGGCGGCGCGCTGTTCATGATACGCGTGAATCCGACCTACATGCTGGAGCATTACAACATCATCCTGCAGGGGGCGGGAGCAACGATCGGCGTATCCCTGGCATCGATTGCCATCGCGACCGTCCTGGCGTTATTTGGCTCCATCGCGCGCCTATCATCTAATTCGGTTGCCCAGGGGATATCAGGATTTTACGTCTCTGTCATTCGAGGAACACCGCTTCTGATCCAGATCTATGTGATCTATCTCGGCCTGCCGCAGATTGGCAAACAACTGATCCAGCTTGGATATCCGTCCATCGGGAAGGTGTTCATCATGGATGCGATTCCGGCTGGCATCCTCGCCCTCAGTCTGAACTACGGCGCCTACATGACCGAGATCTTTCGGGCTGGCCTGTTATCCATTGGCTACGGCCAGAGGGAGGCAGCCATCGCCCTGGGTATGACTCCGTGGCAGGTGATGCGGCGGATCGTCCTGCCACAGGCAATCCGCATCATCATTCCTGATGTAGGGAATCAATTCATCGCCATGCAGAAGGATTCAGCGCTGGTCTCTGTGATGGGGGTCTGGGAAATCACCTATCTTGCAACTCGCTACGCAAAGAAGGACAGCAAGTACATGGAAATGTTCCTCGTCGCGGCCGCCGCGTATTGGATCCTGACCATTATCTCATCGTGGTTCCAGAGCAGACTAGAAAAACGGATGGCCCAGGCCTATGAACGCTGAACCCATCGTCAGAGTGTCCAATCTGCAAAAATGGTTTGGGATGCTGCATGTTCTCAACGATATCTCTCTCGAGGTGGAACCCCGCGAAGTGGTCTGCATTATTGGCCGCAGCGGGTCGGGGAAAAGCACTCTCTTGCGCTGCATAAACTTCCTTGAGGAGCCATCTGAGGGCATCATCGAAGTGGACGGATTGAAAGTCGAAGGGGGAAAAAAAGGGGCACAGCATCGTCGCCTCATCCATGAGGTCCGTCTCAAGACCGGCATGGTGTTCCAGGAATTCAATTTATTCCCTCACATGACTGTTTTGGAAAACGTGATTGAGGCTCCAGTCATTGTCAAGGGTATGCCACGCGCCAAGGCAATCCAACTGGCGGAAGAGAAACTTGATAATGTAGGATTGCTCTTCAAAAAAGATGAATATCCCTTACGCCTCTCCGGTGGGCAGAAGCAACGTGTGGCAATTGCCCGCGCCCTGACCATGGAACCCAGGGTCATGCTCTTTGACGAACCGACGTCTGCGCTGGATCCCGAGTTGATCGGCGAAGTCCTGAATGTCATGAAGAAGCTGGCCAAGGATGGCACAACCATGCTGGTCGTAACACACGAAATGGGCTTTGCGCGCGAGGTAGCTGACCGGGTGGTCGTCATGGCAGATGGCGAAGTCATTGAATCTGAAAAGCCTGCTGAATTGTTTGGTCATCCTAAAGACTCCCGCACACAAGCCTTGATCGACCGCTATCGCAGCGGTGGTGGATAGGATGACGATCGCCATCACACGCAAGGTCAGCCCGCGTTTCGATGAATGCGAGCTGACCCATATTGAACGCGTCCCAATCAATCTCGACATTGCCCGCGCCCAGCATTCTGCATACGTGCAAGCGCTTGCCTCACTTGGATGCCAGGTCATCGAACTGCCTGAGGAAGCCGATCTGCCTGATTCTGTCTTTGTGGAAGATGCGGCGGTTGTCCTGCGGGAGGTGGCGGTCGTCACTCGACCCGGGGCTGAGTCACGCAGGGCGGAAACAGAATCCATCATCCACGCATTATCGCCGTACCGCCCGCTTGTCTATGTGACCGAGCCGGCCACGGTTGACGGCGGTGACGTGCTGGTGCTGGACAGGCATATCTATGTTGGCATGTCCACGCGCAGCAACAATGACGCGATCATGCAGTTACAGGAGCTGCTCGATACCTACGGCTACATGGTGAGCGGCGTTCCCTTGCGTGATTGCCTGCATTTGAAATCTGCGATCAGCCGCGTGGACAATTCGACCTTGCTGATCAACAAAGACTGGGTGGACCCGACATACTTCGCAGACTTCAATCTGATCGAAGTGGATGTGTCTGAACCGTATGCTTCAAATTGCCTGCCCATCGGCGATTCCATTATTTATCCTACGGCATTTCCAAAAACCTCGGCGAAATTGGAACGGCAGGGACACAGCATCACGCGTGTGGATGTCAGCGAGCTGGCAAAGGCCGAAGGCGCGGTAACCTGCTGCAGTCTGATCCTTGAGTGACTTAAAGAAAATCCCCGAACTCGCGGGGATTTTTTCTACGATCACATCAATTTGTGTGCGCTGGAGAGGACTTGAACCTCCACGGATTTCTCCACATGGCCCTCAACCATGCCTGTCTGCCAGTTCCAGCACCAGCGCAAACCTGTCCCATACTTTTCGGGGGCAGGCCGTATTATAATCGCCTTCATGCCATTGTCAAGCAAGGGTTTTCGAAGCGATACAGGCACGAAGACAAAGGCATTTGGATTGAGTGGAGAGAGGGAAACTCAGATTCGTGAAGGAAGTATCCGCCATGGATGACTCCAAGAGATCAAAAATTCCGTCCGAAATGGGCCTGCTTAGCACAGAAATCAGCAGGCAGGCAATTGGCCGTGTTCTTTTCTGGATCTCAATCCTAGTAATTAGTGGGCTGGCTATCATCATTCCTCTCTATTTCATAAGAGGATTGACCGTTGAAGCTGTCATCATGAGCGTGACCATCTTTCCGCTTTTGCTGGTGATCCATTTCACTCGCATGGGGCGGACACAACTGGCCGCGGGACTGATCGCGGTTGTTTTGACGATCATGATAACAATCCTCGCCACCATCGGACAGGGCATTCATGATATTGCGATCATTGCCTACCCCTCCATCTTAATCATTGCCAGCCTCATTCTGAAAAGAAGAGCGGTTTTCCAATTAACCGCTATCACCATTCTTTGTCTGGGCTGGCTGGTATTCGGCGAAATCCTGGGTCTGTTCACACCTGATTATTCCCACCATGGCAGCATTGCTGACGATTTCATTGCAACAGCCTGCATCCTGCTGGTAACAGCCGGGGCCGTTCACATTCTGTCGAACACGGTAAATGAAAGTCTGCGTGCATCCCAAAAGGAACTATCAGAGCGTGTCAAAACGGAGAACGCATTACGCGAGACGGAGCAGCTTTATCGAACCCTTGTGGAACAGACTCCTGTGGTCACCTATCGAGACATCCCTGATGGGAATGCCAGCGCCCTCTATATCAGCCCACAGATCGAAGATTTGACCGGTTACACGCCGCAGGAATGGTTAAGCAGTTCGGACTTCTGGAAAAGCGTTGTGCACCCGGACGATCTGCCGGGCGTTCTGGCAGGAAGCCAACAGCGAATCAACGCAGCCGGCAAGAGCCTGTGGGAATATCGCATGCAGCACAAGCAGGGTGGATGGGTATGGGTACGGGACGAGTCTGTGGTTGTGAAAGATGAACAGGGAAAAGCACTCTACATCCACGGCACATGCATCGACATCACGGAGCGTAAAGAGGCCGAAATGGCCCTGAAACACTACGCGCGGGAAATACAGAAACATGTCGATCGCCTGTCCATGCTTAACAATATTGGGAAGGCGGTTTCAAGTTTGCAGGATCTTGACAGCGTCCTGGAGGTCATCCTGGAACAGGTGCAGCGCAACATTCCGCTGGACGTCTTCTACATCTGTCTTTATGACGAATCCACAGAGCAGGTTTCCTTTCCTCTATATTATGAAAACGGGCAACGCTGGCAGGAACCAACGACAAAGCTGACCGCCTATAACCGCATCGCAAAGACATTACGAGAGGGCGAACTGATCCAGGTCTTTCGGACGGCTGCAGAGGTTGAACAGGCGCGCCAGGCCGAGTATCACTTGGGCGATAAGACAAAGATTGCAGCATCAGCCCTGTTTGTCCCCATGCTGATTGGGAAAAGAATCATTGGCGCGATCTCGGTTCAAAGCTATGACATCCGTGCCTTTAGCGAGGAACACTTGTCGCTGCTCATGGGAGTCGCACCTCAAGCTGCCATCGCCATCGAAAACTCGCGCCTGTATATGGCAGTTGTGACAGACATGACAAGTATCAAGAAGATCGAGCTGGAACGCGAGGCCCTGATCAGAGAGTTGGAGAGCAAGAATGCAGAACTGGAACAATTCACGTACACAGTTTCTCATGACCTCAAGAGTCCGCTCATTACGATACGTGGGTATCTGCCTTACCTTGAAAAGGACGCGAAATCAGGGAACCAGGAACGTCTCCAGCAGGATCTCCAGCGCATCGAAGATGCGACCCAGAAAATGCACATGCTCCTGACCGATTTGCTTGAGCTTTCGCGGATCGGGCGCCTTATCAACCCGCCTGAGATCATTCCTTTTGAGGAGATCGTGAGGGAGGCCCTCAGCCTGGTCGAAGGCAAACTCAGCGCCTCCCCTGCCAGGGTCCAGATAGGAAGCGGCCTGCCGGACGTGTACGGCGACCGGGCGCGGCTGGTCGAGGTCATGCAAAACCTGCTCGATAACGCGGCCTCTTATATGGGCAGTCAACCAGAGCCGGTGATCGAGGTCGGCGTGGATGAAGTGAATGGAGAATGTGTCTTCTATGTAAAGGACAACGGTATCGGGATCGATCCCCGCTATCATGAGCGGATCTTTGGCCTGTTCAATAAACTGAACCCGGATTCGGAAGGCACAGGAGTGGGCCTGTCTTTGGTAAAAAGGATTGTGGAGGTTCACGGCGGCAAAATCTGGGTAGAATCAGAGTTGGACAAAGGCGCGAAATTTTGCTTCACGCTCGGAAAACCGAATGAACGAAGCGCATAAGGAGATTGCATGACAAGAATTGTTGTAGACGCGATGGGGAGCGATAACTTTCCGACACCGGATGTTCTCGGCTCAGTGGAAGCAGCGCGTGAATATGAGGTGGAAATTATTCTGGTGGGAGACGAATCGAAGATCAAGCCGGTGCTTGATTCCGCCCTATCATCCCCGCAGGGGAAACCCGCAACTCTCCCCGTTCGCATCGTCCATGCACCCGAAATGCTGACTATGGAGGACAAGGGGATGGCGCTGGCCCTGAAAGCGCGTCGGCCAAACGCCAAAAATTCCATGGCCGTCGGGATTGACCTGGTCAAAAATGGCGAGGCGGATGCCTTTGTCACCGCCGGCAACACCGGTGCAGCGATGGCTACCGCATATTTTCGCCTGGGACCGCTGGCAGGCGTGGATCTGCCCGCCCTGGCCCCGATCTTTCCCACCGCGACCGGTTCATGCGTAGTTCTCGACATCGGCGCAAACCCGGACTGCAAACCCCTGAATCTTCTCCAATTTGGAATTATGGGAAGCATTTATGCCGAGAGAGTTCGGGGCGTGAAGAACCCAAAAGTGGGATTGGTTTCAAACGGTGAAGAGGAAGGCAAAGGCAATCATCTTGTAAAAGAAGCGACGCCCCTCTTTAAAGCCTCGCGCCTAAATTACTACGGCAACGTGGAAGGCAAGGAGGTCATCGGCGGCAAAGTAGATGTGGCCGTGACCGACGGTTTTACCGGCAATGTGATGTTGAAATCATCCGAGGCGGTCGCCAAGCTAATCATCGACAAGATCCGCGAGACGATTAAGAACGGCAGTATCGTCACCAAGATCGGCGGTCTATTGGTCAAACCTGCGCTTGGCACGATCCGGAATCTGCTCGATCCATCGGATCAAGGTGCGGCTCCCCTGCTGGGCGTGAATGGACTCGTCTTCATCGGTCACGGCCGTTCCGATACAAAGGCGATCAAAAGTGCGATACGCGTCGCGAAGAACGCCGTCGAATCGAAAGTGCTCGACGCAATGAAATCTGCGATTGAAGAGAGTTTGAAGAAATAATCATCGCGCTGTGCGGAGTGCAGCGCAGTCGAAGCGCACCTGGTAGAAACTACCCTTCGACTGCACTCGTCGCGAAGAGCGCTCCTCATTCCGCTCAGGACGAAACAGAGAACCTATGAAATCCATCAAAAACGAAAAACTGATCAAACGGAACGGTAACATCGGTCAATACGCCAGCATCATTGCCTTGGTCGTGCTTGCGGCCGGCATGTATATCACCTTCGCAAAGCCCCAACTATTTGGCTATGCCCTGGGCGCGCTCATGGCGGGTTTTATCCTGTCACAGGTTGGGATGTATTTTGGGAACCGCTGGGGACGCTCGCCACGGCCGGACGAAAAAATCGACGCCGGATTAAAAGGTTTACCCGGCGACTTCGCCATCTATCACTACATTACACCCACGGCTCACTTTCTTGTCAGTCCAGCGGGGTTGTGGGTGCTCCTGCATTACCATCAGCATGGAAAAATGGCATTCATCAAGAATCGCTGGCGCAACAGCGGCGGCGGATTCCTTCAAGGATATATGAAGATCTTTGGCCAGGAGGGAATCGGCCGGCCTGACCTCGATGCTGAGTCAGAGATTTATTCGGTGAGAAAATTCCTCGTCAAACACATGGACGAGAATGAAATTCCGGAGATCAATTCACTCATCGTTTTTACAGCCGAGGATGTTGAGATCGAAGCCAACGACTCACCCATCCCTGCGATGAAGCCCAAGCAGCTCAAGGAATACCTGCGCCAGAAAGCCAAGGACAAAAAGATCGGTCAGGTGACGCTGGACAAAATAAAGGCTTTGTTCGAGTGAAGAAACGCGGTCCCTGTCATAATCCATAAAATGACGAAGATCCGAGCCACAGGAATCAGTGGGGATTCCCTTTTCCGAGCTATCGTGGTTCCTGCTTTCATGTCCGTTGCGGGAGCCTTGATTGCTCTCTTTCCCGGCAATCCCCTCAAAATGACTCTGCCCTCGCGAGACGCCGGTGTATTTCTGTATGTTGGCTGGCGATTTCTAAATGGCGACATCCCCTATCGAGATGTCTGGGATCACAAACCTCCGCTGATCTATTTTGTCGATGCACTGGGCCTGAAGCTCGCCCCCGATTCCCTGTGGGGAGTCTGGTGGCTGCAATTTATCTTTATATTCTTTACAATCTTTCTGATTTACAGACTACTTGACAAAGAATTCAGCGCGTATGCTGCCATCGCCGGAGTAATCACATTGGCATCAGGTCTGTTGTCGATCCTTGACCTGGGCAACGTCACGGAAGAATATGCCCTCATATTTCAGGCCTTATCCTTATGGCTATTCATCGCCGCCTGGAAAAAGGACTTTCCGGGCCGCTCTCTTTTCTGGATTGGACTTTGCGGCGGGTTTGCCTTCAATTTCAAACAGACCACAATTGGCCTATGGATAGCATATGCCCTCATTCTATTCATGGTACGACTTTCACAGCGAAAGTCTCCTTTGAAAGATTTTCTGCCGTTCTCAATAGGATGTCTTGTTCCATCGATTGTATTCACCCTGTATTTTGCGAGTCAGAATGCATTGGCTGACTATTGGGACCAGGCCTTCCTCTACAATTTCGTCTACATTGGAAAGCACGAAGGGATCAGGCGGCTCATCCCTGTGTTCATCAAAGGGTTCCTGCATCTGAGTAGCGGCGGAGTCCTCTATTTGGCAGGCCTGGGCTGGTTGACAGGTCTTGCCTATGCCGGGAGCCATCGAAAAGCGGTCTTCGAAACAATTCATCCCCTGGTGCTGGTCGCTCTGGTGGATTTGCCGCTGGAGATCGTCTTGATTACTGTTTCCGGGCGCTCGATACTTCACTATTACCTTACACCACTCCCCATCATGGCGATCCTGGCCGGTGTACTAGTTTTCACAGTGTATGAGCTTCTAAAAAACACGCGGTACGCTTTTCTTCAAAAGCTCAGATCCTATGCTCCCGCGATTCTTTTGGCTGCGATCATCCTGCTGCAATTCGGACAGTTCACCCATTATCCAGAATACGTCAGCGAGGCAGCCAGCGACAGCTACGCGCCGGTGATTGAGTATGTTGAACAAAATACGGAGCCCGATGACAAAGTCCTGATCATCGGTGCCGAGAGCGTTGTAAACTTTTTGGCTCGGCGGGAAGCCCCGACACGCTATGTGTATCAGTATCCCCTTGCGCTCCTCGGCAGCCGCCTGATGTTCGAAGAGTATTTCAATCAAATCCGGGCAAACAAGCCGGCACTGATCATCGACACCCGCGGACGCGCACAACTTACTGAGAAGCTCTATCTGCCTCTGCAGAAACGATCTCCAATCGTGCGCGATGGAGTACAGTACCTGGCTGAAAACTATGAGCAGGTCGCACAATTCGGTGAGTGGTTCGTGTATCGATTCACCGGAGGCGCTCACTGATTTGTGGGTATTCGATTTATGATACACTTGTTCTACTATGACAACCATCGTTGCGATAGATATTGAAACCACTGGCCTCGACGAAAACCGCGAGGCCATTATTGAAATTGCCGCGGTTCGTTTCAGCGGCCGCCGCGTGGATGATGAATTCTCCACGCTCATTAATCCCAATCGTCATATCCCGGAATTTATCACAGGTCTCACGGGCATTGACGATGCAATGGTTCGTCAGGCACCGCGGCTCCGAGACATTGCCGCAGATTTCGAAGCCTTTGTCGGCGATTGTCCCATTCTCGGGCACAACATCAAATTCGACATCGGTTTCCTACGCAAGGCGGGGCTTTTCCATTTGAATCAAACACTGGACACGTATGAACTCGCGTCCGTGTTGATGCCGGCTGCGAGCCGTTATAACCTTGGTTCCCTGGGTCAGCAACTCGGCATTCCCCTGCCCGCCACACATCGTGCGCTTGACGATGCACGTGTGACACAGGCTGCATACATTCGTCTGTTTGACCTGGCGAAGGAACTTCCCCTGGAAGTGCTGGCGGAAATTGTCCGACTAAGCGAATTCGTCGAATGGGATGCAGGCTGGGTGTTCGAACAGGTGATGCGCTCGCGAACGAAAGAAGGAGTCAAAGGCAAGAAGGTCCGCGCCGCTTCTTCCTCCGCAGGAATGTTCGATCCCGATAAACGGAATCATCCTCCCGTTCAGAAGACGGATAATCCCGTTGCCATCGATCCCGAAGAGGTCGCGTCGATTCTGGAATATGGCGGACCATTCTCCAAATATTTTGAATCCTATGAACATCGCCAGGAGCAGGTGGAAATGCTCAAGGCAGTGACGAATTCGTTGAATAACGGAGCCCACCTGATGGTCGAGGCCGGAACCGGAGTTGGCAAAAGTTTCGCGTATCTCGTCCCCGCAGCGTTGTTCGCGTTCCAGAACAATACGCGGGTGGTGGTGTCTACTAATACGATCAATCTGCAAGATCAGCTCATCAAGAAAGATATTCCCGATTTGCAGGCTGCGTTGAATCTTGGCGTGCGCGCCGCTGTCATGAAAGGACGCAGTAACTATTTATGTCCGCGCCGCTTCGAGTATATGCGCTCTCATGGTCCAAACGATGCCAACGAAATGCGGGTGCTGGCGAAGATCCTCGTCTGGCAGATGGATAACGCCAGCGGAGACCGCAATGAGATCAATCTGACCGGCCCGACCGAGCGCGAAGTCTGGGGGCGGCTGTCGGCAGAGGACGATGCCTGTACCACGGAGACCTGCATCGGGCGCATGAGCGGCGCCTGTCCATTCCATCGCGCGAAACAGGCGGCACAGGCATCCCATCTATTGATCGTCAACCACGCGCTGCTGCTTTCGGATGTCGCCACCGGCAGCAAGGTGTTGCCCGAATATGATTACGTGATCGTGGACGAGGCCCACCACATGGAAACGGCTGTGACCAGCGCACTCTCGTTCCGCCTGACCCAACAGGACCTGGAACGACTGCTCAAGGAAGTCGGCGGCTCGTCTGCCGGCGTGCTGGGACGCTTGCTGAGCGACACGCATGACTCGCTTCGCCCCTCGGACTTTGGCCTGCTCCAGCAAAAAGTGAAACGCACCACTGACATTGCCTTCCGCCTCGAACAGATCAGCCGCGAGTTCTTCAATGTGCTGGGCGAGTTCGTCAATTTCCAGAGGGAAGGCCAGCCCGCGACCAATTATTCGTGGCAATTGCGCATCGTCTCTGCCACACGGACCCTGCCCGGCTGGGACGATATTGAAATTTTGTGGGGCCAGGCCAGCGAGACGATGAAGCTGCTGCTGGGGGCACTCGAGGAAATCTACAAAGCGGCCTCCGAGCTATACGCGGACGGACATGATAATCTGGAAGATACCGTTGGAAGCCTGAGCAATTTGTATCGCCGCCTGACAGAGGCCGAGCTTAATGCCTCGGGCCTGATCCATAAACCCGTGACCGAAGCGATCTACTGGATCGAGGTCAACCCGCGCGGCGAGAAGCTTTCGCTCAACGCCGCGCCCCTGCGTGTGGGACCCTTGGTCGAAAAATATCTGTGGAACGAAAAAGCCTGCGTGGTGATGGCCTCCGCCACATTGACCACACACGGCGAATTCCAATACATCAAAAACACTTTGTCTGCGGATACAGCAGATACATTAGCTCTCGGCTCGCCGTTTGACTATGAATCCAGCACTCTGCTTTATGTGGCAAATGATATCCCTGAACCCAACGTCCACGGCTACCAGCAAGCGCTTGACCGCGCTATCATTGGCACCGCCAAAGCCACCGGTGGGCGGATGCTCGTGCTGTTCACATCCTACGCCGCCTTAAAGAAGACTGCGCAGGCTGTCACGGGTCCGCTGGCGCGGGAAGATATATTTGTCTATGAACAGGGAGAAGGCGCATCGCCGAATGCGTTGCTCGAGTCGTTCAAGACAACCGAGCGCGCCGTGCTGCTGGGCACGCGTTCCTTCTGGGAAGGCGTGGATGTTCCGGGCACGGCCCTATCGGTAGTCTTCATCACCAAGCTGCCTTTTGGAGTCCCCTCCGACCCGCTGATCGCCGCCCGCTCCGAACTTTACGAAGACTCGTTCAACGAATACTATCTGCCCGAAGCCATCCTCAAATTCCGCCAGGGGTTTGGCCGCCTGATACGAACTGCATCTGATAGAGGGGTGGTCGCGATTTTGGACCGACGTGTGCTGACAAAGCAATATGGCAGGCTGTTTTTGGAGTCCCTGCCACAATGCACGGCAAGACAAGGCGCGCTGGGAAATCTACCGAAGATGGCAGGTCAGTGGTTGGGGATGTGAGTCCCCCCTCACTGCGAGCACAAGTTGCGAAGCAGTCTCCAAGTAAAGTAGAACAATCAACCTAAGTTAGAGATTGCTTCGTCGGGAAGAGCCCCCTCCTCGCAATGACAGAACTCTTTCCCATTGCCACCTCTGCCCATCGTGGGTAAAATAGCTCCGCCATGTCCAAAGTCGCCGTCCTCACTGATAGCACAGCCTATCTTCCCCCTGAACTTCTGAAACAATTTAACATCACCGTCGTGCCCCTGAGCGTGATCTGGGGCGAGCAGTCCTACCGGGATGGAGTCGATATCCAGCCGGGTGAATTCTATACCCGCCTGGTGAATTCCAAAGTTATGCCGACCACATCGCAGGTCACGATCGGCGCGATGCAGGTCGCCTTTCAATCCCTGCTCGAGCAGGGATATGATGTACTGGGCGTTTTCATTTCATCGGGCCTCTCCGGCACGGTTCAATCTGCGATTCAGGCGCGTGAGATGATGCCGTCAGCCGCACACAAGATTGCCATCATCGATTCGTGCCTGACGACCATGGCGATGGGCTGGCCTGTATTGACCGCCGCACGTGCCGCATCCAACGGAGAGAATCTCACCGAGTGCGCGAAGATCGCTGAAAACGCGTCCAGCCACAGCGGCGTGGTCTTCGTGGTAGATACACTTGAGTACCTGCGCCGCGGCGGCCGGGTGAGCGGGGGACAGGCGATGATCGGCAATGCCCTCCAGATCAAACCTATTCTGGAAATGCGCGATGGAAAGATCGAATCCGTCGAGAAGGTCCGCACCAAACGGAAAGCCACCGAGCGGATGCAGGAACTCATCGGCGAGAAAATCGGTAAACACAAGCCGGTCCGCGTTGCTGTCACTCATGCGAATGCTGAGTTCGAAGCGAATTCCGTTCTAGATGTGGCGAAGACACGGCTTGATCCGATTGAGGCCTTATGCTGTCCGCTCAGCCCGGTCATCGGGACACACGCCGGGCCGGGAACGATCGCTTTGAACTACATGGCTGGGATCGAATAGGAATTTGCTTTACTCCAGCGACGTTCCGGAGGCTTGCCTTCGGAACGTTTTCTTTTGATAGCTATAATCAGTGACTGTATGCCAAACATCTACTTCATCCTTTTTGAGCTCTCGATTTACCTTCAGCTTGCCATCTGTCTGCGGCATGCATGGAAACATGGCACAGCAAATCTACTGAGGCTGTTCGCGGGCATGATCTTCGGCGTGACGTTGGAACTGGCGACCATACGCCAACTACACGCCTATGAGTATGGTCGCTTCCTGGTCATGGTACTGGACGTTCCACTGTGCATCGGCGTGGAATGGAGCTGTATCATTTACAGCGTGATGGAATTCTCCAATGGGACCAGCCTGCCCTACTGGACGCGTCCAATTCTCGATGGGCTCCTGGCTCTCAATATTGACCTCGCCGTGGATGCGGTTGCGATCCGCCTTGGTTTTTGGAACTGGGGACAGGGACTGGAATTCCAATATTTTGGTGTGCCGTTCGCAAACTTCTGGGCCTGGTTCTGGGTGGTCGCTTTTTTCTCGCTCGGGTATCGTCTTTTGTCACATCGAACCGATTCGGTGGGAATCTGGCTTTCCTCATTACTGGCCTTGAGCGTCGGCCTGCTTGGTGTGATCGGCTCGAATGCACTAATCACCTTCGTGATTCCTTTTGATTATCATGCTGCCACAGTTGCCCCCGTATTGATCGGCGCACTTGTGATTGTCATCTCTGCGCGGCCGCAGCTTTACCAGACCCCGGTCGATTCGGTGGCATTTTGGATCCCGTTCATTGCGCACATGGTTATGTTGATCATGGGGTTGGTTTCCGGTGTGATTTTGAATCCTCCCCTCCTGCTGATCCTCAGCCTGACCATGATCTCGATCGCTTTGATTTTGCATCGCCCATCTTTCCTGGCGGCCGCCGGGCCAAGCAAAGCACTATAGATCAGCTTGACCCGCGCCAGGTGTGGTATCGATACGTATTATCTGCACGTTCAGCATCGTCGGATCTACAGGCTGCATCTTCACGCCCCCGAGCAGCTGAAGCAACAAACAGATGAAAGGAGCACAGCATGAAATGGATTACCCGTTCTCACGTCCACGTAGACCGCGTCGCGTGTCCCTGGCTCATTACCCGCTTCATTGATAACGAAGCCGAATTCCTGTTCGCGCCGGTCAGCCAGATTGAGAGTATTGTCAAAGAAACCGGTGCCATTCCCTTCGATACCAAAGGTGTCGAACTCGGTCACGTAGATGGACGATGTTCCTTTGAATCCATCATCGTCAAATATGGACTCAAAGAGCCGGGACTCTTGCGGCTGGCGCAAATTGTCCATGCAGCGGATGTCTCAGAGGATATTGATAAAGACCCGATTGCCCGCGGACTGGAGGCCATCGCCAGCGGATACAGCCTGCGCTTCCCGGAAGATATGGAAAATTTGGAGCATCAATTCGAGGTCTACGACGCATTGTACGCTTGGTGTCGACTTGAGGTGGCAAAAAAGTAGGGACAGATCTTACGTCCGCCCGTTTCACGGACTACGATAAAGGTCACCACGCCATGATGGACATCCGCATCCTTTTTTCCACCCGTATCATCCGCCTGTTTTGTTATGGGTTCCTTTCAGTCATCCTCGCTCTTTATCTTGCTGAAACTGGATTGACGGAGGGACAAATCGGTTTGCTCTTCACGCTCACGCTCGCGGGTGATGCGGTAATCTCGCTTTTGCTCACAACCTCTGCAGACCGATTTGGACGCAAACGGACGCTTATCATTGGTGCACTGTTGATGCTCATGGCGGGCGTCGTTTTCATCCTGACCAGTAATATTGTCATCCTGATCGCCGCCGCGGTCATCGGCGTGATCAGCCCGAGCGGGAATGAGATTGGTCCCTTCCTTTCCGTTGAACAGGCGGGCCTGACACAGATCATTGCGGCAAAACAGCGCACACGGGTCTTCGCGTGGTACAACCTCGTCGGTTCCTTCGCGACGGCAACCGGCGCGCTGGCTGGCGGCTGGCTGGCGCAGTTTTTACAGAGCCAGGGCTGGCGCGCGCTCGACGCATACAAGGTTGTACTCAGCGGGTATGCACTCGGCGGCCTGATTATCATGCTCCTTTTCGTCTCCCTCTCCCCAGCAGTAGAAGTGGTAGAGGCTGCCCGGGTAGAGATCGCACGCGTTTTCGGTCTCCACCGCTCAAGGTCCGTAGTGATGCGCTTGTCTGCGCTTTTTGCGCTCGATGCATTCGCCGGCGGACTCATCATCCAGAGCATGATCGCGTTCTGGTTTCACATCCGATTCGGGGTTGAATCCGGAATCCTCGGCAGCATCTTTTTTGGCGCGAACGTACTCGCCGGAGTCTCGGCCCTGCTTGCGGTCAGGATCGCGGACAAGATCGGCCTGATCAACACGATGGTCTTCACACATATCCCCTCGAATCTCCTTTTGATGCTCGTGCCCTTGATGCCGACTTTGCCTCTGGCGATTGGTGTCCTGCTGCTGCGATTTAGCATTTCACAGATGGATGTGCCGACGCGCCAATCCTACACGGTAGCTGTTGTGGCCCCAGACGAAAGGTCCGCCGCTTCGGGTATTACGGCCATTGCACGTTCTGTGGGCGCGTCCCTTTCCCCGGCATTGACCGGCATCTTTTTAGCGAATGCCGCGTTGATCAGCCTGCCATTCTTTTTGAGCGGCGGGTTGAAGATCATCTACGACCTGGCGCTCTATCGAAGTTTTATTACCATCAAACCACCAGAAGAGTAGTTGGTCATTTCGTGGCCCGTATGAAACCGATGATAGCAAAGCGTTCATCGAGTTGCTCAATTTGTTTAAATCCGATTCCACTCATGGTTTCTCTCAGATCTTCGATGCCATATTCGAGTCCCCGGTGCATCGAAATGGCCATGAAAATATGATTGAGGAAAGACCCTGTTGGACGCATCATGTCCGCAATTAACAGGCGCCCGCCTGGTTTTAAGACACGGTAGATTTCGGCCAATCCTCTGGCTTGCAAGTCGGCGGGCAAATGGTGCATCATCAAGCTGGAAGTGACCGCATCGAACGAATCGTCGGGGAATGGCAGGGACTCAATCACATCGACACGGAAATCAATTTCAAGATTTGCCCGGCTGGCTTTCTGACGGGCAACCGCTATCATTTCTGGTGCGGGGTCAATTCCGGCCGCCCTTCCCTTCGCGCCAACGCGTTTTTTGGCGGGAATTGTGACAGCGCCGGTGCCACAACCCACATCCAGGATACTGTCACCTGCCTTCAACAGGGCATGGTCAACCGTCCGCGAACGCAGGCGGGACACCTGACCCAGAGTCATCAGACTGACAATAAGGTCGTAAGAAGAGGCCCAGCGAATGAGGCGTCCTTCGGTTTGAGGTGCGGATTCGTGCGTATGAGTATGGCTGTGCATGTTTGTTCTCCACTTGTCTTTTAGTCATTCTAGCGAAACCGATGATTACATACAATCTTCAAAGTTGGTAGAATGTCCATTAATGGACAAAAACGTCAAAATGTCTATTCCTGGAGCTTACGATGAAGACTAACCATGATCGACAGAGCCAGCGGACACAGAGGCTCCTCGGGGATGCCCTGGTCGAGTTGATGATGGAGAGAGGCTATGATGCAATCACCGTCAAGGATATTATCGAGCGCGCCAACGTGGGACGCTCCACCTTTTATGCGCATTATCCCAGCAAGGACGAATTGTTCATTCGCCAGCTTGACCGCGTGATCAATGTGCTGACCGAAGACGCTGCAGGAGAGGCATCATCTGAAAACCCGTACTTTCCAAGTCTGGGTCTGTTCCAGCATGTTCAGCAGCAATACAAATTATTCAAAATTCTCTCGTGGGGTTCCGGCGCGGATCTGATGATCAAGCACTTTCAGAAATCCCTGAGCGAAAAAATCGAGCGGAGACTTCAGGAATCTGGAGAGCAACTTGATATCCCTGCTCCTGTTGTGGCAACCTTTATGGCTGGCAGCTTCCTGTCAATACTTCGATGGTGGCTGGATAACAAGATGACTTATTCTCCGGAAGAGATTGACAAAATGTACTTGCAGCTGATTGTGCCGGGAATTGAAAAGGCGATGACGCGACCCTCCCGAAGGGACGATGTGAGCTTGTCGAAATACACGAGATGATATTTAGGCATATGGATGTAGAAACTTACCTTACCAGAATTAATTACCAAGAACCCATCAAAGCTGACCTGAGCACGTTGGCCGGTCTCCAAACTGCTCACATGCTGACCGTTCCTTTCGAGAATTTGGATATTGGTCTGAAACGTCCGCTCAAAATTGACGAGGAATCACTATGGCAAAAGATCATCATAAACAAGCGCGGCGGATTTTGCTACGAGCTAAACGGTCTGTTTGCATGGCTGCTGAAGGAAATTGGGTTCGAGGTCACGTATCTCAACGCGCGTGATTATCACGAAGAAGATGGGAGCTTCGGCATCGACTTTGACCATCTCGTTCTCCTGGTCCGCGTGCCGGGAGAGTCCACGCGCTGGGTGGTGGATGCAGGCTGGGGCGACTCATTCACTCAACCGCTCGATCTGGACAATCCGGACGAACAGGTACAGGGCCTGAGAGGCTATTGGCTGGAGCCCTTCAAAGGCGGCTACCAACTCTGGCAGCGGAATTATGAGGGGAATCGCGAGCGGCAGTATTATTTCGATTTAACGGCCCACAGCTTCCCGTCGGAGTATGAAGCGACCTGTCTTTATCATCAGACCTCTCCAAAATCCATTTTCACCCAAAAGCGGATCGCCACGCGCCTCACGGAAGATGGCCGCATCTCGCTGGATGATGAGAAGTTGATCGTTACGAAAAATGGTCAGCGTGAGATGATGGTGGTTAGAGAAAAAGAACGACCTGCGTTGCTGCTGGAACATTTCGGAATTCGTTTGTAACTGCAAAAAACCCTGCGAAGGACATTTCACAGGGTTCTTGTTTCATTTCTTTTTACGAGACTTGCTCTTTTTGGGTTTTGCCTGCACTGCCACGGGCTCCATTGGCATCTTCGTCTCCGCGGCATAGCGCTCCCGCAGATTGACAGGCCTCCCTCTTACACGCAGGTTGAGCATTTCAACGAAGACCGAGAAGCCCATCGCGAAGTAAATGTATCCCTTCGGAATATGCTGTCCAAGCCCTTCGGCAACGAGAGTGAGGCCAATCATCAAAAGGAAGCTCAGGGCAAGCATCTTGATCGTGGGGTGCCGCTCAACAAAACTCGAAATCGGGCCGGAGGTAAAGATCATGACACCCGCGGCGATCACAACTGCGATGATCATAATGACGATTTCGTCCACCATGCCAACGGCCGTGATGACCGAATCCAGCGAGAAGATGATATCCAGCAGCATGATCTGAACGATGACGCTCCAGAATGCGCCCGCAACGCGGGCAGAAGCATGTCCTTGTTCGCCTTCCAATTTGTCATGGATTTCATAGGTCGCCTTGCCCAGAAGAAAGAGGCCACCGGTTATCAGGATCAAGTCATGGCCTGAAAAGTCCATGCCGAAAAGGGCAAAGAGGGGTTCATCCAGGCTGATCAGCCAGCGAAGCGAAAGCAGGAGCAGGATGCGGGTAAAAACCGCGGCACTTATCCCGGTGACACGCGCCCGATTCTGAACGTTTTGCGGGAGTTTGCCTGCCAGGATTGAAATGAATATGATGTTATCCACGCCAAGTACAAGCTCGAGCGCGACAAGCGTGACCAAAGCGATCCAGGTCTCAGGTTGAGTGATCCAATCCACAGTCTTGACTCCTCAATATAGAATTTCTGGATTTTAACGGAATTAATGGGAATTGAATATGAGTGAGAGCACCGAAAAACCAGGCGGGCGTCAGCTCATATGGAAAGAATATCTGTCGGGACCGGTACGAGCGTGAATTGCGATAATGCTGTCACGAAAATCTCTTTGGTCGAGTATTTGTCAAGGACCTTGTGGGAAATCTGTCCTTCGATGAGCAGGGAAACCAATCCGTGTAACTGTCCCCAGATATTGACAGCCAACACTTCGGGCGGCCCCCCTCGCAGAATGTTTGCACGCTGGCAGGCCTCAACCATGGAAACAACACGATCAAACGTCCGCCGGGAGATCTCAACGAAAGCAGGGTAATCCTTCTCTTTCTCCAATACGCCCGAGAACGTGACCTTGAAATGGTCCGGATCATTGAGCCCGAACTGGACATAGGCCCAGGCGCCTGCAATGAGTTGCTCCAGCGGACGATCGGCATATGGCTCTATCGCGGAATCCATTGCTTCATAGAGACGCTTGAAACCCTCTGTCGAGATGGCGGCGATCAGGGCCTGTTTATCGGAAAAATGAGCATACGGCGCGGCATGACTGACTCCCGACTTGCGCGCCACTTTGCGAAGCGTCAGCCCGGAAACCCCTTCTCTGGCAAGGATACCGATGCCGGCTTTGACCAGACTGTTTTTCAGATCACCGTGATGATAGCTTTTCTTCGGCATGACAGGCATGTTAAGCCAACATCTTGACACTGTCAAGATTCGGCAATAAAATCTTTACACTGTCAAGTTCAAGGAGCGGCCATGGCAAAATATGAAATGTACAGACAACAGGTAGTCGAGACTGCCCAACTGCTGACACGAAAAGGTTATTTGATGGCAACCGGCGGGAATTTATCTCTCCGTGTTTTGGGTGAAACTGCAATGGCCATCACACCTTCTAATTACGATTATATGAAAATGGTTCCGGAAGATGTCTGTATCCTCGACTTCGACTTGAATGTGATCGAAGGAAAGCGCAAGCCGTCTGTCGAAGCCGGAATGCATGTGGGGATTTATCAGGCGAGAAGTGACGTAAACGCCATCGTGCACACACATCAAGTGTACGCAAGCACGTTAGCCGTGCTCAAGAAGTCGATTCCTGCCCTTTTCGATGAACAGGCACGGTTTCTGGGCCGGAGCGTGGAAGTTATCCCCTACGCCCCATCCGGCACAAGCATGCTCAGGAACGTCATCGCGAAGCACGTGAAAACGCATAACAATGCCTACCTCATGCAGAGTCACGGCGCGCTGTGCTTTGGTCACGATCTCGAACGAGCTGCTCACAACGTGGAGATCCTGGAAAAGTGTTCGCTTGCCTACCTTCTGGCGCTCTGCACGAATCAAAAGATCAATAAGATTCCGCTCGCTGTGCGTGAGATTGCTTTTGCAAAGCTGCGCAAGGATCAGAAGAAAGTGGAAAACGGGAATTCTGAGTTGGGAGGAGAATAAATGTGTGTCACTCTGAGGGAGCGTTCGACGCGACCGACACCGTACCTGCGTTCGGTGCAGGTGAGAGTCTCAATTCATTGTGATTGAGATCCTTCGCCGCAAAGCGGCTCAGGATGACATGAAATGGAGAAAACATGGACGAACAAAAGTATGGCATCAGTGAGTATCACAATACAGAGGAAATCTATAAAAGGCTGAATGTTCTTGTTAAGCAGCCACTGCGGCCGGTTAAACGGGAACGGATGAAGGACTTTCTCGATTATTTTGAGAATTGTTGCAAACGGTCAAAGCAACTGACGGACGAAGCGAAGAAATATATTCCAGGCGGGGTTCAGCATAACCTGGCATTCAATTATCCCTTCCCGATCGCGGTTGAAAAAGCGCAAGGCGCACATATGTGGGATGCGGACGGGAATCAATACATTGACTTTCTCCAGGCGGGTGGCCCCACTATTTTGGGAAGCAATTATGCACCTGTGCGTGAGAAGATTTTTGAACTGCTCCAAACCTGTGGCCCGGTCACGGGTCTATTCCACGAATATGAACTCAAGCTCGCACAACTGATCAACCGATTCATGCCCAACATCGAAATGTTCCGCATGTTAGGCTCTGGCACTGAGGGTGTGATGGCCGCCATCCGTGCCGCGCGCGCCTACACCCACAAAAAATATGTGATCAAGGTGGGCGGTGCCTATCACGGCTGGAGCGACCAGATGGTATATGGGCTGCACGTCCCGGGCACAGGCCGCTTCGAGGCAACTGGCATCCCGCGGGGTGCGAGCGGCGCGACGCGTGAATTCTTCCCCAACTCGCTCGGCGCGCTGAAACGCCAGCTCATCTTCAACCGCCTGCGCGGGGGGACAGCGGCGGTGATCGTCGAACCGGTGGGACCCGAATCCGGGACGCGGCCTGTCCCATTTGACTTCAACCAGAAGGTCCGCAAGCTCTGCGATGAGTTCGGTGCGCTTCTGATCTTTGACGAGGTAGTGACTGGCTTCCGTCTGGGCATGGGCGGCGCTCAGGGCTTCTTTGGCGTCAAACCGGACCTGACGGTTTTCGGGAAGTGCATCACCGGTGGATACCCGATGGCCGGCGGCGTCGGGGGCCGCGCAGATGTGGTTATGCGTTTCGCAGCCGGCATTGGCGGGAAGTCCGGTGAACGCGCTTATATCGGCGGGACGCTTTCGGCGAATCCGCTTTCATGTGTCGCAGGTTACCATGCCTTGCTCGAAATGGAACGCACCAATGCAGCGGTGATCGCCGGTAAGGCAGGCGACAGGCTCACGAAAGGCCTGCAAACCATCATCGAAAAATATGACCTGCCGTTTGTCGCTTACAATCAAGGCTCCATCGTGCATCTGGAAACTTCCGGTGTGATGCTTCTCGATTTTCGCAACCCACTCAAGATGTTGAAAGAACTGAAGCCGCGCAAGCACATGATCGAAGAAATGGGCGCAGCGTACATGTCCCAGGGACTGATCACACTCGCTGGCAGCCGCATGTACACGTCCCTGGCGGATACAGATGAAGTCATCGATGAAGCCCTCAGAAAATTCGAGATCGTGCTGGAAGCGTGTGTTTAGTCCGAACCAATCCTGACTCAAGGGGGTTAATTCCCTCGTACGTGAAAACCTTCCGACCGGAGGCAGCATGACAGAGAAAAGCTATCGCCTATACGGCTACCGCTGGGCTGTACTGGGTGTGTTCATGTTCATCAACGCCACAATCCAGATCCTATGGATTGCCTATGCGCCAATCACGGGCCCTGCCGCGCGCTTTTATGGCGTGACCGATCTACAGATCGGCCTGCTTTCGATGGTTTTTATGATCGCATTCATACCGCTGGCTATTCCCGTTTCATGGTTAATCGACACGTACGGTTTCCGATTCGCGGTCAGCATCGGAGCCGTGATGATGGGAGTATTCGGCATTCTGCGTGGGTTGGCAGGGAGCCATTACAGCCTGGTGCTCTGGAGCACAGTCGGAATCGCTGCCGCTCAGCCCTTCCTGCTCAACGCGTGGACAACCGTCCCTGCCAAGTGGTTTTCCATTGAGGAGCGTGCCACCGCCGTGGGTTTGGTAACGCTTGCCAGTCTCGTTGGCACAGCCCTCGGCATGGTTCTGACACCGATCCTCACGGAAACAATTTCCATTCCAGCGGTACAGTTGATCTACGGCGGCATCGCAGCTTTTTCAACTGTATTGTTCGTGCTGTTAGCGCGCGAGACTCCGCCTACTCCTCCCTGCCCTCCCGGCCAGGAAACACGGGCCTTGATGCTCGACGGACTCAAACATGCCCTCAAGGTAAAAGCTTTCTGGTTTTATTTGATCATCTCATTCATTGGTCTGGGAATATTCAATGGGATCACGACCTGGGTCGAGACCATCATCCGTCCGCGTGGATTCACTCCCACAGATGCTGGAACACTTGGCGCGTTGATGCTCGTAGGTGGAATCCTCGGCGCAGTTGTGATTCCGCCCTTTTCTGATAGGCAGCACAAGCGGCAGCGTTATTTGTTACTGGGATTTATCCTGGCCATTCCCGGCTTAATTGGCCTGACCTTCGCGACAAACCAGATTCTGCTGTTCGCTTCCGCTTTTGCGCTGGGGTTTTTCCTGATCAGCACCAGCCCAATTGGGATGCAATACGCGGCTGAGATCACCTATCCAACGCCCGAAGGCACTTCCAACGGGTTGATCCAGCTCTTCGGGCAGGCAGCGGTTGTCTTCGTCTACATCATGGAGGCTTTGAGGACTCCAGATGGCTCATTCACCCCAGCATTATTGTTAGCTGTGGCTTTAATGGTTTTTAGCATCGTGTTGATCACGCAGATGAAGGACCCGACCGGCATCGAAAAAAGAGCAAGTGCCTCCCCGGTTGCGTCGTCCACAGAAGTCAAAGCCTGAACCTTACGAATTTTGAAAAAATCGGAGGCTGCTAACGCCTCCGATTTTTTATGCCGTTTATCGGATCTTGAACATTTGCGTCAACTTCATCGCCAGGTTCAAGTCACCTGCAAGCTTGAGCTTTCCATCCATGAAAGCCTTCATGCCATCGAGTTCCCCCGTGAATATTTTGACATAATCACTGGAATCAGCAGTGAGTGTCATCTTCGGAGTGGGAAATGTGCCCTGCGAAACGTTGACTTTGCCATCCTTGATGGTGGCAAACCATTCACCGGGTTCTGCGCCTGTGAACTTGAACTGGATGGTGGCATCCAAACCGACGGCTTTTTCGGGAATGAACGCACCGGGCATCTTGGACATGAGATCTGCTACTGTGAGAGGCATATTGTTTCTCCTTATGAGGATGGCAGGGGCGCAACATGTTGCGCCCCTGCTGTTAATTTTGTAAATTCTCGAAGATCGCCGCGGCCCCCATGCCGCCGCCGATGCACATCGTGACCATACCGTACCTGGATTTGCGACGTCCCATCTCGTAGATGAGCTGCGTCGTCAATTTCGACCCGGTGCACCCGAGCGGATGACCGAGGGCAATCGCGCCGCCGTTGACATTGACCTTTTCCTCGTCAATTTCCAGCGTTCGCAGAATAGCAATTGATTGTGCGGCGAATGCTTCGTTCAGTTCGATCAGATCAATGTCGTCCAGGGTCAGTCCCGCCTGCTTGAGGGCCTTGGGGATCGCCACTACCGGACCAATGCCCATCAATTCCGGCGGGACGCCGCCCACTGCAAATGTGACGAAGCGGGCCAGCGGCTCCAGTCCCAGTTCCCGGGCCTTCTCTGCAGACATGACCATCACCGCCGCCGCGCCATCGGACATTTGAGACGCATTGCCTGCGGTCACCGTGCCACCTTCTTTGAAAGCTGGTTTGAGTTTGCCCAGTCCTTCCAATGTCGAATCACCGCGTGGACCTTCATCACGCTTCACGGTAAATTTCTTATTCACCGTTTTCTCGTCGGGTCCAAGCTCGGTCAGTTCCACCTCAATCGGGATCAATTCCGGATCGAACAAACCCGTCTCAACTGCTTTCGCGGCCTTCTGATTGCTCTTAAGCGCGAACTCATCCTGCGCCTCGCGGCTCACTCCATACTTCACGGAAACGTTCTCCGCGGTCAGGCCCATGTTGGTGTAGTAGTGCGGCAATTCCATCGCAAAGTGCGGATTGGGCGAAAACTTGTAACCCATCATCGGCACAAGTGACATGGATTCTACGCCGCCGCCAATCCCAACCTGGATGTCACCGGCTTTGATGGCATACGCAATATGTGCAATGGACTGCACACCCGATGAGCAATAGCGGTTGATGGTTTCCGCGGGGACAGTATCCGGCAGGCCGGCGCGCAATGCGATCATGCGGGCGATGTTCATGCCCTGCTCGCCCTCGGGGAAGGCACAGCCGAAGACCACATCATCGATCTCCGCGGGGTCGAGATTCGGCGTCCGCTCAAGCAGCTCTTTGATCACGGTGGCAGACATCTCGTCCGGGCGGACCGTGGCAAGTCCTCCTTTTTTCGCTTTGCCAACGGGAGTCCGCACCGCGCTCACAATCACAGCATCTTTTGTTGTCATAGTTAATCTCCTTCGTCGAAGGTTGAAGGTTTGAACATGCAGTCTTCAACTTTCAACTAATTCCGCAGCGGCTTTCCCGTTTGCAGTAGCGACCACATGCGCGCCTGCGTCTTTTCCTCGCCGCAAAGTGACAGGAAGGCCTCACGTTCCAGATCGAGAATGTATTGCTCGCTCACCCACTGAGGTTTGGTGAGGCAGCCACCCGCCATCACATAGGCGAGCTTCGTCGCAATGTGCGCATCGTAGTCAGTGATGTATTTGCCTTCCTTGAACGACCACGCGCCAATCTTCATCGCGCCGTACATGTCGCGGCCCGGAGCGTAGATCATCTCGGGCGCAGGCGGCCTGTACCCTGAGGCAGCCAGGTAAATGACTTCCTTCTTCGCTTCGGTAAGCACATGCTCGCGGTGCATCACGATTCTGTCGCACGGACCAAGGATCACCATGTCGCGCGCTTCGTAGGCAGACGTGGCTACTTTTGCCTGCCCGATCTGCAGGAACGCGCGCTGGATGAACGGGAACGGCTCGCAACTCTCGGTCTTCATCGGAGGATTGATGATGCGGCGCATATACTCCTTCGTACCGCCGCCCGCAGGGATCACACCCGCGCCCAACTCCACCAGACCAATATAAGACTCTGACGCCGCCACCACACGGGAGGCATGCATAATAATCTCGCAGCCGCCGCCGAGGGCAAGTCCCGCGGGTGCCACGACGACAGGCTTCGGGAAATAACGCATACGCATGTTGGCATTCTGCAGCTTCCGAACCGCGCCGTCGAGCGTATCCCACATGCCCTGCTGCGAAGCGACCACCACCATGAACAGGTTCGCTCCTGCGCTAAAATTCTCGGCCTCGCTTCCAACGACCAGTCCATCGAATTCCTTTTCGACACGGTCGAGCGCTTCGGTCATCACGTTGAAGATGTCATCATCGAGGGCATTCATCTTGGTGTGGAACTCCACCAGCGCCACGCCGTCGCCGATATCATAAAGTGACGCGCCAGCGTTCTCAGTGATGACTTTCTTTGCATTCTTGAGGTCACTCAACAGCACCATGCCTTCTGGCCGCCTGATGGGAACGTATTTCTTCAAAGACACATCGTACACGCCCACTTTATTGCCGTTTTCATACTGATAGAACGTTTCGACCCCGGACTTCAACATGTCTTCGACCCAATCGGCGGGTGTGTAACCCAGAGCCTTCATCCGCTCAACGGAGGCGGCGACGCCAAGCATGTCCCATGTTTCAAAGGGACCCGCTTCGTGCATGAACCCCCAGCGGACTGCGTCATCGATCGGCTTGGGCGTATCTGCGACTTCCGGGATGATGGAGGATGCATACTGGAAAGCCTGATAGGTCAACGCCTTGACGAGGTTCGCGGCATTATCATCCATTTCGAGCATGACCTTGAGCCTGTCTCCGAGGGCCTCGACATCCTTCGCCGCCTTGATAGAGTCAAAGCGCGGCTTCGTTGGGGCAACGTGCTCCAGCGTGTTCAAATCGAGGACCCAAAATTCCTTTTTGCCGTCCTCGCCGCGGACCTCTTTGTAGAAACCAATTTTGGTCTTGTTGCCGAGCCAGTTGCGTTCCACCATCGTTGAAATGAGCTTGTTGGGTGCCTCGGCTTTGAGGTATTCCTGCCCCAGTTTGTCATAGGGGATCAACGGTGCAAGATTGCGGCCAACGTGGTCCCACACGTCAATGCCAACGAGATCCATCAGTCGGAAGGTTGCTGTTTTCGGGCGACCAATCAGAGGTCCCGTGATGGCATCGACTTCATCAATGGTGTAGGCATTGGTCAGGATATAGTTCATCCCGAATGCGCCTGTTCCAAAAGCGACGCGATTCCCGATGAAGTTTGGTGTGTCCTTGCACAGCACAATCCCTTTGCCCAGGCGATTCTCACCGAAGTGGCTGATGAAATCGGTCACTTCTGGTAAGGTGTCATCCGTCGGAATCACTTCGAGCAACTTCAAATAGCGCGGCGGATTGAAGAAGTGGGTGCCAAGGAAATGCTGCCTGAATCCTTCCGAACGGCCTTCAGCAATGTCTTTGACGGGAATACCGGATGTGTTCGTGCTGACGATCGCATTCGGTTTGCGGATCTCATCAATGCGCGTCATCAGGCCCTGTTTGATCTTCAAATTCTCGACGATGGCCTCGATGATCCAATCGGCGTCGGCGATGACGCCAAAGTCATCTTCCAGGTTGCCAAGTTTGACCAGCGTTTTCAGCTCCGGTGACATCAAATTGGCCGGTTTGGCCTTTACGCATCGATCCCAGCCCTCGTTGACGATCTTATTGCGCGCAGCCTTGTCGCCGATTGGGGCGTCTTTTGGAACGATATCGAGCAGGGTCACCGGCACGCCGGCATTCGCCAGATGAGCCGCCAGCGCCGCGCCCATGGTGCCCGAACCGACCACTACTGCCTTGTGGATATGGTATTTCATGTTTTCTCCTTCGGTCAATTGGAAATCGGTAAACTGGAAAATTGGTTTCTTCCAATTCCCAATCTACTAATTTACCGAATTACCGTAACTCTGCTCCCGAATATCCAAGGATCTGCCGCGCCACCACGAGGCGGTTGATCTGCCCGGTGCCTTCGTAAATGTCCGTGATCTTCGCATCGCGGAACCACTTCTCAACAAGGAATTCGCGGCTGTAGCCAAGCGGACCCAGAATCTCGACGGCTTTCTGCGTAACCTTCGTGCAGACATCCCCAGCCTTGACCTTGCTCATCGAGGATTCGAGCGCATTCGGCTTCTTGTTATCCGCCATCCACACGGCCTTGATGACCATCAACCACGCGGAGCGAAGCATGATTTCCATGTCGATCACTTCGCGCTCGATATAGGTCAGTTTCTGACGCGGCAGGCCATAACGGATTTCGACTCCATTCTCGGCCAGTTTCTCTTTCGTAAACTCCAGCGCGGCACGGGCAACACCCAACCCGGACGCGGCCACCAACGGACGTGTCGCATCGAAAGTTGCCATGGCACCTTTGAAGCCCGTGGTTGTCTTTTCCACCGTAGGACTGCCGAGAATATTCTCATAGGGCACGCGTGCATCAACCAACGAAATGGCAGCCGTGTCGCTGGCGCGGATTCCCAGTTTGTGTTCCAGCTTGGTGATGCTCACACCTTTGGTCCCCGACTCAATCACAAAGGAGCGCATGCCGGCACGCCCCGCTGATGGGTCAATCGTCGCCCACACAACGATGAAGCCTTTCCCGAGCTTTTCGTATTCGGTGAATGCCTTATCGCCCGCGGTGACAAAGATCTTCTCGCCGTTGATCACCCATTCTTTTGTAGCTTCATCCAGAACGGCACGCGCCCGAATGGAGGCAGTATCGGAGCCTGCGCCGGCTTCGGTCATACACATTGCGGCAAAAGTCGGTTTCTCTCCACCGAAGCGTTCGAGGAATTTCGCGCGCTGTTCCGGTGAGCCTGCAGCTTGTACTGCGGCAGCACCAAGTCCGCCGCCGGGCGTGATGAGGTAGAAGCCGACATCGCCCCAGGCCAGCATTTCAATTTGCGCCGCCAGCGATTGATAAGCAATAGGGGGTCGCTTCTCTTTGGGTTCGCTGCCGTCATGACCATTGCCCTTCTCCTTCGGGGCCAATGAGCCGGCGCCCATGGCCTTCATCGCCGTGTGCATGAACTCGATATAATCCCAGGGGATCTCATGCTCGTGCTCATCGAAGTAACGCGACTTTGAGCGCATCATCTCTTCGGCGACTGTCTTCAAAACGAATTGTGTTTGCACAATCGGTTTGGGTGATTCAAATTCAATAGACATGGCTTCCTCCTCCTATACAATCGCCAGGCCGACGAGCATGGCAAACCCGCGGCCATTCCTCATCCACATTTCGACGGGATGTTCGCGGATGTAACCATGACCGCCCAGAACCTGTACACCGCGGTCCGTCACCATCATTGCCATGTCCGCGGCGCCGGTGAAGGCGAGATAGGACTGCTTGAATGCGTCTTCCTTGCCGTTATCCAGCATCCACGCGGCTTCCCAGGTCAACAGGCGGATGGCTTCGATTTCGGTTGCCATCTCAGCCAGCATGAACGCAATGGCCTGTTTCTGCGCGACCTTCACACCGAAGGCTTCGCGCTCCTTGGCGTAATTGATCGAATACTCGAGTGACGCCCTGGCTACGCCAACAGCGGCTGAGGCCGAGGCGACTCTCATCGCAGCGAGGACCGGCTCAAAGTCATGGCCAGAGGCACCGCCCAGCCGATTTGCCGCGGGGACCTTGACGCCATCCAATTTGACTCGGTACAACGGCAGCGCGTTGAGGCTCATCAGCTTCTCCCGCTCCTCCCCGACCGTCAGGCCTGGCACGGCTTTCGGGACGATGAATCCCTGCGTTTTGCCCTCCACTGCCGCATAGACGATCATCGCTTCGGCATCTTTGGCAAAGGGGACAAAGGCCTTTTCGCCGTTGAGAGTGTATTCATCGCCTGCAAGCGCCGCGGTGGTTTTGAGAGCATTGGGGTCAAAATCGAACGCGTACTCGATGAGCGCCGCAGTGTAAGGTGCCCAGTCGCCTTCGATGACCCGAGGCAGATACTCCTTCTTCTGCTCTTCGCTGCCGGCCAGCAGAATCGGCGTGGCAAACAGCGACGGAGCCATCACAGCCAGCGTGCCGGCGAGATCGCCAAATGCCATCTCCTCCACAGCCAGCGCACCGGTTACCGCGGAGCGTTCCCCGAACCCGCCATAGGCCTCGGGCACGGACGCTTGCAGCAGGCCCAACTCCCATCCCTTGCTGACAAGCTTCTTCGGCAGTTCGCGGGTTTCCTCCGCATCATGCGCGGCGGGACGCAAGTCGTTGACTGCATATTTCCCCACCGCATCGACAAGCATTTGTTGCTCCTCATTGGGTTCGAACGAATACATAGCTTCTCCTTTCGCGAATTTGTCGGTGGTCGAGTAGCCCCGCATGCTTTTGGCGGGGCGTATCGAGGCCACCCTCGTACGAGATGGTTTCCCGTTAATGGTGATACGAGGGCGGCCATACGCCGCCTACTCAACCACCGATTACTTCAACAACCCGTTAAACAACATGTCCGCGTATTGATCGGCGACCTCTTCAATAGACTTGGGACCCTCAGGGTCGTACCAGGTCAAAGTCCAATTCATGATGCCCATCAATCCGCGGACAGTCAGGCCGGTATCCGAGCAGGCAAAGACGCCGGAGCGGGTACCCTCGTTAAGAACATCCCGCCACAATCCCTCGAATTTATCTCGGTGCGGGACATGGCGGGCGTGTGATTTCTTATCCAGTGAACGATGCTCAAACAACAGGACGGTGGCAAGATCAGAATTATCCGCCAGCGCCTGCAAATAGGCACAGATCATCTGTCGCAGCTTTTCATCGGCGGGCAGCTCCTGATTGGAGACAACGGAGATATGCTCTGTGAGCATGTCCAGGCCGCGGTCAAGGAGGGCGAGCAGGATCTCCTGTTTGGAAGTGACATGATGATAGAGGCTCGCCTTCTGCAAATTGACGGCCTCAGCAATGTCAGACATGGATGCGCCATGAAAACCTTTCTGGCGAATCACCTGTGCAGCCGCGTCGAGAATGTCATCTCTGGTCATAAATGCTCCCTACCGAACGGTCGGTAGTTTAAGGATACCCTCAACCGATGGTCGAGTCAAGAGGAAACGGGGAAAAACCCCGCCCGCTCGGTTAAAGTCTTCTTTTGCAATTAGAATTGAGTGGGTTTACGAATCCAAATCCATCATTTCGGCGTTTCAAGGAGATTGTCCATGGATCCCTCATATCAACCAGCAAACCGCGAACAATTGCCGGCACTCCTACCTACCAGCACGATGGCAATCATCAGCCTGATTGCCGGGATACTCGGCTTCACGGCCCTGCCCCTCCTGGGCGGCATCGCCGCCATCATCACCGGTTACCTAGCGCGCCAGGAGACCCGCACAGTCCCACCGAAGGCCGGGGGTGACGGCATGGCAACAGCGGGAATCATCATGGGATGGATCCAGGTGGGCCTCACCGTGGTTGGCATCTGCTGCTTCATCGGCTGGTTTGTCTTTGTGGTTGGCCTCGGTATATCAAGTTCAAATCATTAAGAACATGACGTAATCCTTTTGTAAGATTTCTGCTGGTAAGAGACGTGCCCTGATAATTTGTCTTATCTCATGTAAAGTCGGCCTGCCTCCCTGACGAACTTTAACTGTAGGAGTTGAAATGACCACTTATCGCAAGCCATCCGATGCCGAACTTCGGCAGAAACTCTCTTCCCTGCAATACGAAGTCACTCAGCATGAGGGTACCGAGCCACCCTATAACAATGAGTATTGGAACAACAAGCACGCCGGTATTTACGTGGACGTTGTGACCGGCGAGCCTCTCTTTAGCTCGCTCGACAAATATGACTCAGGCACAGGCTGGCCGAGCTTTATCCGGCCCCTTGAGCCGGGGAATATCGTCACACACACTGATTTCAAACTATTCATGCCCCGCACCGAGGTCCGCTCGAAGCACGGGGATTCGCATCTCGGCCACGTCTTTGACGATGGCCCTGCCCCCACGGGTCTGCGTTATTGCATGAACTCGGCTGCCCTCCGTTTTATTCCGGCCGAACAGCTTGAGGAGGAGGGCTACGCACAATATGCATCCCTGTTTCATAGAGAAGGCGCAAACACTACGGATGCGGCAAACGAATAATATTCCCTAAACAGAGTCCAACATCCACAGGGAAATTTGATCCAATGAAATATTTCCTCACCGGCGGGACAGGCTTTGTCGGCGGTGCATTGGTGCGTCAGTTAAGGGAGGCAGGCCATGTGGTCCATGCCGTCGTGCGTGACCCAGAAAAGGCCGGGGATTTGCGTCAAATTGGTGTTCAATTTTTCCAGGGTGATGTCACAGAAAAGGAGTCCATGCGCCCGGCCATGCAGGGCGTGGATGGAGTCTTCCACGTCGCGGGCTGGTACAAGATCGGCTCAAGAGATAAGAGCGACGGTGAACGTGTCAATGTACAGGGCACGCGCAACGTCCTTGAGCTGATGCGTGAACTTCACATCCCCAAAGGCGTGTACACCAGCACGGTAGCGATCAATTCGGACACAAAGGGGAAGCTGCAGGATGAAACCTATCGCTTCAAGGGCAAACACCTGAGCGAATATGATCGGACCAAGGCCACCGCGCATCAAGTTGCAAATCAGTTCATCGCTGAAGGGCTGCCGCTCAATATCGTAATGCCGGGGATGATTTACGGTCCCGGCGATACAAGCTCCCTGCGGACCAACTTTGTGGATTTCCTCAGGGGCCAGCTTCCTGCGCTCCCCAGCCAGACGGCAATGTGCTGGGCACATGTAGACGATATTGCCCGCGGTCACATCCTGGCGATGGAAACCCCCGCTTCGGGTCAGACCTATATCATTGCCGGCGAACCATGCAGTTTGGTCGGTGTTTTTCAGATAGCCGGCCAGATAACCGGTAAGCCTGTGCCGATGACAATACCCTATCAGGTCTTTCAATTTCTCTCGGTGATTGTCAAACCATTTGACACCCTGCTGCCTGAATCCTACACTTCGGAGGGACTGCGCGTCGTTGCCGGCGTGACGTACCTGGCCGACAACGGGAAAGCAAAACGCGAGCTTGGCTATAACCCGCGGCCTCTCCGTGATGGGCTGGAAGAAACACTCAGGTACGAAATGGCATTGCTAAAGATATAATCTTCCGCCTCCTCCTAACGTCGATTCGCTTTTTTTCGCGCATGCTGTTCGTCAGGCGTGCGCGAGTTCCTTTAACGACTCAGTTGATACCAGGAGTGTCAAGTGGGAAATTCCCTTTGGCTTCATCAGGAATTCATCTTGACTTGCTATAGTGCCACAACTTGTTAGTCCTGGGCCATGGATTGCATCTCCACACATACATCACAGCATCATGACATCCCAGCCGCGTTGAGAAAGGAAAGCGATGGATAGCGCCTTATTTCAAGCAATCAATCATCTGGCGGGCAGTAATGCCGCGGTGGATGGGTTTTTCATCTTTATCAGCACTTACGGACCTTACGTGCTCTTTGGCCTGCTGGTAGTACTTTGGTTTGGGTCACGCCAGAATCCCATGTCTGCTTATCGGCAGCGGATGGTCATTATTGCCATTTTGAGTGTTATGCTTGCCCTGCTCATCAACCAGGTCATTATTCGAGTCTGGGCTCGCCCACGTCCCTTTACGATACTGGCAACAAACCTGCTTCTTCCTCCATCCCGAGAACCTTCATTTCCCAGTGACCATGCCACCTTTGGATTTGCAATCGCTTTGGCCCTGCTGCTGGCTTCGCGTCCGCTGGGTATCTCGGGCAGTCTGATTGCCATACTTCTAGCCTTTTCCCGAGTGTATACCGGCGAGCACTATCCAAGCGACGTGATTGCAGGCGCGGTGATTGGTGGCATTACGACCCTGTTGCTTTTCAGGGCGCAAAGCTACCTGGAACCCACGTTAGGGCCGATCCTACACTTCGCGCGCCGATTGCGTTTGGCGTAAACGCATCGGCGTCAATCCATTCTGCAGGACCTTCAATACACTCACTCCTGCCGGACAATGGCCGGTTACGTATTATTTTGTCTTTGCTCTCGTTTAAGCAGGTGTACAAAACCTCAGCCCGAGCATTTTTGCTATGTTTCGGCAGGAGAATGATTAGACTCATGGCCTGCAAAAATGCTATAATATTTTTATGGCAACGCCACTTCCCCCTCAACAACCCGTAACACCTCCACCTCCAGGCCCTGAGGAACTTGCAGCCCGGGCCGAACAGGACAAAAAGGTCAGACAGATTATCACCTGGGTCATCGTGGGTATAGTCGTCCTGCTGGCTTTATTGGGCATCGCGATCTATTTCCTCCTCCAGCCCGCCACCCCCACGGACCGCATCCGTGATGTCTTTATCATCGTTGTGGCGCTGGAGTCACTGGTGATTGGCGTGGCGCTCGTTGTATTGATCGTGCAGCTTGCAAGCCTGATCAATCTGCTTCAGAATGAGGTCCGCCCGATTCTCCATGCCACGAGCGATACTGTCAACAGCTTGCGAGGGACTGCCGAGTTCCTGGGCGAGAATGTGGTTGAGCCGGTCATCAAACTCAATGGTTATCTGGCCGGAATGCAACGTATGTTAGAATTAATGGGCATTCGCAGGAAGTAACCGAAGCCTGCCTTCAGCAATCATCTCAGAGTTCGAAGAAGATTTCAAAGAAAACCATTCATAAAGGAGTAGAGACCATGTCTGATCGTGATGAATTTGGTGCATTTCTGGTTGGGTTCATTGTTGGCGGCCTTTCCGGCGCCATTGTAGCTCTCTTATTTGCCCCCCAATCCGGCGAGGAAACCCGCGCCTTGATCAAGGACAAGTCCATTGAACTGCGTGACCGCGCGCAGGTGACCGCCGAGGAAGCCCTCGCCCGCGCTGAGCAGGTCGCTGCTGAGGCCCGCACGCGGGCCGACGAACTGGCGAAGGAAGCTCGTGCCCGTGCGGAAGATCTTGCCAACGAAGTGCGTGAGCGCGGCAAGAGCGCGGTGGAAGCTGTCCGCAAGCCCCGAAAGTCTGATACCGAAACCGGTACAGCTGCATAGCTCTAATTTAGAAGACTCAAGGGTTTGACAGGCGTCAAACCCTTGTTTTGTTTATTGCATCGGCAAACAGCCGGGGTATAAATCTCTTATGCTGATCCGCCGCCTGATGAGGGCGATCTTTTACCTGCTTTACCATCCCTTTGCCTTCACGTATGACCTGGTCGCTGCGACCGTTTCATTGGGCCGCTGGAAAGACTGGGTGTATGCCATCCTTCCGTTCATAGACGGGATGAACGTTCTCGAGCTGGGACATGGCCCCGGGCATTTGCAGCGCGTCCTCCGTGACCGTGGATATGCTTCCGTTGGTCTGGATGAATCAGCACCGATGGGGAACCTTGCAAGAAGGCGCCTTCGACAGGCCGGTCACAGCAACCTCAACCTTGTGCGGGGCATCTCGCAAAATCTCCCGTTTCCTAAGGACAGCTTCCACACCGTTGTGTCAACATTCCCCTCAGAATACATATTTGACCCGCGTACGCTGTCCGAGATCAGGCGATGCCTGTTAAACGGCGGCAGGCTTGTAGTCCTGCCGGTGGCGTGGCATGTGGGTCGAAAAGTGATCGAGCGTTTCCTGGCCTGGGTATTCCATTTCACGGGAGAATCCCCCCGTCTCGACGACATCCTTCTGGAGCATACCGCGAAGCCAATCGAGCAGGCAGGCTTTCAGGTGGAAATCCAAAAGATTGAAGTGAAATCGAGCCTGCTGTTGATCGTGCTTGCGACAAAAGTTGGGGATTGATTATTCTATTTCAGGATCTGAAACAGGTTGCTGTAATCGTCCGTCCATAACTTCAACGTCGTGGAGTAATTCTCCAGTGAGATGACTTTAGAATGTATGGCCGGTATCTCAAATAGAGTGGGGTCACGGCTCAACAGGATCCACTCCGAAGGAAAGCCGTCGTCATCTTCCTGGGCGGCGCGGTCCACACGCACAATCGAAAGATGATATTCCTGCGCCATCTTCCAGAAGACAGGTTGAAGATCAAGGTTTCGGTTGGATATGTGTGCCGCGATCACGCCATCCGGGGCCAGATGCTGCAAATAGATTGCAAACGCTTCTTTTGTCACCAGGTGAACGGGGATTGAATCGCTGCTGAACGTATCGAGGACAAGCACATCGAAATTTTGGGGCTGACCCGCCGCAAGTTCCCGTTCGAGCGAAATGCGCGCATCACCGGGGACAACTGTAATAGCTGCCTTGCTATCGTGCAGAAAGGAAAAGTATCCGCCTTCGCCCTCAGCAAGGTCAATGACTGATGGATTGATTTCATACATGACATAAGAGTCGCCCGCTTCGCCATAGGACGCCACCGTGCCCAGCCCCAAACCCAGTACGCCCACTCGCAATCCGTGTCCCCTGCGGGGATGATTGGACAGAAGTATTCCAACTCCGCTGTCTTCAACGTAATAGGTCGTTGGCTTATCACGCCGCTCCGGCGAGGCATACTGAATTCCGTGAACGGTCGCGCCATGGATCATGATGTATCCAGTTTGCCCCGAAGAGGTTGACTGCCAATTACGCACCTGCAGGATGCCATAGAAGTTCCTGCGCACAAAAAGCGAGCTTTGGTAGCGGTCACCCTGAAGCGTAAAGAAGACACTCCCGGCCACAAACACCATCAACATCAAAGCCACCTGCATGCCTTCAGGCGCAAACCAACGCGGGAGAAAGATGGGCGCAAAGATGGCCAAGATCATCAGCCATGCCACGTAAAGCTCCCAATAGCCTGTAAAGATGAAAGGCGCGACCAGGTTGACAAATACTCCGCCCATCGCCCCGCCGACAGAAACCATCAGATAAAAGGACGTCAGGTGACTGGCAGAGGGCCGCAGCTTATATAACTCACCGTGGCAGATCATACAGCCCAGGAACAAGAGCACGCAATAGGAAGCAATCTGCCACAGGATGTCCAGTGAGCCAGCCTGCGTAAGTGACCAGATCATCTCACCGCTTGAAAGCAGAAACAAAACCGAATACAGGCGGCGGTGATACCAACGTGCATCAGAAAATGCCAGGATGAACGAAAAAAGATAGATTGCGAGCGGCAAAATCCACAGGAAAGGGATCACCGCCACTTCCTGCGAGATCTGGTTGGTGACAGCCAGCAAAAAGACGGACGCGATCGCGCCCAGGGCAATCCACAGGATCATTAATGCTGCTGATGGTTTTTTCTCAGGAAGGTTGCTTACCAGTTTCGAATCACTCACTGGATTCGTATCTCTCTGTTTTGCACGCAAGCCAACCGAGCCGGCCAGCAGGGCAAAAATGAAAAAGCCGATTGACCAGGTCCAGCCCTGCGATCTCAATGTCAACGCGGGCTCGATCAAAACGGGATAGGCAAGGAGCCCCAGCAATGAGCCTGCGTTAGACAGTGAATACAACCGGGCATAGGATTTCTCTGGAAAGATTCTGCTGAACCAGGCCTGCATCAACGGTCCGTTGGAGGCCAGCATGAAATACGGCAGGCCCACGGAAACTGTCAGCAGCAGCAGGATGTGAAGGACCGGAAAATCAAGACTTGTGGGCTTCCAGTCAGCGCCGGGCATGACCGGGGAGGGCCATACCACTCCCAGTCCGAGGAGCAGCGCAAGGGAAATTCCCAGCAGGATGATATGGATGATTCCCTGTCGCGAACTCTTCACACGTCCGATCAACCAGTAGGCATATGCATACCCACCGGTCAGAAAAACCTCAAAGAACAGCATGGTTGTTGACCATACGGCAGGTGTTCCGCCAAACCAGGGCAGAATGAATTTGGCAACCATCGGTTGGACCTGGAAAAGCAGAAAAGCGGAAAGAAAGATGCTTACAATGAATAGGATCATGCTGTCTATTGTACAGGAACAACTACATACGGCAGTTCACAAAATTGAAACTATTTCAGTTGTGCAGATCGCATCGCGATGAACCCGCTTGATATGTGATTATTTGAAGTAAAATCAAATCCGCTGCTGATTATGATTGCCACTAATACGATCTGGGAGACGTTATGCTGAAGAACCTTCGCGAACCTGTCAACGGGCTCACGCACTTTTTCGCTGCGATTATCGCCGCCGTTGGCTCCACTGTCCTTCTCATCATAGGATGGACCAACCCTGCCAAGATCATTTCCGTTTTGATCTATGGTCTGAGCCTGATTGGCATGTTTTCGGCCAGCGCTGCCTATCACATGGTGCGCGCCAAAGAGAGAGTGCTGATTATTCTGCGTAAGATCGATCACTCAGCGATTTATCTCCTGATTGCCGGCACCTATACCCCTATTTGCATCAATGCTTTTAGCGGATTCTGGAAATGGGGGTTGCTCTCGATCATCTGGTCCCTGGCGCTGATCGGCATTGTGGCGAAGATTTTCGTCATCAAGTCGCCGCGCTGGCTGAATGCTGTGATCTATCTCATCATGGGCTGGCTGTGTTTCGCCGCCATTGGTGAGATGGTCGCAACCCTCTCGCCCTGGACACTTGCCTGGCTGATCATTGGCGGTGTGATGTATACGCTCGGTGCGATTGTTTACATGACGAAGATCATGAATTTCAAACCCGGCGTCTTTGGCTTTCATGAGGTCTGGCATATTTTCGTGATCCTTGCCGCACTGGCACACTTCATCGCCATTACGGTTTTGATCGTCCCAGTAGGCTGATTGGAGCCCAAAGTCTCCCGACTTTGGAGCTCTTATCCGGCACAGTCCGAACCGCTATAGTCGTTGGACTCCAAACCAATCAAAGGGGCTTTCCCATGACCGACTTTCAACCGATCCTGCTCTTCCCCGTTCGCGATGCTTTCGCAAGGAAACAATTCCTGCTGGCTGCTCTCATTATGCTGGCAGCGATGATCATCCCCATCATCCCAACGCTGATTCTCCTGGGTTACGGTGCGCGCATCATGCGCCAGATCATCGACGAAGACAAAGAGCCGACCATGCTCGAGTGGCAGGGCATCGAGTGGGGTCAGCTTTTGACGGAGGGCGCGCGCCTCTTCGCCGCCCAGCTTGTCTATATGCTGCCGGTTCTTCTCCTGCTGGGCTGCGGATTCGTCTTCTTCATGTCATCACCATTCCTGCTTACGCTTGCCAATCCGCGCGATCCGAATTCCATCTCGCCATTTGGCTTCGTCACGTTCGAAATAGGAATGGGTGTCTTCCTTCTGGCAATGCTCCTGGGGCTGCCACTTGGCGTGATTGCCGGCGCGGCACAGTCCCACGTGGTCGCGCAGCAATCATTCGAAGCCGCCTTGCGGGTGCGCGAATGGTGGCCGATCTTCCGCGCAGGCCTGGGTTATTTTATAGGGGCCTATCTCTTCACCATGGTTGCGGGCTTTGTTTTCAGCCTTGCAATGCAGATTGCGATGATCACAGTCGTGTTGATCTGCATCATTCCATTTTTGATGTTCGGTTACACCGCCTATCTCATGCTGGTCCTCAATGCGCTCTTCGCCAAGGCCTACGCCATTGGGCGAAAAGCCGTTCCTCAGGTCGAACATGCGCCCGCTTGAAATTACCATCGCCGCTCTTCTGGGGCTGTATCTCCTTTGGCCGCATCCGCGCCCGGCCTTGATTCGACTCGTGCCGGCCTTGGCGCTCGTCATCACACAGATTCATTTTTTGTTGGAAGGTTATCGATGGCAGATGATTCCGCTCTACGTTGTGACAGCGTTGCTTGCTGTCAGTGCATTGACAATGTTATTCTCAACGCGGGATATCCGGCCTCTCGCATCCTACCTGACCGTCATCCTGCTCGCCATTTCGACGACTTTGCCTATTCTGCTGCCTGTCCCTCACATCCCAAAACCGAGCGGCAATTATCAGGTGGGGACAACTTCCTTCCAGCTCACAGACGAATCGCGCCGTGAACTGTACTCTGGTAAAGATGAGCCGCGCAAGTTCATGGTGCAGATGTGGTATCCCGCAACGCCGCATCCCGACGACAAGCCAGCGCCGTGGATGGCGCAATCACAGGTCTTTGCGCCGGCAATTTCGACATATCTCCATATGCCATCGTTTTTCCTGGACCACCTTTCGCTGGTCAAAACGCCAGCTTATCTGGACGCGCCGATCGTAAAACGAGAGCATGGCTTTCCGGTGATCGTCTTCTCCCATGGCTGGAACGGATTCGAGGCCCAAAATACGGCTCAGGCCATCGAGCTTGCCAGTCATGGATACGTGGTCGTGGCGCCCAACCATACTTATGGGTCCATGGTCACAGTTTTTCCAGATGGACAGGTTGCGCAGAACAACCCGTCCGCCCTGCCCGAGGGCGCGCCAACCGATGAATACGAGATCGCGGCGCGCAAATTGGTTGACCAATGGGCTGGCGATATTGCCTACACGCTCGATTACTTAGCCATTCGCAATAGCGACATTAGAGGCTCGTTCTACTCTGCATTTGATTTCAACCACATCGGCGTCTTCGGGCATTCTACGGGCGGCGGCGCAGCTATCGAATTCTGCGGCAGGGACCGGCGCTGCAAGGCTGTTATGGGACTGGATCCCTTCATGCGCCCGGTTTCGCTTGAAGTTCTATCGAAGGGTCTGTCGCAACCAGCCTTCTTTATGTTCTCACAGGTGTGGTCGGAAGACACAAACAGCCGCAACAACCAGTTGTTCTTTCCATTTTATGCAAAGGCCCAGCAGCCCCTGGGCGTTGTAGCCATTCAAGGGACACGTCACTATGATTTCACTGACCTTCCCATGCTCTCCCCCATCGCGCCCCAGCTTGGACTCAAGGGCCCGATCAATGGCAGGGAAATGGTCAAGATCATGGACTCCTATTTAGTTGCCTTCTTCGAGGAAACCTTGAACGGCAACACAATCGGCGTGTTCGATGCGTTGCATTTCCCGGAAGTGAAGGTGCTCCAGTGATGGAAGTTGTATCCACTGCAAATGCCGAGCATTATCCATGGGGTAATGCCTCCGATGTGGCTTTCCTGGTTGTTTCTGTGCCGAAGAGCCATGGCGACCGCGTCCTGGTTGATACTGCATCTAACTCGCGAGATAAAAACAGCTGATGAACCGAAAATCAATTGCGCCTGCTTTCCTCGTTCTTGGAATGGTTTTCCTCATTATCGGGATGTCCACCAATCAGGAAGCATTTACCTACATCGCCATTGCATTCGCCGTGATGGCTTTCATTGTCAATAGCAGGTTCTTTCGAAGGAAGAAATAAGGAACGTCCCGAAGGATGGATCTGCCTTCGGGACGTTTTTCATTCAGTTGCTCGTGGCGCGCATCTTTTGTCGAAGCAATGCCGCGCGGAAGATCGTATCGAAAAAACCTTTGTATCCGTGTGGGTCATAAAGGATCATGTAATCTGCAGGCCCATACTCCTCAGGCTTGAACATGATTCCACCGTTGGGGTTGATCTCGAGAATGCACAATTCTCCCTGTTCACTCATTCGAATATCGCAGCGACCATAGCCCGTGGCACCCGTTGCGAGATACATCTTGCAGGCAATACCGTGGAGCCGTGCTACTAATTCGGGATCGGTCACCTGTCTGAAATCAAATACGACATCATAGTTCCATTTGACATCCACGTGCCAGAACTCTTCGCCGGGAGGAAAGATAAGTTCGGCCGGGGGATAGGCGATGGGATTGCTCAGGTCATCGGGGTTATCCAGGACCAGCACGTTGTATTCCTTGCCCACGATGAATTCTTCCATGCGGGCCGCGCCAAATTCGGAACACATCCGCTCGACCTGCCCTCTTAGCTGCTCCGGCGTATCCACACGCGACTCCTTTGTCATGCCTGTGCTGCCATAGCTCTTCGGATGCTTGACCATGATCGGATAAGGCAAATTTACGGCAAGCTGCTCCGCCTCTTCCGCACTCTTGACCTGATAACCTCTCGCAAAACGGATTCCATGCGCTTCAGCGATGGCCTGCATCTCTTCACGTGTCGGATCATAGAAATTCGAATCAGCTCCCGTAAACGCCAGATTGAGCTGTTCGAGCGCTTTTACCACTTCAATACCCAGATAAGCTTTTGGATCGGGGTCATCTTCTTCATAGCCTTCACACATGTTCAGGTAAATGTCGAACTTTCCACTTTCAGCCAGCGCGCGCAGTTGTTTCATCACAGGTTTGTAGAGCGTCACCATTTCCCAGTCATAACCATTCATAAATGGAGCGGGGTCGAAATCTTCCGGTTCTTCATCAGATAGAATACAAACACGCATTGCTTCACCTCATCGAATTAAACTTGGTGGATTATGACATACATTGGGCAAATTGCAATGCCTTGAAATCTCCTCACAGGCCTTGACCAAAACGCGTTTCCGCTGTTAAAATAATTTAGGTAAGACTAAATTATTGTTTAGTGAAGTAAAAATGAAACAGGTAACTACATCCGTTCAAGATTATCTGAAAGAAATCTATGATTTGACGAGCAGCGGCACGCCGGCCAGCACCAATGACATTGCCCGCCGGCTGGAAATCAAGCCCGGCTCGGTCACAGGCATGGTGCAGAAGCTGGCAACAACCAGACCCGCTTTAGTGCAGTACCACAAACATCAGGGCGTCACACTAACAGCCACGGGAAAGAAAAACGCGCTGGAGGTGATCCGTCACCATCGCCTGTTGGAGACATGGCTGGTGCAGACGCTTGGCTATTCCTGGGATGAAGTCCATGACGAGGCCTGCCGGTTGGAACACGTGATTTCAGAGGATTTCGAGAGGCGGATAGCCGCAGCACTGGGCAACCCGACGCGTGACCCGCATGGTGACCTCATCCCCACCGAAGATCTGACCATGCCTACAGATAAATCCCAACCATTATCCGCCTTCCGCCCCACCCAAAAAGGGACCGTGGTGCGCGTGCACGGCGAGGACCCGGCGTTCCTGCGACATGTCGAGAGTCTCGGCTTGATCCCCGGGGCACGGATTGAAGTCACTGCCCACTCACCCTTTGACCATAACCTGACCGTGAAAGTTGGCAGCAAATCCAATGTGCTCGGACTGCCGATCACAGGCAAAGTGTATGTGGAAATAGATTAGTATGTCATTGCGAGGAGGGCGGGGCAATGACATGGAGACAAACATGAACGAAACCATATTTCGAGTTTTTAGCGCTGTTATTCTTCTATCAGCCGTCGCAATATCGGTCTACTTCCGCAGCAAAGCGGATAGAGACTCCGGTGAAAAAGTATCCACGAAGGATGAAGGTAAACCCATATTTCTGGCCCTCCGACTTGGAGGGTTATTCCTTTGGTTCAGCCCGCTGATCTACGCTGTCAATCCTGCATGGATGGCATGGTCCAGGATCGGACTTGCAGATTCGGTCCGATGGATCGGCGTTGGCGTTGGCCTTGCTTCCCTTGGGTTGATCTACTGGATGTTCAAAAGCATTGGCACAGGCATTAGTCCCACAGTTGCTACACGCAAAGAACACAGACTAGCTACAAGCGGACCTTACCGGTGGATCCGTCATCCACTGTATACATTTGGAACGCTGGCTTTCCTTTCCCTGGGAACGATCGCGGATTCCTGGTTCATCATTCTTCTATCCATTCTGGCATTTATCCTGCTTGCAATTCGTACTCCCAACGAAGAAGCACATCTGGTTGAGAAATTTGGGGATGAGTATCGAAACTATATGAAACAAACGGGACGGTTCTTTCCTAAACTGGGATAGTATCCTAGCGGCAGGCCGCCCCGAAAACGGAATCGGTTTGCAGGGCAGAAGGAAGCGTTCAGTTGCTCATCAAGATATCATTCTGAAGAATAGAAAGTGATCAAATGTGAATACATTAAAGCCAATCAAATCCAATTCAGCCGCGCGTCATGGAGATAAGTCCACTCTGGAAACAGCGCACGAGGTATTGACAGGCCAAAGCAAAAAAGGATGGTTCGCGCGCATCCTGCCGTTCATGGGACCGGCGTTCATCGCGAGCGTAGCCTACATGGATCCCGGCAATTTCGCCACCAACATTCAGGGCGGAGCCAAATTTGGCTACGAGCTGCTATGGGTGATCGTCGCCAGCAACCTGATGGCCATGTTGATCCAGACGCTCTCAGCGAAGCTGGGAATCGCGACGGGGCAAAACCTGGCCGAGCATTGCCGCAACCAATTCCCGCGCTGGGCCGTATGGAGCATGTGGGCTCTTGCTGAATTGGTCGCGATGGCAACCGACCTGGCGGAGTTCCTGGGCGCGGCGCTCGCACTCAACCTGTTGTTCGGTATGCCTCTTCTGTGGGCCGGATTCCTGACCGCAATCATCACATTCCTGATCCTGGGACTGGAACGCTTTGGGTTCCGTCCGCTCGAAGCGGTCATTACTGCGCTGGTGGGAGTGGTCGCTGCGAGCTATTTGATCGAGATTTTCCTGGTGAAGCCAAATCTGGGAGATGTGCTTTACCATGCCGTCGTGCCGCATTTTTCGGGCACAGAAAGCGTGCTGGTGGCAACCGGCATCCTTGGCGCAACTGTGATGCCGCATGCAATCTATCTTCATTCCGCGTTGACACAGGACCGCATTGTGGTCAAGGATCCAAAGCTGCAACATAAGCTGTTCCGATTTGAGATCATCGATGTGCTTGTGGCCATGGGCGCGGCGAGCCTGATCAATATGGCAATGCTTATCATGGCTGCCAATACCTTCCATCAGCAGGGTTTATCCCAGATCGGGACCATCGAGGAGGCATACCGGACGCTGCAACCCTTGCTCGGTTCCGCTGCCAGTGTCGTCTTTGGAATCTCGCTACTGGCAAGTGGACTCTCATCGTCATCTGTTGGTACAATGGCCGGGCAGGTGATCATGCAGGGCTTTCTGCATACACATATTGCTCCCTGGATCAGACGGCTGGTCACTATGCTTCCTTCGTTGATCGTGATCGCCATCGGACTCGATCCGACCCGCACGCTGGTCCTCAGTCAGGTGGTTTTGAGCTTTGGCCTGCCATTCGCTGTGATCCCTCTCGTTATGTTCACACGGCGAAAAGATTTGATGGGCACGCTGGTGAACAAACCGATCACAACTCTGCTGGCAAGCCTCGCCGCTGCTTTGATCGTGAGTCTGAATCTCTTCCTGCTTTATCAACTGATATTTGGGAGCTGACGATGTTCAAGAATATACTTGTCCCACTGGATGGATCGAAACTCGCGGAAAGCGCCCTCCCGGTCGCCGCATCGTTATCCGGAATTCTCAGCGCACCGGTCACTCTTCTGCATATCATCGAGAAGGACGCGCCCAGAGAGGTTCACAGCGAGCATCACCTTTCTCAGCCTGAGGAGGCGGAGGTCTATCTAAAAGACGTCGCTGCCAGATTCTTCCCAGACAGAACGAAGGTGATCACCCACGTCCACACTGCCGAAGTGAAAGACGTCGCTGCCAGCATTGTCGAACATGCCACAGAAGAATTCAAACCTGACCTGATTGTGATGTGCGCTCATGGAAAAGGCGGATTTCGCGACGTGCTCTTCGGCAACATTGCCCAACAGGTGCTGGCCGGCGGTCAGACTCCCATTTTTCTGATCCAGCCTCAAGCGGCAGGGACGCGTCCCTTTGAGATTCGCCGCATCCTCGTCCCGCTCGACAGCGAATCCATCCACGATGACAGCCTGCCGTATGCTGAGTGGCTTGCCCACTCGTACAGTGCGGAACTTCATCTATTGACCGTGATCCCAACCTTTGGCACACTCAGCGGTGAAAAGGCCGCCGCGAGCAGTATGCTGCCCGGAACTGCGACTGCCTATCTTGAGATCAAAGAAGAGACGACAAAGCAGCATCTCCAGACTCATCTGGACGATCTCCTTCGCAAAGGTTTCAAAGTGAATGCAGAGATCGCCCGGGGCGACCCGGCCTCTGTCATCACTAAAACTGGCGAACACATTCAGGCAGATCTCATCCTTCTGAGCACGCATCGGCGTGCAGGCATGGGTGCCTTTTGGGCACGCTCGGTTGCTCCCAATGTTGTCCGCCAGACAAAGATATCCATTTTGCTTGTGCCTCAGGAAGAACAGCAGGATAATTTTTCAGAAAGATAACCTCAATCCATCATCATGGCTTCCAATCACACCCATTCCCATTTTCCTGAAATCGCTACACAAACGACGCGACGGCTTGCCCTCTCGTTGGGGTTGACTCTGGCATTCGTTGTGGTCGAGGTGATTGCGGGAATAATTGGCAACAGTCTGGCGCTGCTCACAGACGCAGCGCACAACTTCACCGATGTCATTGCGCTTGGCTTGAGCTGGTACGCGCTGAAAATCGCTTTGCAACCGGCCAACGCGGGCAAGACCTACGGTTACCACCGCGTGGGTATCCTCGTGGCGCTCGTCAATTCGACAACCCTGGTTCTCATCTCGCTGGGGATTTTCTATGAAGCGTATCACCGCTTCGTGGCTCCGCCTGAAGTGGACGCACCGATTTTGATCGGAGTCGGCATCGTGGCTTTCTTCATCAATGCAATCACAGCCTGGCTGGTCCACCGCGGCAGTGAGAACGATCTGAATCTCCGAAGTGCGTTCGTGCATTTGATGGGCGATGTACTGTCGACGCTCGGCGCGGTTGCCGCGGGAATCGTCATCGCCTTCACCGGCTGGAACTGGCTGGATCCACTGGTAAGTGTTTTGATTGGCATCCTCATCCTCTGGAATGCATGGGGCATCCTGCGGCAGACCATTCATATCCTGCTCGAAAGTACACCACAGAACATCAATATGGATAGTCTGCTCAGCGACCTGCGCAAAGTGGAAGGCGTTCAGGATGTTCACGATTTGCACGTATGGAGCATCAGCGAAAACCTGCGCGTGCTCTCGGCTCACATTGTCACGCCAGACACCGCCATCAGCAGCGGCTCTGTGATCCAGCGCAACTTGAACGAAGTCCTTTCACGAAAATATGACATCCAACACGCGACTTTGCAACTCGAGTGCGAGGGATGCGAGTCAAATTTGCTGTATTGTGACATTGGTGAAGCAAATCATATTCACGATCACATATCAGCCTGATACCGCCGGCTAAGTCATCTTCCACGGGGGTATATAGGCCTTTCTCATCGCCCATGAACTGAGGCGCGTAATGACCTTTTAACCAGCACGTTAATCACTTTGAGATGGGGCCCCGCGCCGTGTCTTCCGGCGCCAAGAAATCCCTATTGTCTTTTTAGAACACTTGTGCTATAATCATCAACCCCGATGAATTTCCTTACCAAGGTAGAAGTGAACCATGACTCTTTATTATCAAAATCTGGATGAGCGTACACGCCAATTGATGCTAGATGAAATGCAGTTTGACCTGGATCATCATCAACTGCACATCAGTCCTCTCTTGAGCGGACAGGGGCAAATGGATTACACTGATTTGCTGCGGGAGGCCATTCAAAATGGCAGCGATGAAACACTGGCGAAGAACTTACGCGAGCACCGACGCATTGTTCGGACACTGCCGCGACGCAGGCCCAAAGGCGAGGGATATCTGATTGCGGCGACGCCCGAGAACGCGGCGGAGGTACTGGCCGAGAGCGAATTCAATCGGTATTACATCCGTGCGCTGGCTCGCCGCGCCATCGAAGACGGGATTGGGGAACTGGTGGTATATCGCGCGAAACCCGTCCGCAAGCCTCGGCCGGAGTCAGAAGCGCTGGTTGAATCGACTCTGCCAGCAGAAGACTTGCTTACGGATTTGCGCTCTCACACCGGCGATGAAGTGCCTGCTCTTGGCGTTCCATCGGGCCCGAACTCCGGTCTCAGCGTTCGATTACCATGAACGCTGAATCATATAGAGGCTACCGTCTAGCAGCCGTCTCCATATTTATTTGAAGAACTCCCTTAAGAACTGAGTGTACTCCGCAGGCATATTCAAATAAGGAAAGTGTCCCACCGCGTGAAGGGTGTGAACAATCGCAGTGGGATACTGCGCCTTCAATTGCTCCCGCAGCTCTGCCGCTACGAGCGGATCGTTATCCGCTTCGATGATCATCAGGGGGATTTGTGGCTTCGGCGCATCGAATTTTTCAACCACACAATGGAACCTCCCTACCACCTGCGCCTTGCTCATGCGTCCGTAACTGATCTCGTTCAGGAAAGCAAGCGTTAACTCATCATTTCCTGAAGCGGGATAGATGCTGCTCGCGAAGCTACCACGCAGCACGTCAATGACCAGCCATTCGGGCAGAAATGGTAAAGCTGTGCCAATGGTCTTATTTTGTTCTGCGATCAAATCATTCGGCGGGAACGTGTTCGCGAAAACGGCAGCCTGTATTCGGTCCGCGTGACGCGCTACCAGATATTGCGCGAAATAGCCGCCAAGGGATGTCCCCACTACATTGAATTTGTCCACGCCCTCCGCATCCAAAATGGACATCACGCCTGCTTCCATTTCACCGAGAGAATCCACCACCGGGTATGTCACCGAGATGACGCGATAGTCGGATTTCAGCGCTTCAAGCTGATGCCACCAGATGTCATATGCGCCGGTCATGCCGTGCAGGAAAAGGATGGTCTGCAAACCTTGACCAAGGGAAACATATTCCCAGGTCACACCATTGACCTCGATGGTCTTTGGAGGGTATTGCGAACGGAAACTTTGCAGAGACTGGACCTCTGTTGGATCTGCCTTTGCATAAACCTGGTCGAATGGCACCTGCGGTATGGGCCAAAGATAAACTGCCGCGACGATCAGAACCAAAAGCAATGGGATGATCCATTTCAACTTTTTCATCAGACCTGCCTCCTTTACAGCCGCTGTATTTTAAATCAAAAGAGGCCGGATCTCTTACGAAACCCGGCCTCCGTTTAGTGATCAAGAATTAAGGATTTTGGTTCTGCCAACCCCCGCCCATCATCCCACCGCGACCACCCTGGCCACCACGCCAGTTCTGCATCATTCCAGGGCCATAGCCTTGACCAGCCTGGCCGGTCTGTCCATTGTGCATGGGACAATTGCCATAGTTGAAGCCATTGGCCTGCATCCGCTGGAGCATAAGGTCTGCCTGCTCTCGGGTGATGACTCCGTCAGCCACGGCCTTGTCAAACGCAGCGGTGTGGACTTTGGTCAGGAAGGATGCGACTTGATCCTCTGCGATACCATTATCGAGCGCGATCTGATACATGCTCTTGCCAGCGGCGAGTTGGTCCTCCACCTGTGCTTCGGTGAGCCCAAGCTTATCAGCCAGCGCCTGCTCAACATAATCATGCATCCAGCCATATCCACCACCCATCATGCCAGGACCGTATGTGGGTAAGTTACCATCCTGAGCAAAGACCACACCAACGCCGAGAGCACCGAGAGCCAGGACGGCTAAAGCAACGATCAAAATTGTCTTTTTCATTGTTTCTCCTTTGAGTACGTGTTTTCAACTCGAACTTACTCTCAAAGGATACAACCGCTATGTAAAGGTTTGATAAAGGACATTTAAAAGCTCTGCGAAGGTTTGTAGCCTTCGCAGGGCTGAGGCAGCACTATGGCAAGACCTCATACACCTGCATATGTCCCTCCCGCCCTCTCAAGGCCACTTCGCCGATTCGCTGAGTATGATATTGGTCCACGATTGCGGCCACCGTCGCGGGACCGATGACAATTCGGTTGGGACGGGCGTATTCCTGCATCTTATAAGCCACGTTGACCACATCCCCGAGCGCATTGAACTCAGCGCGTTCACGGGTACCCACATATCCGACCATCGCGACGCCGCTATTGATGGAAATACCCATAATGATACGCTGGTCAAGCACCAAATGACCGGTGGTTTTCACACGCGCCAGAAGCTCCCGCCCGGATTTGATCGCCCTCAGTTCCGGCGCCGGCTCGCCCGGTGTATGCACAAAGATCGCCAGGACGCCATCCCCCAGATACTTCAACATGCCATTGTAGCTGAAAATGATATCGGCTGAGTCGCTGTAGAACTTGTTGAGCACCCAGGCAAAATTCTTAACGCCCATTTTTTCGCCCATGCCGGTCGAGTCCGCAATATCGGCGAACATGACTGTCACTTTTTCCTCGTGCAACGGGGGTAGTTCCCCTGTGTCCAGATAATGGCTCAGTAAAAGCTTAACTTCGGAGGGAGAAACGAAGCGGGTGAAAAGTTGGCGGAGCTGTTCCTCCTTTCGAACCTTTTCAAGTAAATTGAGGCGCTGGATCGTCAGGGACGCCTGATGGCTGACCGCAATCGCGATCCGCAGGTCGTTTTGGCTGAACGGACGTGTGCCCTGGCGTTCCTTCTTCAAATGCAGCAGCGCGAGAACATCATCGCCACTGAGGACCGGGACGTACATTTCCAGCGGAACGACTTCAGCCGAGCGTTTTCGAACGGCGCGCACAGCCACTGCATCCTTTCCTGCTTCATCCATCTGGGTAAACTGGTTCTTCATGATGATCTCACATGACTGAACACCCATCGAGTGTTTGATGGTTGAAGTGAGTTCGTCGATGACCATGCCAAGGCTTGTGGCAAAATTCAATTTACGCGAAACATCATAGAGCAGGACGGCATGCTGATCCAACGATTCAAGCAAAAGCTCGCGTGTAAACAGGTGCGTCCCAGTTGCCCCCTTCTTGGCATCATGATCTTCGCCCGGCAGGACAAGGTCAAAGGTGACCTGGCCGATCCGAATCACGTCGTTTGCCTTCAATGGACAGGCACCATATGCCCGCTGATGATTCACATAGGTGCCATTGGTGCTGTCCAGATCCAGGAGTGAGATGACTTTCTCTGCCTGATTGAAATGGATTTCGGCATGATGACGTGAAGCTGCCGTATCCTCCACGACAATATCATTCGCGGAGGCCCGGCCAATGGACGTTTTTCCATCTTTTAGTACGTACGGCTTTGGGTCACGATCTGGTGCGTGAACGATCAGGGTCCACATGCTCAATCGCCTGTATCTCCCCGTAGTGAAGTGAAGGCTGCAAGGGGGATTTTAAAATGTGTTTCACGTGCTTAACCCTAATTATAACGTCACTCTTCACCAGCCAGCAATTTGATCCTCTCCCAGGGCTTCAGGCTCTCATCCTCAGCAAGCAGAGTCCTCAACTCATACATCTCATCTCGCAGCGCAGCGGCCTTCTCAAATTCCAGATTCTTCGCCGCTTCTTTCATTTCCTTCTCCAGGTCACTGATGATCTGCCGCAGCTCGTTGCGCGGCAGGCCGCCCGCGCCCTTCACGCGATACTCACCCTTGGACTCACCGACAGCTTTCCCGGCCATCTCCTCGGTCAGATCATGGATCGCCTTGTGAATGCTGATGGGGGTAATCCCGTTTTCCTCGTTGTATTTCACCTGTTTTGCGCGGCGGCGGTTCGTCTCGTCAATCGCCCACTTCATCGAGTCCGTCATGCGGTCAGCGTACATGATCACGCGCCCGTTGACGTGACGCGCGGCCCGGCCGATGGTCTGGATCAGGGCAGTCCCGGAGCGGAGGAACCCTTCTTTATCCGCATCGAGGATTCCGACGAGCGAAACCTCCGGCAAATCCAATCCTTCGCGCAAGAGATTAATTCCGACCAGCACATCGAAGATACCCAGGCGCAGATCGCGCAGGATGCCGACCCGCTCGAGCGTCTCCACTTCGGAGTGCAAATAATGGACCTTCATCCCCAATTCCTGAAGGTACTCGGCCAGGTCTTCGGACATCCGCTTCGTGAGCGTGGTGACCAGGACGCGCTCGCCTCTTTCGACCCTCTGTCTGATCTCTCCGATCAAATCATCCACCTGGCCCTTGGTGGGTCTGACTTCCACTTCTGGATCAACGAGCCCTGTCGGACGGATGATCTGCTCGACGACCTGCTCGGCGTGCTCCATTTCATACGGCCCTGGCGTGGCAGACGTGTAGATGGTGTGTCCCATCACATCCTCAAATTCATTGAACTTGAGTGGGCGGTTATCCAGCGCGCTCGGAAGGCGGAAACCATACTCGACCAGCGTCTCCTTGCGCGAGCGATCTCCGTTATACATGCCGCGTATTTGCGGCACACTCATGTGGCTTTCATCGATGACCAGGAGGTAATCGCTCGGCAGGAAGTCGATCATCGTCCACGGATGCGTGCCCGGAGCGCGGGCATCCAAGTGACGCGAATAGTTCTCGATGCCCGAGCAGTAACCCACTTCCTTGAGCATCTCCAGGTCATAGCGTGTACGTTGTTCGAGACGCTGGGCTTCGAGATGTTTGCCTGATTCTTTGAAGAACGCCAGACGTTCCTCCAACTCGCCCTCGATATTTTTGATCGCATCCTTGAGCCGGTCGGCATCTGTCAAATATTGCTTGGCAGGATAGATCGAGACTTCCCTGGGCTCCTCGAAGACCTCACCGGTCAGCGGACTGAACTGCATAATGCGTTCCACTTCGTCACCGAAGAAAGTAATTCGGAATCCCTTTTTGTCCTCGTAGGCCGGGATGATCTCCAGCGTATCGCCGCGCACACGGAATGTGCCGGGGCGCAGTTCCATGTCATTGCGCTGGTACTGGGACTCGATCAACTGGCGCAGCAGCGCGTTTCGCCGATAAATCTGCCCGACCTGTAAAACCACCGTTCCCTTGCCAAACTCTTCAGGCGACCCCAGGCCATAAATGCACGACACCGAAGCCACGATGATCACGTCTCGCCTGGAAACCAGCGCGGTCGTCGCGGCGAGACGCAGGCGCTCTATTTCCTCGTTGATCTCGGTCTCTTTCTCGATGTAAAGGTCATGCCGAGGAACGTATGCCTCAGGCTGGTAGTAATCGTAATAACTCACGAAATATGAAACTGCATTCTCCGGAAAGAACTCTTTGAATTCCGAATATAACTGGGCAGCGAGCGTCTTATTGTGTGCCATAATAAGCGCCGGCATTTGCAATTCCTGGATCACCGACGCGATGGTATAGGTCTTGCCGGTGCCGGTGGCGCCAAGCAGCACCTGATGCTTCATTCCAGACTGGACTCCGTTAACAAGTCCACGGATCGCCTCGGGCTGGTCACCCATTGGCTGAAAGGGCGCTTGAAGTTTGAAACCCATGGAACCTCTTTTCTCTAAAGAACGGGTGTTCTATTATATCACGACGCCAGCCTGGATAACACATCCAACAGCTTCGGCTGCCACTGTTCCCCAAACGCGCACCAATAAGCGGACTTTCCGCCTCGTACCTCGCGGCCGAGATCCTGCAGACGTGGCCCATCCTTTTTCTCCTCTGAGGTCGGATATCGCAAAACAATCTGCCCGTTTTCCCAGTTCACTGACGCCAGCCCGGCACTTTGCGCTCGCAATTTGACACGGACCTGATAAAACAGATTATCCACCATCTCAGGCAACGGCCCGAAACGATCTTGAAATTCAGACATCATGGCTTCGATCTCGGTCTCATCCCGCAGATCCGCAATGCGACGATACAACCGCAGACGCAGATCCTGGTCCGCGATGTAATCTGCAGGAATGCCGACCGCGAGCGGCAAATCTACATTGACAGGCATGCTCAGGGGTAAATTGAAAGTTGAATGCTGCAAGTTGAAGGTGGGCTCCTCTTTCGAAGAACCTGCACCCTTCAACCTTTCGCTTTCAACGCGCCGCAGCCTTCTCACAGAATCCGCAAGCAGTCTTGTGTACAAGTGGAAACCGACCGCCTCGATGTATCCGTGCTGGCGCGTGCCGAGCAACTCTCCGGCGCCACGGATCTCCAGGTCACGCATGGCAATAGAGTACCCCGCGCCGAGCTGCGTATTCTCCGCGATGACCTCCAGTCTCTGTTGGCCTTCGAGCGTGGGAGACAATTTTTTGTGGCGGAAGAAATAGGCGTAGGCACGCTGCGCACCGCGGCCGACACGCCCGCGTAATTGATAGAGCTGCGCCAAACCGAATGTGTCCGCGCGGTCAACGATGAGAGTGTTGGCGTTCGGGATATCCAATCCAGATTCGATAATGGTCGTCGAAAGCAGGACATCGATCAGTCCAAGATTGAAACGGTGCATCACATTCGCCAACTGCTGTTCGGGCATCTGACCGTGTCCAACATCCACCCGCGCTTCGGGTACGAGCTGATCCAGATGCACGCGCATCGCGTCAATTGTGTGGACTCGGTTGTGGACGAAAAAGATCTGCCCGCCGCGTTCCAGTTCACGCAAAATGGCCTGGCGCACCAGCTTCGACGAATACGGGCCAACGTGGGTGACAATGGGAAGCCGTTCTTCGGGAGGCGTATTTAGATTCGAAATATCGCGCACACCAGTGAGCGCCATGTATAAAGTACGCGGAATCGGCGTGGCCGTCAAAGTGAGCACATCCACTTCGGTACGAAGCTGTTTGAGATGCTCCTTGTGCGTGACGCCGAAGCGCTGCTCCTCATCAATGATGACCAGGCCCAAATCCTTGAACTGCACATCAGATGAGATCAGACGGTGCGTACCGATGACTATGTCCACTTCGCCCAGGGCAAGTCCCAGCAGGACTTCAGTCTGTTCGCGCGGTGAGCGGAAGCGCGAAAGCATCTCGACCTTCACAGGGAACGCCGCAAGACGTTGCGAGAAGGTCTCGAAATGTTGTTGCGCGAGGACCGTTGTTGGCACGAGCACAGCCACCTGCTTCCCGCTCATAACAGCTTTGAAGGCCGCGCGCAAAGCCAGCTCGGTTTTGCCGTAACCCACATCGCCGCACAGCAGGCGATCCATGGGGCGCTGACGTTCCATGTCACGTTTGATCTCTTTGAGTGCGCGCACCTGGTCTTCCGTTTCGACATACGGGAAACTGTCTTCGAGTTCCTGCTGCCACTGACTGTCCTCAGCAAAAGCGAATCCCTCTACAACCTGGCGACGCGCGTACAGGTCGAGCAATTCTTCCGCGACCTTTTGCACCGCCTCTTTGACTCGGCTCTTTGTCTCGTGCCAGGTTTGCCCGCCGAGATGATCGAGAGACGGCGCGCCTCCCTCGGCGCCGACGTATCGAGTCAGACGGTCGGCCTGATGCACCGGGACAAAGAGAGTATCTCCGCCTTCATATTCAACCGCCAAAAATTCCCGCTCATGACCTTCGAGTTGACGTTGGATCAGCCCATTGAAGCGGCCAATCCCATGATCGATATGGACAACGTAATCGCCCACCTGCAAATCCGCGTAAATAGACTCAGGTGTCTCTGCAACTTCCTTTTGACGGATGCGCGGCTGAGGACGTTCCCAGCCAAAGACTTCGGAGTCAGAGATCAGATGAGAAGCCGGTAGAGAATCGGCTCGCAGGGTGAAACCTTCGGAAAGCGAAGCCTCGATGAACTGCAGGTTGTTGTATTCTGAGTCAGGATAGTGTTCCCGCCATAACTCCTGTAAGCGCGGAGACTGCCGCGAAATAACAAAAACATCCTCCCCTTTTTCCACGATGGAAACAAGATAATCAACAAACTGCTTCAGCCGGCCGCCAAATCTCTCATCATGACCAAAAACGGTGGAAAGCGACTTGCCCTCACCCCTATCCCCTCTCCCAGTGGACGAGAGGGACTCAATTGCTGTGGAATGACCCAACTCCAGTGTGGTGAACTCATGCAGGTTGTCATTCAACTCGGACCAGGGCAAATACGGGACAGGGAAATCAGCAGCCAGCGTTCCCTCGGCGATGCTTTCCCGCCGGAATTTGACTGCCTGCTCTTCCACTTCGTTGGTCATGGATTCGATCAGGCTGACGTCGTCCAGCAAGACACACGTTTTCTGGGGCAGGTAATCCAGCAGCGAAGCAGGCTGTGAATGAAGAAGCGGGATGTGAAACTCGGTAAATTGGGAGTCGGGAGATTGGGAATTGGTAAGTTGGGAATCGGGAATTGGAATTAGGAATTCACGTGCCGGGGTAATGAGGATGGACTCGAGTTTCTCTACTGTCCGCTGCGAGGCAGGGTCGAAACGCCGGATGGTCTCGATCTCGTCACCGAAGAAATCCAGGCGGACAGGATTGCCCTCGGTAGCAGGCCAGATATCAAGCAGGCCACCGCGATGGGAGAATTGTCCCGGCTCGAGCACAGTGTTGACACGCTGATAGCCAATCCGTGCCCATTCGCGGATAAGGCTGTCGGGTTGGATCGTCTGGTTGACGCTGAGCTTCTTGCAGGCCTTGAGAAAATCGCGGCGTGGCAAGGTACGCGTCATCAGTGCACGCACAGAGGCAACGATCACAAGAGGTGTTTGCGACTTCTCTGCAAAAGGAAGATGGTAGGCAGAGAGCGCTGTAAGAGTCTGCAGGCGCTCGCGCCGCGTGGCGACACCCCATTCGCCCTGTTCATAAAAGAGAGGATTTGGCTCCGCAAAAAGATAACGCGACGATTTGAGCCAGAAGCCTAGTTCATCATAGAGAGCCAGAGCATGGTCTGCACGATCGGTAATCAGCAAAATAGGCTGATTGAGATCCGTGTGGAATGCGGTCAGCAGAGGCAGACGCGCGGCGCGCGGCAATCCCAGGCCGGGGATTTCTTTGCCAGCCTGGATTTGAGTCAGCGTTTGCTGATATTGAGGGAGGTCGCGGAGTTTATTTAGAAGAGATTGCATGATTTGTACGGGCGACTCTCGCAGCCACCTTTCGCGCTTGCCTGGGACAGGGGCATACCCTTTGGGCACTTAGCCCTATCCCTACGAATCAACCATTCCATTGAATTGGTTCATCGCCTTGTTCAATCCATTCATCACAAACGTCAACGCAGCATCGGCGGCACGGTCGAGGATGTCAGAAAGCAGCTTCTGCTCCTCCTTGGAGAAATTCTGCAGGACGTAATCCTTCGGATCCATTCTGCCGGGCGGACGACCGATACCGATGCGCAGGCGTGGAAAATCCTTGGTGCCAAGCTGTTCGATGGTTGAGGCCATGCCGCGCTGACCTCCTGGCCCGCCGCCGGGACGGATACGGATCGTGCCGAAGGGAAGGTCCAGGTCATCGTGCGCGACGATTAGGTTCTCGAACGGGATCTTGTAGAAGTGCAGGAGTCCCTGCACGGATTGACCTGATAGATTCATATACGTCTGCGGTTTGGCGAGGATGATCTTCCGCTCTTCATACATCCCGGACATTACCAGCGCCTTTGATTGGAGTTTCATCCCGCGCGCATTGAGGCGAACGGCGATGCGGTCAATCAACATAAAGCCGACGTTATGACGGCTGTTTCTGTATTCGCGGCCCGGGTTGCCAAGGCCAATCAATAAATAGGTGTCAGGTGTCATGTTTCAAGTGTCAGGTAGTACGGCGGAGACGAAGGATGAGGCCAATGAGGAAGAAAAGCACCAGGGTGATAGCTGTCCCACGAGCAAAATTCGAGTAGATGGATGGAGTCGTCAATGTGGCAGGGTTAGCGGGCAAAGGCGTGGGCGTCGGATAGGTCAACAAAACGGGAGCCGGAACGTCGGTCGCAGTGGGAAGCGTTGGCACTGGTGTGTCTTCCGGCTCAGGTGTCGAAGTCAATGTTGCGGTAGGCGTAGGCACATCATTGAGGATCTTTAAGTCCTTGATAACAGTTTCCAGAGTCTGTCCATTTTGAAGATTGACGCGTAACCGAAGAGAGTAATCGCCGTCTGTTAGCACAGTCGTATCCCAGGCCGCAAGCAAATCCCTCACTCCTGCCCCCTCTCCTGCGGGGAGAGGGGAAGAAAATGTCTGGATCGTGAACCAGGTTGAAGTCGGATCGGATGCGTAGGCAAAGGCGAGTTCGGCGGAGACAAACTCCGGCACGTTCATGCTGCCCGTGATATTGACCTGCCCGTGCAGAGTCTCACCCGATTGCGGGGATGTGATCGCAACCGGCGTGTCTTGAAAAAAGAGGAGAAGCGCGAACAAAACCTTCAGCATGGCAACCGTTGAGTCTAACATGAAGAGAAGGTCGGGTCAAATCATCCCAACTTGTGAATTCTGACATGAAACAATACTCGAAACTTTCATTTTCTGGTACACTCAGTAAGAGTATTAACAGCCTTTCATTGGAGATCCGAATATGGCAAAATCCCGCGCTGACCAGATGGTGGACCGCTTGCGCAACATGCAGGCCGCTGCACCGGATATTGAAGCTTCCGCCATTGTTTCAGTCGATGGTCTGATCATGGCTTCGGCTCTCCAGCAAGGTGTTGAAGAGGATCGGGTTTCCGCCATGTCCGCGGCCATGCTCAGCCTCGGCGAACGAATCTCCGGTGAACTGGGACGCGGCAACCTGGAACAGGTCTACATCAAAGGTGACGCCGGCTCGATTGTGCTGACCTCCATCGGACAGGAAGCCGTTCTGACCGCCCTGGCACGGCAGGAGGCCAAACTGGGCCTGATCTTCCTCGAGATGCGGCGTGCAGCCGAAGATTTAGTGAAACTGGTAGGATGAATAAAAAGAAACTTTTTGACCCACATAACGCAATCCCCGATGGGGAGGGCTTCAACGCCCTCCCCATCGCCTTTATATACACATTATTACGTCATTGCGAGAGCAGTGCTCTCCCGCTCGAAGCAGTCTCACTGGGATACCGGAGATTGCTTCGTCCCTGGGCTCCTCGCAATGACGGGAGGTAATCAATGACCACAAAATACCTATTCTTCACAGGCGGCGTTGTTTCATCGGTTGGCAAAGGTGTGACCGCCGCGGCTACAGGTCTGCTGCTGAAAGAGCGCGGTTTCAACGTCGCAGTCCAGAAGCTGGACCCGTATATCAATGTTGACCCAGGCACGATGTCGCCGTATCAACATGGAGAAGTGTACGTCCTCGATGATGGGGCTGAGACCGACCTCGACCTTGGACATTACGAGCGGTTCATTGACATTCGACTTTCGCGCGTCAGCAACTTCACCACTGGGCAAGTCTATGCCGAGGTCATTGCCAAGGAGCGTCACGGAGATTATCTGGGCGGGACGATCCAGGTGATTCCACACATAACGAATGAGATCAAACGCCGCGTGGCGTTGGTCCCGAGAGTAACCGGCGCAGAGATCGTCATCGTTGAAGTTGGCGGCACGGTGGGTGATATCGAGTCACAACCCTTCCTGGAGGCGCTTCGCCAATTGCGCAATGAAGTCGGACGCGAGAACTGCCTGTTCGTCCATGTGACGTGGCTGCCCACCATCGGCGCAACCGGCGAGATCAAGACCAAGCCAACACAACACTCGGTGGCGGCACTGCGATCCATGGGTATCTCGCCACAAATCATTATTGCCCGCGCCGACGCGCCCGTGGACAACGGCCTGACCGAGAAAATTGCGTTGTTCTGCGACGTTGAAAAGCGTGCGGTAATTCCGATGCAGACTGCAGAGACGCTTTATGAAGTCCCGCTCCTGCTGGAAAGAATCGGCATGGGCGAATTGGTGCTTGAGAAACTGGAACTGAAAGCCACACGAAAACCCGACATGAAACCATGGCAGAAACTGGTGGCGGAAGTCAAGACGCCGAAGCCCACGGTAAAGATGGCACTGGTGGGAAAGTATGTAGAGTTGCAGGATGCGTATATGTCTGTCCGTGAAGCCGTCAAGCACGCCGCCCTCGCCAATGGTGTCGAGGTCGAGATCGGTTGGGTCCACTCGGCTGATCTTGAAAAGGACAAGGGCTGGGATGTAATTCAGAGTTCGGATGGAATCATCGTCCCCGGCGGGTTTGGCTCGCGCGGCATCGAAGGCAAGGTCATGGCAGCCCGCTATGCGCGCGAGAACAATGTCCCCTATCTGGGCCTCTGCCTGGGCATGCAGGTGATGTGCATCGAGTTTGCACGCAATTTGCTCGATCACGAGGATGCCAACTCGTCCGAGTTTGACCGCGCCACTGAACACCCGGTTATTGATTTGATGATCGACCAGCGCTCCATTACCGATATGGGTGGGACCATGCGCCTGGGACTCTACCCCTGCCTGCTCCAAAAAGGGACAAAGGCCGCGGCTGCCTATGGAGTTCCCAGCGTGGACGAGAGGCATCGTCATCGCTTCGAGTTCAACAACGCCTATCGCGATCAATTTCAAAAAGCCGGCATGGTATTTTCAGGATTATCGCCAGATGGAAAGCTGGTTGAGATTGCCGAGCTGGCAGATCATCCCTACATGGTTGGGAGTCAATTTCACCCTGAGTTTTTGTCGAGGCCGATGCGACCGCATCCGCTGTTCGTCGGATTGGTCAAGGCTGCGAAGGAGAGAAGTAAGAAGTAGTCAGTGAACGATGAGCTCTAGTTAGATGAAAAAGGTTGGAGTCGCATTTGCATGACTCCAACCTTTTTGTTATGAGCCAGGACCTCCTGGCAAAAGCCAAATGTCTCCATAAAAGGATTTGCGATTATACTTGGGACGGCCTTTGTACAAAATTTCACCGCAAAGCACGCAAACTGATCTGGCATGAATTCACTGCGCGGCCTTGGCGGTTGAGAAATAAAACCCCAGGAGTCAAAAATGGACACAACGATTGAAGGCATCTCAGCACTGGAAATCCTAGATTCGCGTGGCAACCCCACCGTGGAAGTCGAAGTTTTGCTTGTGGATGGATCGTGGGGCCGCGCCGCGGTTCCCTCCGGCGCATCCACCGGTGAACATGAAGCATTGGAAATGCGCGATGGCGATAAGAAACGCTTCGGCGGAAAAGGTGTGACACACGCAGTTGCCAACGTCAACGGCGTGATCGCAGACGCGCTCTTTGGCTGGGACGCCTCGGATCAAAAAGGGATTGACCAGGAGTTGATCTCTCTCGATGGGACCCCGAACAAGTCGAAGCTGGGGGCGAACGCGATCCTCGGCGTCAGCCTGGCAGTTGCCAAAGCCGCGGCCAATTCATTCGGCATGCCGCTTTACCGCTATCTCGGCGGTGTCTATGCCCACGTGTTGCCGGTCCCCATGATGAACGTTTTGAACGGCGGAGCCCATACAGCATGGCAATCCACAGATATGCAGGAATTCATGGTCATGCCGTTCGGCGCACCGACGTTTGCGGAAGGTCTGCGCTGGGGAGCAGAGATCTATCATGCACTCAAGTCTGTGTTGAAAGAAAAGGGATACGTCACTCTGGTGGGTGATGAAGGCGGCTATGCCCCGTCGCTAAAAGCGAACAATGAGGCTGTTGAAGTCATTCTTGCCGCCATTAAAAAAGCTGGGTTCAAGGCAGGCCGGGGCAAGGATGTTGCGCTGGCCCTGGATCCCGCCGCGTCTGAACTCTATGATGCGAAGACAAAGAAATATAACCTTCGCAAGGAGGGCAGGAAATTGACCGGCGAACAAATGGTGGAACTCTGGAGCAAGTGGATCAGTGACTATCCGATTGTTTCCATTGAGGACGGACTGGCACAGGATGACTGGAAATCCTGGCAGTTGATGATGAAGGAATTAGGAGACAAAATTCAGATCGTTGGGGATGATCTGCTGGTGACCAACCCTGAACGCGTCCGACGCGGAATTCAGGATAAGACTTGCAATGCTTTGCTGGTCAAGCTCAACCAGATTGGCTCCGTGACGGAAACGATCGAAGCCGTTGAACTGTGTCACCGCGCCGGATGGAGGGCCGTCACCTCTCACCGTTCCGGCGAGACCGAGGATGCAACCATTGCAGATCTTGCGGTTGCCCTCAACACTGGCCAGATCAAGACCGGTGCGCCGGCCCGTTCAGACCGTGTGGTCAAATACAATCAATTACTTCGGATCGAGGCCGAGTTGGGAAACATCGCGCGTTACGCCGGCTGGGACGCATTGAAGTAGTTCCTCGTCGACGTCCCGAAGGATCGATACCTTCGGGACGTTTTATATCCGGGAGGATGGTATGTCCGATCAGCAAGACATCACGAGATACTTTGAGAACCGCCAGAAGGAGATTGACGGGGCGGCGTTATACCGGGCGTTGGCAGATTCCGAAAAGCAGCCGCAGTTGGCAGAGGTCTATCGAAAGCTTGCAGCCAGTGAGGAAAAACACGCAGCAGGCTGGGAGAAAAAGCTGCAGGGGCTCGGGGTAGCGCTACCTCCGCGGAAGCCGACCTGGCGGGCAGCAACCATGATCTGGCTGGCGAAACGATTCGGTCCGCAATTCATTTTGCCGACCATCGCCAGCAACGAGAAGGCAGACAGCAGGGCTTATGACGGCCAGCCCGAATCAGAAGCCGCAAACTTCGCTGCAGACGAAAAATCACATGCCCGTTTGATCTCGATGGCGGCCGGTCAGAGCGGACTTTCCGGTGGCTCTGTGGCCCAATTGGAGGGCCGCCACCGGGCCAGTGGAGGCAACGCCCTGCGGGCCGCGGTGCTGGGTGCCAACGATGGACTCGTTTCCATTTTGAGTCTGGTGATGGGTGTAGCCGGTGCGACGAATTCGGGACATGATGTCTTGATCGCCGGCATAGCGGGTCTTCTTGCGGGTGCGGGGTCAATGGCATTGGGCGAATGGCTTTCCGTGCAGAGTTCACGAGAGTTATATGAAAAGCAGATCAAGATCGAGGCGGAAGAAATCGCTACGAATCCGCAAGAGGAACAGGAAGAACTAGCCTTGATCTATCAATCGAAAGGGTTGCCGGAGGCACGCGCAAGAGAAATGGCATCCCATTTGATGGCAGATAAGAGCAGCATCCTTGATACATTGGCGCGTGAAGAATTGGGGATTGACCCAGATGAATTGGGTGGCTCGGCCTATGAAGCCGCGATCACATCCTTCTTCCTCTTCGCGCTTGGTGCCATCTTCCCCCTCTTCCCATTCATCTTCTGGGCCGGGACCACTGCAATTTATATCAGTCTCGCCGTCAGCGCGGTGGGATTATTTATAATCGGTGCGGCCATCACATTGATGACCGGACGCGGCGTGTTGTTCTCAGGTTTGAGGCAGGTGGTCGTGGGAATCATCGCGGCTGCCCTGACCTTTGGTGTGGGCCGCCTCATCGGTGTTTCGATCAGTTAGTGGAGTATTTTCCGGGCAGACCTTTCGCTTTTGGCGAAATCCTCCAAAAGTCCACGCGAGAAGCGAAGGAGTCTCTTCCCCAGATATCAAGAGCGTCTTTTGTCACAAAAATTAAGTTGACAAAACGAGTGGGCTGACTATAATGGAGTTAGTTAGTTGGTTGCCGCAACATACTAATCCCCATGATCAAAAACACAGCAGACCAGGCTTTTGTGCGAGAGATGAACTTATCGACGGCACTGCGCTTGATCCACACACAGGCGCCAATTTCCCGCGCGCAGCTTGCCGTGATGACAGGTCTGAACAAATCCACAATTTCGAGCCTCGTGGATGAGTTGCTCGAACGGCAGCTTGTTCATGAAACGGGCATGAACTCCATCGGCACCGGACGCCCCGCCACCCTGCTTGAGATCAATCCACAGGCAGGATCCATCATCGGCGTGGAACTCGGTGTCGATTTTGTTTCCGTGGCAGTCACTGATTTTCTTGGCAACATCCTGTGGCGGCGAAGAGAGGATGCAGACCCCGCTGAGGGACAGGAAAAGATGATTGCTCAGACATTGGGGATTGTCAAGGAAGCAGCCACCACCTGCAAGCGAAAGGGATCGCGTTTCCTGGGGCTCGGTCTCGCAACGCCGGGAACCGTTGACCTGAACGAAGGGCTTTTGATCTTCGCTCCCAATTTGCACTGGCGCAATGTTCCATTCCGAAAGATTTTCTCCGAGCAAACAAAACTGAAGATCTATGTTGAGAATGATGCCAACGCGGCGGCGATTGCCGAGCATTTGTTTGGCGTGGCGCGCCACAGTAAGAACTTTATCTTTGTGTTTGCCGGGGTTGGCATCGGGGGAGGATTGTTCCTGAACGGCCAGTTGTATCGTGGCGGCAATGGTTATGCCGGTGAGATCGGACATTCGCCTATCATGGCGGAGCCCTCCCAGACTGTATGTCATTGTGGGAACCGAGGCTGCTGGGAAACCTACGCCAACCAATATTCAATTATCCAGCGCATGCAAGCCCGTCTCGAAGTGAAACGCACGAGCATCATCCCGCGCCTGATGGCGGAGCAGAATGCTTCGATGTCCATCCCGCTCATCAAGCAGGCTGCCGATGCCGGGGATATTGAAGCGATCGAATCTTTTAGTGAAGCGGGGCATGCCATGGGTCAGGGTTTTGCCGGGTTGATCAACATCTTCAATCCGGAGAAGATCATTTTAGGTGGGCCGCTGAGCATTGCCTGGAAGTATCTGTTACCGGGAATCGAGGAAACGGTGTCGCGCCATGCACTGCCTGAGATCGATCAGCAGGCAGAGGTCCTTCTATCGTCGTTTGGCCCGGATGCCAGCTTGATTGGCGCGATCGCCATCGTTGTGGACGACGTGCTTTCAAATCCGATGAGTGCTGAAAGGAGGTGATGTCCCCATACGTCTTACCGGTCCGTAAGCCCCATTTACTCGGTCGAAATCCTATTCTCATAAGGAGAGAAGAATGAAAAAGAGTTTACTCGCTCTGTTTAGCATGTTGGTGATCGCCTCGCTCGCGCTTGCCGCATGTGGCACTCCTGCCCCTGCCGCCACTGAGGCACCGTCTGCCAGCCAGGTTGAGATCTTCAGCTGGTGGGTCGGCGGTGGCGAAGCCGCGGGCCTGGCTGCCATGCAGAAGGTCTTCGAGGCCAAATATCCGAATATCAAGTTCGTAAATGCGGCCGTCGCCGGTGGCTCCGGTACGAATGCCCGCGCCGTACTGGCCACTCGCCTTTCCGCTGGTGATCCCCCTGATTCATGGCAGGCACATGCCGGCCAGGAAATCATCGGTACGTATGTCGCCGCCAAGCAGGTTGCTCCTTTGGATGATTTCTACAAGGCCCAAGGCCTGTACGATGTCCTCCCGAAGACCCTGATCCCGCTGATCTCGCAGGATGGACATCCCTACAGCGTACCGGTCAACATCCATCGTTCGAATGTGATGTGGTACAACCCGAAGGTCCTGAAGGATGCGGGCGTTGCTGCTGTCCCGACCACCTGGGATGAGTTCTTTGCCGCATGTGAAAAGATCAAAGCTGCCGGCAAGACCTGCCTTTCCCTTGGCCCGCAATGGACTGCCATGCACCTGCTCGAGAACGTGATGATCGGAACCCTGGGCGCTGAGAAGTGGAACGGTTTGTGGACCGGCTCAACAGATTGGAACAGCGCGGACGTTACCACCGCCCTGGATAACTATGCCAAGGCTCTGTCCTACACCAACTCCGATCACGCCAGCCTCACTGACTGGCAGCCTGCCACCCAGCTGGTCACCAATGGCGATGCCGCCTTCAACATCATGGGCGACTGGGCCGATGGCTACCTGGAAAATGCTGCTCCCGATGGCCTGGGACTCAAGGCTCACACCGATTTCGATTGGGCCCCCACTCCAGGGACAAAAGGAATCTTCGTATTCCTCTCCGATAGCTTCGTGATGCCTGCAAATGCGAAGCACCCGGATGCGACCAATGCCTGGTTAACGATCGCCGCCTCAAAGGCTGGACAGGAAGCGTTCAACCCGGTCAAGGGTTCGATCTGCGCCCGCACTGACTGCGATCAGTCCCTCTTCAACGAGTATCTGCAGTCCGCTGGTAAGGATTGGACCGCTGATACAGTCGTTGGTAGCCTCACGCACGGCGTAGTCGCCAATGATGCCTGGAAAGCCAAGATCGACACTGCTCTTGGTCTGTTCCTGGCCGACCCGACCAAAGTTTCCGATTTCCAGAAGGCTCTTGCCGATGCCTGTGCATCTGATGGCGCCTGCAAGTAGTAAGTCAGAGTAAGACTCAAAGTAAGAAGAATGGGCGGCTTGAAGAAAGCCGCCCATTTGAGAATTTTGCTCAAGCGCGCACCAAGGTCAAGATTCTGCTTGACAATCGAAAAAGCCACCACTACACTAGGATTGAAAAACGACTTGGCAGCGTTCCTTGAAAGGTAGCCGATGACTCAAAACAGTACGCTCCGCCTGCAGAAGGTCGGCCTGGCCCTTGCTCTGATGATCGCCGGAATTGTTTCCATTATTCTTTTGGCGAGAAACGGATTAAAGTTCGGGCAAAGGGATTTCACTTCCATCGCCATCCTGCTCAGCGGGATCGTTTTCTACGCCGGCATCATTGTCATTATCAATATGTTTGAAAACGAGACGCTGCTTTCTGTGGCGCTGCTCACCCCTTCGATTATTGCGGTAGGGATCTTTGTTTACGGGTTTATCGGATGGTCCATCCGGGTCTCCCTCAGCCAGTGGAAAGGACTCATCCCGGACTATACCTTTGTGGGGTTGAAGCAGTATATTGGCTTGTTCCATGATCCGCGTTTTGCAATCGACGTTCGCAACACGGCTGTTTTCACGGTCGCATTCATTTCGCTTTGCATCCTGATTGGATTGGGACTGGCAATTCTGCTTGATCAAAAGCTCAAGGGGGAGGCACTCTTCCGCGGCATTTTCCTTTTCCCGATGTCAATTTCGTTTATTGCTTCCGGTGTGGTCTGGGGCTGGCTAATGAGTCCTGCTGAAGGCAACCGTATCACCGGCTTTAACCTGATCTTCCAGAAGCTGGGTCTGGATTTCCTCGTCAGTCAATGGTACACCACACCGATGCCCTGGGGCATGGTTTTCACCGTCATTCCCGCGGTCTGGCAGCTTTCCGGGTTCGCCATGGCGCTCTATCTGGGCGGCATACGCAGTATCCCTGAGGAAGTGCGGGAGGCAGCCAGGGTCGATGGGGCCAGTGAATTCGAGATCTACCGCTATATCATTCTGCCCATGCTGCAACCTGTTACCTTGAGCGCTGTCATTATCCTTGGGCATATGTCGCTGAAAATCTTTGACCTGATCGTTGCCATCGGCAAAAAGGACCTTCGGCTGGATGTGCCGGGCATTTACATGTGGACCACCACGTTTGACGGCACGAACTACGCCCAGGGCGCAGCGATCGGCATCCTGATGTTGATCAGTGTCGCTGTGCTGGTCGTGCCGTATCTGATCTACAGCATGCGAACGGAGGCTGAGCTATGAAAACCCGCAGCGCTGTTCTCCGTCCCATTTTTTATGTTGTCCTCCTTGCGCTGGCGCTCTTCTATCTTATCCCCATTTACATGATCTTGTTGACTGGCTTCAAGCCAATCGATCAAATCGATGTCAAGACCATGTGGGATTTGCCCAACGGAAAGCTCTTTATAGATAATTTTGTTGCTGGATTCCAGCAGCTTGCTCCAAATCTAAAGAACAGTCTGGTCATGGTGATACCGGAAGCCCTCCTGTCATCACTGCTCGGTTCCTTCAACGGTTATCTGCTTTCCAAGTGGAAATTCCGCGGCTCGAACCTGATCTTCTCGCTGATCCTATTTGGGATGTTCATCCCCTATCAAAGCATCCTGATTCCGCTGGTCAAGTTCATGCAGTTCATCAAGCTGTACGGTGATTTGCCCGGCTTGATACTGGTTCACATCATCTATGGCATTCCGATCACCACTCTGATCTTCCGGAATTATTACGCGGGGATTTCCACCGAGATCATCGAGGCTGGCCGTATTGACGGCGCGGGTCTTTTAGGTGCCTACCGCTACATTATGCTTCCGCTGTCCGCGCCCAGCTTTGCGGTTGTGATCATCTGGCAGTTCACGCAAGCCTGGAACGAATTCCTGTTCGCCGTGATCCTGACCAATCAGGCTCACTGGCCGGTAACCGTGGCGCTCAATAACCTGGCGGGCAGTCAACTGGTGCAGTGGAATGTGCTGATGGCTGCCACCTTCCTGGCAGCCCTGCCGACACTTCTGGTTTACATCTTCCTCGGACGCTTCTTCCTGCGTGGATTAATGGCAGGCGCGCTCAAAGGCTAGCAAAAATCAGTGGCGTTTACAGGTCTGGTTTTCTCTAAAACCAGACCTGTTCCATTATCCCCTTATGCAAAACAAATCATCGCGTACAACCATCATCATGCTCACCGCCGGGTGCTTCCTGGCCTTCTTCCTTTTTGGCTTCACCGACAATCTCAAAGGCCCAACCTTGCCGGCCATGCTCACCGAGCTTCACATCAATTACGGCACGGGTGGAAATATCCTTTTTGCCGAGTATGTGGGATTCTTGATCGCAACACTGGTGACCGGCATCCTGGCAGACCGATTTGGACTTAAGATCGTACTACTCCTGGCGGGTATATTCCTGTTATTCGGTGTAAGCGGGTACAGCTCCTTGCAGACCCCCGCCCTGCTCGGTATGTCACTCTTTGTGATCGGGATGGGGCTCGGGGCATTCGAACTTGGCCCGAACGCGCTCATCGTCAGCCTGCATCATGAACGCAAAGGACTTTTCCTCAACCTGATGTCTGTGCTGCATGGACTCGGTTCGATGCTTGCCCCGCTTTTCGCAGGCTGGCTGTTCAGCCTGAGCTTTAGCTGGCGCACGGTCTATCGCTGGGATCTGATCCTCGTCGTGTTTTTTATCCTTTTCTTATTCCCTCTGCGTTTTCCAAAAACGGAAGAGACCTCCCAACTGGATTTCCGCAGTATTCCGCGAGTGGCATTCAAACATCAACTGCCCTGGTTTTACATGGCAATCATGCTCTACGTCTCGGCGGAGATCGGCGTTGGATCATGGCTGGTTACATTTCTCCAGGATGTGCGAGGTGAAACGGTAGTATCCAGCAATCAGGCACTTTCTCTTTTCTTCGGGATGCTGACATTGGGCCGCCTGCCCGCAGGATTCTTTGTTCATCGTGTAGGGTATTTACGCTCGATATTCCTCGCAGCCATAGGCGCGCTGGTTTGCATTGCAGTGGGTCTATTCGGTCCGCCGCAGCTTGCGTGGTTTCTGCCAATCACTGGTCTTTTCTTCTCATTCATCTTCCCCACTATCACCGCCACAGTCTCTGACGCATACACCGACAACATCAATACCATACTTGGCGTGCTGTTCACCTTTGCCGGCCTGGGCGGCGTCCTTGGTCCGTGGTTGATCGGGCGGATAAGCGATGCATTTGGATTGGAATTTGGATTCGCTGTGAACCTCCTCCTGACCGCGCTGCTCTTGATCTCAATTATTGTTTTACTGAAAGGAAGAGATAAAGATCATGGAACAAAAGCTTAACTGGGGACTCCTCTCGACCGCAAAAATCAATCGTGCCCTGATCAAACCTCTCAACGCTTCAAAACGGACCCGTTTGCTGGCCGTCGCTTCGAGGAGCCAGGCCTCCGCTGATGCTTATGCGCAAGAATGGAAAATTCCGCGTGCCTATGGAAGTTATGAGGCGCTCCTAGCTGACTCCGAGATTGATGTAATCTACAACTCGCTTCCCAATCACCTTCACGCAGAATGGACGATCAAAGCTCTGCGTGCCGGCAAACATGTACTCTGTGAGAAGCCACTCGGTTTGAATCTGGAAGAAGTTGACGCAATGACCCGGGCATCGCAAGAAACCGGCAAGGCGTTGATGGAAGGTTTCATGTACCGTCATCACGCGCAGACCTTGAAGGCCAAGGAGCTTGCCGATAGCGGAGCACTTGGAAAAATACAATTCATCCGTGGCTCGTTCACGTATATACTCACCCGCGCGGGCAATTTCCGACAGGTGAAGGAAATGGGCGGCGGAAGCATCTGGGATATTGGCTGTTATCCCATCAGCTACGCGCGGATGATCCTTGGGGCGGAGCCTGTCGAGGTGTTTGGCTGGCAGGTGGAGGGTCCGGGAGGAAGCGATGAGTCTTTTGTGGGGCAAATGCGGTTCCCGAATGATGTCCTGTTCCAATTCGACAGCAGCTTTGACTACTCCTTCCGAGTTCACATGGAAATCGTGGGGACTGAGGGCAGTCTATCGATCCCCGATCCATTCAAGCCCAGGCGGAATTGTTCTATCGTGCTAAAGCGTGGGGAACAGGAGGAGACAATAAGCATCAAAGGCGAAGAGTTATATCGCGGCGAGGTCGAAAACCTGGTGGATGTCATCCTGCATCAAAGCCCGCCTCGAGTGACACTTTCTGACAGCCGCGCGAATATTGCGGCCATCCTTGCCCTGCTACATTCAGCAGAGACAGATAAGCCGGTAATTTTATAAGGTTTGTTGAATGAAACAACTAAATCTTTAGTGAAAATCATGGCGCAAAAAGATGAATGCGATTTATAATGAGGTCACCATACTCATTCTGATTGGAGGATCCCATGGCTAGTGTAACGTATGAAAATGTCTACAAAAGATTCGGCGAGATGGTCGCGGTCGACAATCTCAACATTCATGTAGACGACAAGGAATTCCTTGTGCTCGTCGGTCCCTCGGGATGCGGCAAAACAACCGCTCTGCGCCTGCTGGCAGGTCTTGAAGAAATCAGCAGCGGAGAGATCAAAATTGGAGATCGTGTGGTGAACGATGTTGCGCCGAAAGACCGCGACATTGCCATGGTCTTCCAATCTTATGCGTTGTATCCGCACCTCTCGATCTACGATAACATGGCCTTCGGGTTGAAACTTCGCAAGACACCGAAGGAAGAGATCAAGCGCCGCGTGATGGACGCCGCAGAGACCCTCGGCATCCAGGATCTGCTGCAGCGCAAACCACGTCAGCTCTCCGGCGGTCAGCGACAGCGCGTGGCTGTTGGGCGTGCGATTGTGCGTGAGCCGAAGGTCTTTCTCTTCGACGAGCCGCTTTCCAACCTGGATGCAAAACTGCGCGTTGCGATGCGCGCCGAGATCAGCAAGCTGCACCAGCGCCTCAAGACCACATTCATTTATGTGACGCATGATCAAGTGGAAGCCATGACCATGGCAACCCGTATTGCCGTCATCAACAAGGGGAAATTACAGCAGATCGATACACCGCAAAGTCTGTATGACAAACCAGCCAACCTGTTCGTAGCCGGCTTCATTGGTTCGCCAGCCATGAACTTCTTCCCCGGCAAGCTGTGCAAGGATAACGGCAAGCTGGCCGTAGATACCGGCGACTTCATTGTCCATATTCCAGCAAAAAAGGCCGGTCCGTATGAGAAGAGCGTGGATAAACGGATCATTTTCGGCATCCGTCCGGAAAACATCCACGACGCTGACTTTGTCCCGCCGAACATTGACGTCGAGAAAGTTCCTGTGAATGTGGATGTTACCGAACTGATGGGCAATGAGATATTCCTGCACCTCGTGAGTGGCAAGAACACGTTTGTGGCCCGCGTTGATCCGCGCTCGAGCTTGCGAGTTGGGCAGCAGTCGCACGTGATGTTCGATATGGATAACTTCCACATTTTCGATGCAGAAACAGAGGAAGCGATCAGATAAATCACCGAAAGGAGGTGGTTGCACGCGGTCAGATTCTTAACTAAAAGGCATGTTGAAGTTTAAACGATAACTAATTTTTCAAGGAGAAAAGAGAAATGAAAAAGACTCTGTGGACCCTGCTTAGCCTCGTGCTAATTGCCAGTGTCCTGCTTACCGCCTGCGGGACTCCAGCCCCGACTGCGACTCAACCCCCCGCCGCAACTCAGCCCCCGGCCGCAACCGAGGCCCCCACCCAGGCTGCTACCGAAGCTCCGGCGGCCCAGGTCGAATTGACCATCTGGCATGGTTATCATGCCGGTGGCTCAGAAGAAGCGACCATCAATCAGATCGCAAGTGATTATCAGGCGGCCAACCCGAACGTGAAAGTCAACGTTCTTGAAATCCCCTTTGATCAACTCTTCAACAAATACGAGACGGATACGGCCGCTGGCGGTGGACCAGATATGTTCACTGCTCCCAATGACAACCTGGGCAACGAAGTGCGCGCAGGTGTGATTGCTCCGATCGACGATCTGGTTGCCGGGAAATTGGACGGCTATACAGAAGCCGGCATCAATGGCGTCACCGTGGATGGCAAGATCTATGCGGTGCCCGGCATTGCCAAGGCAGTAGGCCTCTATTACAACAAGAGCACCATCCCCACTCCGCCCGCTACAACTGATGACCTGCTCAGTCTCGTCAAATCTGGAAAGAAACTGGGCCTCGTGGGCGACGGAGGAGCTCCGTATTTCCTCTGGGGATTCTGGTCTGGCTTTGGTGGTAGCATCATGGATGATACCGGCAAGTGCGTAGCCGATCAGGGCGGCATTGTCGACGCCTATCAGTTCTTCAAGGATCTCGCGGATGCAGGTGTCACGTTCTACAATGCTGAAGGCGATATGGATACGGCCTTCCGACAAGGGGAACTTGATATGGCTGTTGTGGGACCCTGGGTCCTTGGCGACTTTGAGAAAGACCTCGGCGACAAGCTGGGTGTTGCTCCATTGCCAGCCGGACCGAAGGGACCATCCATGCCGATGATGGGAATCGACGGCTGGTACATCAACCCGAACAGCGCGAACCAGCAGGCCGCTGTCGACTTCGCCCTGTTTGCGTTCAACAAGGACAACCTTACTCTCTATGCGAACAACGCTGGGGATCCAGCGGCGCGCACGGATGTTGTACCCACTGATCCGCTGGTGAAGGCCTTCGCTGACGTTGCAGCCGGCGGCTTCCCACGGCCCCAATCGAAGGAATTTGGCAACTACTGGGGCGCATTCGGTGATGCAGTCACTGCTGTGGTTTCCGGGACAGCTACACCGGCCGATGCGGTCAAGACAGCCTGCGAAAACATGAATAAGGCCAACGGCAAGTAAACTGATTAATTTATGACACAAAGGAGCGCTATCTGAGATAGCGCTCCTCCCTTTTGATTGAATCGAACTTTGGCAGGACTGCGCCAGGCGATTCAAGGATTTGGAAGAGACAGATATGGCTACTCTAACGGAAACCGCCTCACCGCCAAGAAGAGCGACTAATAGAAAATCCTTCTTCAGAACGCTCAATCCCTATTTGTATCTGATCCCGGCCTTCATTGTGATGGGCGTGATTACGTATTATCCAATGATCTACCAGGTCTGGATGTCGTTCACCAATTATGGATTGAAAAATCTCCGCTTCGACGCGCCTCTTCCAGATTTCGTTGGCCTGACCAACTACATCAACATCCTGAACAACGGTCTGGGGCTGTCATATTATGACTTTGCGAAGATGCTGACGTTCAACCTGTTCTGGACCTTCTCGAATGTCATTATCCACGTCTCGCTTGGCATCCTCATTGCCGTGCTCCTCAATCGGCAGGGCTTGTGGTTCCGAGGCATTTATCGTGCTATCTACATCCTGCCAATCGTGATTCCGCAGATCATCGTTGCCAGCATTTTCCGGAACATGTTCGATCCGCAGTACGGAGCGATCAACCAGGGTCTGGCTACGCTCGGCAAAATCTTTTTTGGGCTGCCCCCAAGCATGTTCCAAATCCATTGGATCGACCAGGTGGCCAATCCAATCAGTTGGATTCCGCTTCCGCTCTCGTATTTCGCGCTGCTGATCACAAACGTGTGGCTGGGATGGCCATTTATGACGATCGTAGCCAGTGGCGCCCTGCAAAGCATACCGAAGGACTTGTACGAGGCCGCCCGCATCGACGGGGCCAGTGAGCCGCAACAGTTCTGGCGCATTACGCTGCCCTTGCTACGCCCTGCCATGGTGCCAGCCGCCGTGTACGGGATCGTTATGACCTTCAACCTGTTCAGTCTGATCTACTTCCTGTCAGGCGGCGGTCCGCTGCGCAAGACGGAAATCCTGGTCACCACGGCCTACCGTCTGATCAATGAACAACGGCTTTACGGAGTAGCAGCTGCTTTCTGCGTCTATATCTTCATCATCCTCCTGATCCTCACTCTCATCACAAACTCGATCACGCGTGCTACGGAGAGCTACGATGCTTAACCAACCTGTTCCCCCCACTTCATTCAGTTCCCGCCTGCGCGGCCTGACCGCCGTACGGATGACAAAGTCCGGGGAGCGCGGCATGTCCCTGCTTTCACAGCTGATCAGTCAGTTGCTCCTGCTGATCGTCGCGGCAACCGTGCTCTACCCGATTTTGTGGGTGGTGAGCATGTCATTCGACCCGCGCGACATCTCCCGCCCGACCGAACTGCGACTCAATCCTTTCGAAGGCGGCCTTTCACTTAAGGCCTATCAGGACGTTATGAAGCAGCCGACAGCCAATCCGGTGAGTCTGGGACAGCTGATGTTCAACAGCTTCCGTCTGGCAACCCTTACAGGCATCGCATCCATCATCGTTGGAGTATTCGCCTCGTATTCCTTCTCGCGGCTGCGGTTCAAAGGGAGGCAGGTGCTGATGATCGCGGTGCTCACAGTATTGATGCTCCCCGCGATTGCCACGCTTCCAGCACTATTCGTGTTGCTCAACAAAGTGCAACTCCATATCGGCGGATCGGTGTTCAATTTGCGGAATTCTCTGATCGGCGTGGGCCTGGCGATCCTCTCGGGCTCGCTTCCCTTCGCCATCTGGAACATGAAAGGCTATCTTGATACCATTCCAAGGGAACTGGAAGAAGCCGCATTAATTGACGGGTGCACGCCCAATTCGGCATTCTTCCGGGTGACATTGCCACTCTCCATACCGGTTCTGGCCGTGACTTTTTTCCTGGGCTTCATGAGCACATGGACGGAATTCGCGACATCCTGGTTGTTCCTGACGAACCCCAAAGATTTCACGCTGATGATGGCACTCTACAATATGATTGGGCAGTATTCCGACAGTACACCATGGTCTCGGTTTGCCGCAATGTCCATTATGATCGCTCTTCCGGTCACCATTGTATATCTGTTCGTACAACGCTACTTTGTTGGAGGCCTTGCCATTGGCGGCGTCAAAGGTTGATCCAATTTGATTTCTAAGACTTCGACGACGGGCCAATTGCCCGTCGTCCGCATTAAGATGATCAAACGGCTGACTCTCATTTTTCTGCTTTTCTTCATTTTGTGGGCCTGCGTGCCTGCGACACCGACAACTGTCTCATCCCAACAGGGGACTCACACTCCGACGGTTTCTCCCACCCCCAGACTGACACAACCTCAACTTCCATGGTGGCGAGATGCCGTTTTCTACGAAATCTTTGTCCGCAGTTTTTATGATACCGATGGCAACGGCATTGGTGATTTTAACGGTATTACTGAGAAGCTGGATTACCTGCAGGAACTTGGCATCAACGCCATCTGGTTGATGCCCATTCACCCATCCCCTTCCTATCACGGCTATGACGTGATCAACTACTACGCAGTCAATCCCGAATACGGGACAATGGATGACTTCAAGCATCTGCTTCAGGAAGCTCACAACCGCGGCATCCGGATCATCATTGACCTTGTGCTCAATCACACTTCCAACCAGCACCCTTTCTTCAGGGATGCAGTTAACCCCAATTCAAAATATCACGACTGGTACATTTGGTCCGACACAAATCAAGGCAATGGCTGGCACCCGCTTCAACCTGATGGTTACTACTTTGGACTCTTTTGCGATTGCATGCCAGATTTGAATTATCGAAATCCTGAAGTCACCGCGCAAATGGAAAATGTCGTCCGCTATTGGCTGGAAGATATCGGCGTGGATGGCTTCCGCGTAGACGCGGCCAAGCATCTCATTGAAGAGGGAAACATCAGCGAGAACACGCCTGAAACCCACCAGTGGTACAAGAATAATTTTTACCCTACCTACAAGAAAGCGAGACCGGATGCTTACGCTGTTGGCGAAGTCTTCGGCGCCGGACCCAGCATGGCAAAGCTGTATACCGGCGACCAGCTGGATCAGGTCTTCAACTTCGAGATGGCCAGTGGATTTGTGAACAGTGCCGCAGGAGAAACGAACGCGGCTGTTGACAGTGCCATCACCTTTGCGCTTCACGATATGCCCGATTTCAATTTCGCCACCTTTCTGACGAACCACGACCAGAACCGGGTGATGAGCATGCTCAACGGGAATGTCGATAAGGCCAGGGTCGCTGCAACACTCATGCTCACCTCCCCGGGAACACCTTTCATATATTACGGCGAAGAAATCGGTATGGAAGGGCGCAAGCCGGATGAAGATATTCGTCTGCCGATGCAATGGAGTCCAAACGTAAACGCCGGCTTTACAACCGGCACACCATGGCGCGCGCCGGCAGCAGACTATCAGCAAGCCAACGTCGCTGCAGAAAATGATGATTCCAATTCATTGCTCAATCACTACCGCGAATTGCTCAAACTCCGCAAGGAACACCCGGCTCTGGTTGGCGGAGATATCACCTTGCTTGAAACCGGCAATTTCGGTGTTTATGCAGCGCTTCGCAGCTCCGATAACGAGAAGATTCTTGTGATCGTCAACCTAAAGGGTACAACGATCTCGGATTATAAGTTGAGTCTAAAAGATCATCTGCTCACAGATGGCGAAGTGACTCTGCGTTCATTGTTAGGCACGGTGGATGCACAGCCCCTATCAATTGCTGATGGAAAATTCAGTGAATATAAACCACTGAACGAACTGCTGGCTTACGAAACATATGTTTTCGAAATCCGATAATAGAATCTGCAATTAAGAATGAGGTTATCCTTGAACATCAAAACGCCAAACTGGGTCAAGAACGCGGTCTTTTACCAGATCTTTCCGGATCGTTTCAACAAGAGTGCACGGACCCAGCATGAACGCGGCATTCAATTCAAACCCTGGGGAACGCCGCCCGAGCAACAGGGTTATCAGGGCGGAGACTTATACGGCATTGTTGAAAAGCTGGACTATCTCAAGGACCTGGGAATCACTGCTCTTTATTTGAATCCCGTTTTCTCGGCAGCCTCCAACCACCGCTACAACACCTATGACTACCTCGAAGTGGATCCCCTTTTGGGAGGAGAGCCGGCCCTGCGAGAACTCGTGGATCAGGCTCACAAGCGCGAGATTCGAGTCGTCTTGGACGGAGTCTTCAACCACTGCGGACGCGGCTTCTGGGCATTCCACCACATGCTTGAGAACGGCGGCAACTCCCCCTATATTGACTGGTTCACGATTGAGAAATTTCCGCTCCACCCTTATCCAAAGGATGATAAGCAGAAACCTCATTACTGGAGCTGGTGGGGAAATGCCTCGCTGCCGAAATTCAACACAAACAATCCCGGTGTGCGCGACTACATCTTCCATGTCGCACGCCACTGGCTGGAATTTGGCGCGGACGGCTGGCGTCTGGATGTGCCGGAAGAGATCCATGATGACAGCTTCTGGCGCGAGCTCCGGCAGATCGTGAAGAGCACGAATCCCGAAGCTTATATCGTCGGTGAGATCTGGCACGAGGCCAAACACTGGCTTCAGGGTGACATGTTCGACGCGGTCATGAACTACCAGATTACAGGCCCAATTCTGAGTTTCTTCGGGGGCAGCAATCTCAATCAGACATGGACTCATAACGATATTAAGCTGGACGTTATGCAAGCTCCCATCTTCAAGCAAAGCATGGAGAACATGTACAAGCTTTATGATTGGGAAATCAACTATGCCCAGATGAACATGCTCGACAGCCACGATATGCCGCGCACACGCTGGCTTCTGAACAATGACGAGAAGGCGCATCGGCTTGCAGTGCTGTGCCAGATGACCATGCCGGGTGCGCCCTCTGTTTACTATGGAGATGAAGTTGGACTCTCTGCAGGCGGAGACCCGTATTGTCGGGAAGCCTTTCCGTGGCACAAGCCAGAGACCTGGAATACTTCGCTGTGCGAGTTTTACAAGTCCGCCATCAAGCTCAGAAGATCGTATCGAGCCTTACGTACCGGAGACTTTCAATTCATTTATGCTCAAAAGCGACAGGCCGCCTATCGCCGCAGATCAGGCGAGCAGGAAGTGATCGTCGCCTTCAACGCCAGCAGAAAAACGGATACGATCCTGATCCCGTCAGAAAGTCTCGGCCATCGAAACTACACCCAGGTCTGGCCCCGCGGCAATGAAAAGTGGGTGATGGTAAGCGGTTCAGCCCTGAAACTGGATTTTCCTCCACAAAGTGCGATCGTCCTGGCCAACAGGAAATAATTGACCGCTCACGGCTAAAACTTACAACTTTGTAGCAGTTCGGCCCTAACAGATTCTCCTCATTTATCATAAATGTAAAGCGGATGCTTTTCCGGCTGGCTGTGCGGGCGAACCGGCAGCCTCATCGGAGTGTTAAATGTTCGGTTGAAAAGCACAGGTTGAGGGAAGGCAGACGCGTGTCTTTCCTCAGCAATTTATCGTTATGTTATTCACTTAGACAAAACTGCTCGACACGTTATCATTGGCCCGCGTTGAGGTACATCAATGAACATCCCGGACTGGGTGCAAGACGCCATCTTTTATCAGATCTTCCCTGATCGATTTGCAAAAAGTAATAGACTTCCGCAAAACGGATTTGAGCCGTGGGACTCCCCACCCACGCATTATGGCTTCAAGGGTGGCGATTTATACGGCGCTGCCGAAAAGCTGGATTACCTGAAAGACCTGGGAATCACAGCGATCTATTTCAACCCGGTCTTTTCTTCCGCTTCCAATCATCGCTATCATACCTACGATTACTACAATGTGGACCCGATGTTGGGTGGCAATGATTCGTTCCGTTACTTTCTGGAAGAGGCGCATCAAAGAGGGATCCGTGTCATTCTGGACGGCGTCTTCAATCATGCCAGCCGCGGCCTGTGGCAATTCCATCATGTATTGGAAACGCGTGCCGCCTCCCCCTACAAGGACTGGTTCCACTTTGACCCTGACCGTTTGAATGGATACAAACAGTGGGCCGTTTATCCCGAATATCATGAACAGGAAGCGATCCAGCGGGAAGGCAGCCTGAAAGCCATCGGTTACCAGGGATGGTGGAATTTGCCGGCGCTGCCGAAGTTCAATACGAACACGCCTGCTGTGCGCGAGTTTCTGTTCGGCGTGGCTGAATACTGGATCCGCTTCGGCATTGACGGCTGGCGCCTCGATGTGCCTGGCGATATTGACGATGATTCGTTCTGGCGGGAGTTCCGCCGCCGAATACGCGCCATTAATCCCGAAGCCTATATCGTCGGGGAGATCTGGCACGAGGCACAGAGATGGTTACAGGGCGACCAGTTCGATGCGGTGATGAACTATCTGGTCACGGCCGCGGCGATCGGTTTCTTTGGCGGTCATCACGTCGATATGGATGCGGTGAACAAGTGCGGCGGATTACAGGGACGCGTGCATCCGAATATGCAGGCCCCTGATTTCGCCAATGAAATTGACCGCCTGCTCACCATGTATAAGCCCGAAATCACGAGGGCTCAGCTCAACCTGCTCGACAGCCATGACATGCCGCGCTTCCTCTCCTGCGTGAACGGCGACAGGGATGCGCTCAAGATGGCATGGCTTTTCATGTTTACGATTCCCGGCGCACCCTGCATTTATTATGGTGACGAGGTCGGTCTGGACGGCGGGCATGACCCCGATTGCCGCAAGAGTTTCCCATGGGACGAAACCCGCTGGGACAAGGATTTGCGCGAATTCGTGAAAGCCTGTATCAGGTTGCGGAAAAACCATGCCGCCTTACGCCGTGGTGAATACAGGTGCCTCGAGGCACAAGAAGACGTTATCGAGTTCAGTCGCAGTGATGATGCGGAAAACCTCATTGTGGCGTTCAACGTGGGAAGTGAAGAGAAAACGGTTGAATTGCCGCTTCAAAAAGAACCCCGTATCCTATTTGGTAATCCAAGGATTTCTGGAAGCAAAATAATCATTCCACCCCGCGAGGGGATTGTCATAGGCCGATAGATCAGCAGATCACGCTTGCGAAGTCCCGTCAGGGGAAGCGTGACCTGATTTATTTCCAGACTTCTGCTACCAACTCCGGCAAAAGCTCCCCTGATTTTCCCTGTAAAAAGAAATCTGCCTTCGGCGTGAGCGGCGTAGACTCTGCATTGACTTCCACAACGACCGCGCCCTTGTTGTGCGCGGCAAACGCCAGTGACGCAGCCGGCTGAACTACTCCAGAAGTTCCGACTGAAAAGAAAACATCACATTTACGCGCTGCCTGCACTGCAGCTTCCAGTTCAAGGCGAGGCAAGTTCTCTCCAGACCATACAACATCGGGCCGCAGCAAACCACCGCACACATTACAGTGCGGCACGGCTTCCGTATCATCGCCCCAATCTTCTGTGAACGTCCGGCACTCGGAGCAGCGGACGCGTTGAATATTCCCGTGCAGTTCCAGAACATTCCTGCTCCCGGCAAAACGATGCAGGTTGTCCACGTTTTGGGTAATCAACGTAAATTCAGGAACTCGTTTTTCCATCTCAACCAGCGCGTAATGCCCCGCATTCGGGCGCACACCTTTGAGCGCTTCACGCCGCCAGGCATACCAATCCCACACTAACTTGGGATCGCGCGCGAATGCCTCGGGAGACGCCAGGTCCGTCGGCTTGTACTGTGCCCAGAGTCCGGTTTGAGGGTCTCTAAACGTGCGGAGTCCGCTCTCCTGGGAGACCCCAGCCCCGGTCAAGACCGCGACGCGGTTCGCCTTCCTCAAAAAGCGGATCAGGTCAGATGGGATTTCCATTGTCATGGCGTGGGTGTGGCAGTAGTTTGGGCAGAAGAACAGTTCTTCAACCTGAGCATTTCATCGAAAATCTGAGTGCGCCCCACTTCAACGGCTGCTGCTTTTGTTGCGACAAGTTGATATTGGACCCACGGTTCTTCATACGATTGCAGATACTTGATCTCATCAGGGATCAGAGTGTGAGTGAACGTCCCGGCTCCCATGTTGTCCATTGGGAGACTCGTCCATGGGCTGGTGGTTCCGGTGACCGCGCCCTTAAGGCGCACAAACAGCCCCACGAACAGAACCACCGTCGGCTGGGCGACTTGCACCGTGAATTTGACCGATGACGGCTCGCACTTGCCGAGGTAGAACTCGTGCGCTGAGAGGGTGATCAGATTAAAGCCATTTATAACTTGTGAGGGGATCACGACAGGCGGAGTATCTGTGAAGGCGGGAGCGGCCGTCTCGGATGCGGGCGCGGCTGTAAACGTAGCTGTTTTGAAACCGACCAACGTCGGTGTCAATGTAAATGTGGCAGTCGGTTGAGTAGGCAGAGGCGTATGCGTTTCGGTTGGCGTCAGGCTCGGAGCTGATTGAGTGGCCGAGGGGACATTTTGCGCGGGAAGCAAATTTGGAATAGCCGGCAAGGCGCAGGATGTAAGGAGGAAAGTGCAAAGCAGGAAAGCAACAATATTCTTCATGTCAAGTCCTTGCAATGCGTTTACGGACACGGCTGAATCATCAATGCCTGATCGTAGATGTGAGTCCGCCCGATTTCCTTTTGCTGTACATCCACCGCGACCATCTGGAGTTCCACCCAGGCTTTCAGATAATTCTTGCGGCCGTCAACCAGGTCGGCACGCAGGACGTAAGTGAAGCGGCCATCGCGATGATTCGTCATGGTTGTGCCCACCCACTCTGTAGTGTCGTCATTCTTCACGCTTTTCAAACGCATGAAGAGATACACGCGCCAGACAGCATCTGGATCGAGAACCGCCGTCTCAAGCGTGACCGTGCCCGGGCTGCAAATCCCCCAGAAGACCTGAGTTCCCGAGATTCGAAATGACTTGAAGCCTTCACCCGGTGATGCTTCCGCCGTCGTCAGGATGGACGGAGTTGGTGTGTCGGGAAAAAGAGGCAGCGGGGTCTGAGTCGGTGTCTTCGTGGGAGGCGTGCCGGTAATTGTACTGGTTGGCTTGAACCCGAAGAGTGTGGGCGTCCCTGTGAATGTAGGCGTGGGCCGTGTCGCAGTGATGGTCGGCGTGTCTGTGATCGTAGGCGTGACTGTTGGAGTTCCCGGCTTATGGGTGGCTGTAGCCGTAGAGCGAGACAGACCCGGGAGACTCGGAAGGGCCGGCAGCGCGCAGGATGACAGCAGGAACATGATGATGGTGAAGATGCCGATTTTTCTCATTGACTCCTCGTTCACGCTATAATACTATGAACTCCTCTATCATTTTATTCCCATTTTGTGACAATCAGTGGGTCACAAAACGATGGGAGAAGCCGCACTCCTGTTTTCGGAAACCCCTCAATTTTTGTGAAGTACTGACGATGCCATCCATCGAAGTTACTAACCTCCAGAAGATCTTCCAATCCAAGCGCAAGGCTGCGGGGCTGGGGGGCTCGATCCGCGCGCTGTTCAAACCGGAGTACAGCACCGTCGAAGCGGTGCGCAGACTGTCGTTCCAGATGGAAGCGGGCGAACTGCTCGGCTTCATCGGTCCCAACGGCGCGGGCAAATCCACCACCATCAAAATGCTGACCGGTATCCTCCACCCCACCAGCGGCGATGCAAAGGTGCTTGGCTTCGTCCCGTGGCAGGAACGGCAGAAGCTGGCCTATCACATCGGGACGGTGTTTGGGCAGAGGCCGCAGCTCTGGTATCACCTCCCTGCCATTGACACTTTCATGCTCTTCGGCAAGATCTTCGAGATGGACGACCGCACGACCAAACAGAGGATCGGATTTCTCGCCGAGGCTTTCGAGATTCAGGATCTGCTGGAGACGCCCGTCCGCAAGCTTTCACTGGGACAGAGGATGCGCTGCGAAGTGGCTGCCTCGCTCTTGCACCGCCCGAAGCTGCTCCTGCTCGATGAGCCGTCCATCGGCCTGGACGTGGTCGCCAAGCAGCACATCCGTGACGCGATCCGTGAAATGGCAAAAGTGGAAAATGTCGGTGTGCTCCTGACGTCCCATGATGCGGGCGATCTTGAAGCCCTGTGCAAGCGCGTGATCATCATCAACCACGGACAGATCGTTTACGAAGACAAAGTCTCCAATCTCAAGCGTAAGTTCCTGACAACAAAACTTGTAGCGGTCCGCTATGCTGAGGAAGTGTCGAAGACTTTTCATGTGGAAGGCGCGGAAACATTGAAGACGGGTCAATATGGTGTGAAGCTGCGGTTCGACACGCACAAAACTCCCGTGGAGAAAGTCCTTTCACACCTGACGGATGCCGGCAGTGTCGTGGACATCACTATTTCCGATCCGCCGCTGGAGGATGTGATCGCGAAGATCTATCAAACGGCAGAGTACGCTGAGATGGAGTCCGCCGAACCGGCCCGTTCACATGAATTGTGAGGAATACTTACTCCCCAACAAAGCAATTTCAGTTAGGAAATCTGGGATTGCTTCGTCGCTTCGCTCCTCGCAATGACTATCGAGTGGCTACACGCAGATGAAAATTCTTTCAAAATACTGGGCAATCTTCCAAACCACATTGGTCAACAGCCTTGCCTATCCCGGTGAGTTGATCGGCCGCAGCCTGATGATCATCCCCTTCATGTGGATTTTCTATCAACTGTGGCACGTGACGTTCAACGCGGCCGGGACGGAAAATATCAACGGGCTGACGCTGCGCGACACACTCTGGTATTTGATGATGGCCGAAACCATCGAGTTGGGACGTCCCCCACTGGCGCGCACGATCTCAGAAAACGTCAAAGACGGTTCGATTGCCTATCTGCTTAACAAGCCGTATGACTTCATGCTGTATCAATTCAGCACATCCATGGGTGAGACGATCTTCCGCGCCGTGATGAATGCAATCTTCGGTGGCGTGGTGGTCTGGTGGCTGGTCGGCGCGCCGCCGCATTTTTCCGGTTTCCCGATCGCGATCCCTGCCATCCTTGGCGCCTGGACGTTGAACTTCTGTATCTCGGCCATGATCGGGCTCGCGGCTTTCGTCACCGAAGATGTTTCCGCATTCATGTGGATCTATCAGAAATTTGCCTTTATCCTTGGCGGCCTGCTGGTACCGCTGGACTTTTATCCGCCATGGCTCCAGGTCATCGCCAAATCTCTGCCGTTCGCGAGCATGGTATATGGGCCATCCCGTTTATTCGTTGAACCTACACTTAACCTGTTCCTGAATGTCATGCTGATGCAGGCCATCTGGATCGCGGTGCTTGGAGGTTTGCTCATCATTGCCTATCGCCGCGGCCTGACCTTCCTAACGGTGAATGGCGGTTGACATGCGCGAACTAAAATTCCTCCTTGCCATTTGGAAAACCAACCTGCTATCTGCCATGGAATACCGCGTGGCCTTTCTGACGCAGGTCATCGGGATGATCCTCAACAACGCCATTTACTTCATGATCTGGATCATTTTCTTTGACCGCTTCAAGGAAGTGCGCGGCTGGGGCATCCACGAGATGTACGTCACCTTTGGCGTGCTTGCCAGCTCGTTCGGGCTGGTGTCTCTGCTCTTTGGCAATTCCTTCTACCTGGGCGAGATCATCACAAAGGGCCGCCTCGACTACTACCTCTCGATGCCGCGTCCCGTTCTGCTGCACACAGTCGCGAGCCGCATGATCTCAAGCGGGATGGGCGACTTCACGTACGGAATCCTCAGCTATGCCGTCTCCGGTTATTTTAGTTGGGATGGACTTGGCCGCTTTATGCTCGGGACTGTTCTAGCGGCTGTCGTTTTCGCGTCATTCATGATCCTGATGCAGAGTCTCGCGTTCTGGTTCGGTATGATGACCAACCTGGCCGGTCTCGCCCTCAACGCCATGACGACCTTTGGCATTTACCCGATCACGCTCTTCGATAACTATGCCAAACTGCTTCTGTTCACCCTTATTCCGGCCGCGCTGATGGGCGCGGTCCCGGCGGAATTTGTCCGCACATCTACATGGCAGAGTTTAGCAGAGTTGTTGGCCGGAGCGCTGACCCTGCTTTTCATTGCGGTGACTGTTTTTCGTCTGGGATTGAAGCGATACGAGTCCGGCAGCGCGATACAAACCGAGGTGTAACCATAATGCAGACCTGCACTCCTCTTCATAAGGCGGAGGCCGTGGCCTGCTCCACTTTCCCCTGGAATTAGACATTTTCATGCTATAATTTCGGCTCGTGACTGGTCCTGTCGTACGGTGTCCCCGCAGTTCGCAGGCGGGGTTCAAAGCTGTCGGCATGGAGACCTGCAATTCTAAAGAAAGGAAGCATACGTCATGCCTTTACAAAAGGAAGTGAAGACCCAGGCAATCCAGGATTTTCATCGCCATGATAAGGACACAGGCTCACCGGAAGTCCAGGTAGCCATCCTGACCCGCCGCATCACTCAGCTCACCGAGCACCTGCGCGCGAACAAGCACGATGAATCCTGCCGTCGGGGGCTGCTCAAACTGGTTGGTCAACGCCGCCGTTTGCTCACGTACTTGCGCAAGACCCAGTACCAGCAATACATCGCAGTGACCGATCGTCTGCAGCTCCGCCGAAAACAGTAAGTAAGGCCGTAAGACCCTAAAGTCTAAGAGACCTTAGGGTCTTTATTAATCCGCAGTCAGGAATTGAATAGCGCGAACAACCAGGGTTGTTCTCACTCTTCAGTCCCTGACACAGGCGGACATTCTATGCGACGGGAAGGAAACCCGTCCCAGCGGGATGGAATCCCGTTAATGATTACAGGAGACAATTTATGAAACCCGAAGCAAAACGCTATTCAACTGTCGTTGGATCGCGCACAATTACCATTGAGACCGGCAAACTGGCCGGTCAGGCCGGGGGTGCAGTCACCCTCGGCATCAACGACGCGATTATCTTCGCTGCGGCCACCATGGGTGGCGTACGCGAAGGCATTGACTTTTTCCCACTCAGCGTAGAGTACGAAGAAAGACTATCCGCGGGCGGCAAGATCCCCGGTTCATTCTTCCGCCGTGAAGGGCGGCCCGGAACCGATGCCATCCTCACCGCCCGCCTGACAGACCGTCCCTTGCGCCCGCTGTTCCAGCACGGAATGCGCAACGAAGTCCAGGTGATGATGTTCTCGCTCTCTTCGGATGGCGAAAACCCGCTGGATATCCTTGCCATCAACGCAGCCTCTGCCGCCATTATGATCTCGGACATTCCCTGGGGTGGACCGGTCGGCGCGGTGCGCGTGGGACGCGTCAACGGCGAGTTCGTCATCAACCCGACCTTCAGTGAAATGGACGCATCCGATCTGGACCTGAGGATTGCCGGCACCAAGGATGCGATTCTCATGGTTGAGTGTGGCGCGAATGAGATCCCGGAAGATGTGATGTCCGCGGCCCTCGAACTGGGGCATCAGGCAATCCAGCCTATCATTGATCTGCAGCTCCAGATGACTGCGGAAGTTGGCAAGCCCAAAAGTGAGCCGACCCTCAATCTTCCAGACCCTGCACTCCAAAAGAGGGTCTCTGACCGAGTTAATGGGCCAATGAACGAGCTACTCGGAAAGCCGCTAAGCAAGAATGAATTCTATGGCGGAATGACCCTTCTCAAAGATGAGGTCGTAGCTGAATTCTGTACTGTCCCTGACGGAGCTAATGCCGCAGACTATCCGCCGCTCGCCGCCGTCCGGGAGGCATTCGATCAGGCCGAACAGGATATCGTGCGCGAGAGAATCCTCAGCATGGGCAAACGCCCGGATGGCCGCACACCAACTGAAATCCGCCCCATCTGGTGCGAAGTCGGAACTTCTCCTCGAGCACATGGAAGCGGCCTGTTCACGCGTGGTGAGACCCAGGTGCTCTCGATGGCAACGCTCGGCACGCTGGGCGAGGCACAGGAACTCGATAACCTGTCTCCAAACGAGACCAAGCGATACATGCATCACTACAACTTCCCGCCGTTCTCTACAGGCGAGGTCAAGCCACTTCGGAGCCAGAGCAGGCGCGAGATCGGGCATGGAGCGCTGGCAGAGCGCGCGCTCGAACCGGTCATCCCGGCCGGAGAATCCTTCCCCTATACCATCCGCGTTGTGTCTGAAGTCCTATCTTCAAATGGCTCGACTTCGATGGGCTCTGTCTGCGGGTCAACACTTGCACTGATGGATGCAGGCGTGCCGATCAAGGCTCCTGTTTCCGGCGTTGCAATGGGATTGGTCACCGATGAGAAGGGCCGCTACAAAATCCTGACCGACATTCAGGGGACCGAAGACCATCTCGGCGACATGGATTTCAAGGTGGCAGGCACGGCGCAGGGAATTACGGCCCTGCAAATGGACATCAAGATCACTGGTATCAGCGCGCAGATGATGAAGGAAGCACTGGAACAAGCTCACACGGCGCGTATGTCCATTATGGAGAAGATGTTGGAAGCGCTGCCCCAACCTCGCACAGAACTGAAGCCGCATGCGCCGCGCATCGTGACCGTGAGAATCCCGGTGGATAAGATCGGCGCGTTGATTGGCCCTGGCGGAAAGAATATCCGTGCCTTGCAGGAAGAAACCGGCACAAAGATCGATATCGAAGAAGACGGCACTGTGTACATCGCCTCGACCGAAGGAGTCGGTGCGAAAATCGCGATGGAAAGAATCGAGTCGCTGAGTGAAAGCGCGGTGATCGGTAACATCTATACCGGCAAGGTTGTTCGCATTGAGCCGTTTGGCGCGTTCGTGGAAATTCTGCCTGGTGTTGATGGGCTCGTGCACATTTCGCAACTCGACAGTGAGCGTGTGAACCAGGTGGAAGATGTTGCAAAAATGGGCGAGGAATTGACCGTGATGGTCACAGACATTGACCCGCAGGGCAAGATCCGCCTTTCACGCCAGGCTGTGCTCGAAGGCTGGTCGGCTGAAGAGGCGCGTGAGAAGGATCAGCGCCGCCCCGGTGGAAGTGGTCCACGTGGCGGTGGGCGCGGCGGGGACCGAGGAGGCCGAGGCGGTGATCGTCGCGGCGGCGACCGCGGTGGACGCGGTGGCGATAGACGGTAAGGTTTAGAAAGTAGAAATTGAACACGGACGGAGAAATCTCCGTCCGTGTCTTTTGTTCCCGCCATCTATCTTCAATGCTACTAAATAATCCAAGCTGCTACCTTTGCCTCCCTATTTCACATCCGCCCCTCTTTCAAGAAGCACCTCCCTCAAAATCGAGCGGTGACAGCGACGCTCATCTTCGCAATAACAGCCTATGGATAGGTCTGTTTGATGCGAAAGCGCAGCCAGCAAATCCAGATCCCTGCTTGCATCGGGCGATTTCAACTCTGCGAGGAATTTTCGTTTGAACGCCTTCCAGGATTTTTCATCTTTTGCAGGATGAGCCTGCTTCAAAAGGGACGTGCTGGGGGAAAGATTCGGGAACCAGACATCATAGAAGTTCTTTGAGGAGTAATCTTCCTTTCGAACTCCTCGCGGAGGACGCCGTACGGTACCAATCCGCAGGCCTTCTCCTTTTTCTCGAGGACTGCCTAGCTTCACAATTCTTATGGTCATTCGTTCTCCTGCAAGTACAGCTATTTTGGCAGCGGGACAAACGCAAGCAATGTGGTTGGATGTGTATCCGTCGCCATCAAAAAACCGCGATCATCCAGCAGGACAAGACCTTCCCAGTCACGAACATCATGACTCAATACCAGTTGAACCGGCGGGATATTCATCAGAGTAATGCCGGAGTCTGAATACTGGAATTTGACCAGACGTTCCACCTGTAGGTTTTGAGATTGCGTCGGTCCCTCGCCAAAGGTGTCAATGATGGGGTCATTCCTGGGCCACAGGTCCACATCACCGGGGAAAAAGTAATTGATGGCCCAGAATTGATCATCTGTTGTCCAGGCTGTATCTGTAATGCGGTATTCGATATTCGGCATGGAGAGTGTGCCCTGCGGCTGAAGGTCAAAGTTGAAGACATGGGCGACCGGATGAGGATTGATGGCCTGGCCGTTGATTTCGTAGAAAGTGATGATCTTGTTATCGCGCAGGAGGATGGCTTCATCCGAGTGATTCTCGGAGACTGCCTGAGGGGGAATTTCTGTCAGCCTGGTGGTATCAAGCGTCAGGGCGGAGAGATCGGGCTGGATCATCCCGGAGATCAGGTACCCCATCATATTTGTGCCTTTGCCAGCTTCGATCGTCAAAAAGAAACGGTCTCCGTAGAAGCCAATCGACTCAAATCCCTGATAATGAGGAACTTTCTTGCGAAGGCCTGGTGCGGTTAACTGGATCGCCCGGGGCTGAAGCGGACCTGAAGCTCGGCCATCCAGATACGCGAGGATATCAGCTTTCGGGAGCGAGTATAGAAAGCCGTCACCGTTTGAATCGAACCGGTCCGGGTATTGAGGCAGCAGGATTAGCGTGTCGCTGTACCACGCCAGACCCGATATTTCCGCAGAGGCATCAGCCACTGGACCTGAAAGCCTAATGAGAGTGACAGGTTCCTCAGGCATGGCGGATTGTGTTCTTTGAGGCGTCTGTCCAGTTGCTGCAACTGTACTCGCAGGAAGTGGGGCGGTAACAGTGACACCTGGGCTTTGATGTGCTGGAAGTAGCGCGCAGCTCACGTACCACGGCAGCAGCACAAGAACCATGACAAACAGGAAGAGACGGCTAAGTTTCATGAGGTTCTTGAAGTCAGCCATGATTATATGACACTCCGCGAACGGCGCGACCCCGGTGAAGCAAGAGCCTTTTAGCCAAAAATCCTTTGTTTTTATGCGTTTCATGCTCTTCGCGCTTAAAGACTGATAAATTACGGGTCTTAATGGGGGTTTTCATTTGTTTGCAATCGGACATTCTTTGTCGTAAAATCATCCTACCAACCCCTGCCACTCAGGGGTAAGTAAAAGGAGAGAACTATGGCAAAACAGGCCGTAAAGACTGATTCGCGTCCCATTACCGAAGAAGGCGACTTCCTCCAGATTAAATCTGTGGACCACGTTCACTTTTACGTGGGTAATGCCATTCACGCCATGTATTACTGGTGGAAGGCGTTTGGCTTCACCCCTGTAGCGTACTCTGGCCTTGAAACAGGAAACCGCGAATATGCCTCGTATGTTTTGGAATCCGGGCAAGCGCGGTTTATTGTTTCCGCGCCTTACACGCCCTCCAGCCCGCTGGCGTCGCATCACATGCTGCATGGTGACGGCGTCAAAGTTGTGGCGCTCGAAGTAGACGATGTGGAAAAGGCGTGGAAGGAGACCACCTCCCGTGGAGGCAAATCCGCCTGGGCGCCGCGTGAAGAGAAGGATGACCATGGCATCTTCCGCACAGCCGCAATTTATACATATGGCGAAACGCTGCACACTTTTGTCGATCGCTCCGATTACAACGGGGCCTTTGCGCCGACCTACCGTCCCATCGAAACGAAGAAAGCCGAGAGCGTCGGTATCGCGGCAATCGATCACATCGTTGGCAACGTGCAGCTTGGCAAGATGAATCAGTGGGTGGATTTTTATCATCAGGTGATGGGCTTTCGCTTGTTACGCCACTTCGACGATAAGGATATTTCCACCGAATATTCGGCTTTGATGTCCAAGGTCGTGCAGAATGGAAATGGACGCGTCAAGTTCCCGATCAATGAACCCGCGGATGGCAAGAAGAAGAGTCAGATCGAAGAATATCTGGATTACTACCTCACACCCGGCGTCCAGCACATTGCACTGATCACAGGCGATATTCTGGAGACGGTGAAAAAACTCCGCTCGAACGGCGTGGAATTCCTGCGCGTGCCCGACACGTACTATGAAGTGCTGCCGGACCGCGTCGGCAAAATTGACGAGGATTACAAGGCCATTCAGGAACTCGGCATCCTGGCCGACCGCGATGATGAAGGCTACCTGCTGCAGATCTTCAGTCGTCCTATTCAGGATCGGCCAACGATGTTCGTCGAGATCATCCAACGTCATGGCTCACAAAGTTTTGGCAAAGGCAACTTCAAGGCGCTGTTTGAATCCATTGAGATGGAACAACAGCGACGTGGGAATTTATAATAGCTCTGTTGGTCGAGTAGCGAACGCTCCTTGCGAGCATATCGAGACCAACGCGTTACGTGGAAATCTAGACTTTTGTAGAATTGGTGGTCTCGATACGCCCCGCCAAAACCATGCGGGGCTACTCGACCACCGGAATATAGAATAAACATGCGCTTCACAACCTTCAGCAATGATCTGGCGACCCCTCGGCCTGGCCTCGTTAAGGATGGCAGAGTCTACCCTTTGCCTTTTACCGATATGCGCGTGGTGATCGAAGCCGGTGTAGAGACTGCCATGCGACAGGTCATGGAAGAATCCTATGATCTGTCACAGGTCAAATTGCACGCGCCGCTTCAGCCGACCACGCTGCGCGACGGATACGCCTTTGAAACCCACGTCAAGGCCGCCAACCGCAACCGCGGACGTGAAGTGCCGGAGGAATGGTACAAGTTCCCGGTTTTCTATTTCACGAATCCAAATAGTATCTTTGGGCCAGATGATGAAATCCCGTTTCCACATTACACTCAGGCACTGGATTATGAGCTCGAGATCGCAGCTATCATCGGAAAGCCCGGTATCAACATCAAACCCGAAGAAGCGGACGATTACATCTTTGGCTTCACCATATGGAACGATTGGTCGGCACGCGACGTCCAAAGGGAAGAGATGAAGATAGGGCTGGGACCCGCCAAGGGCAAGGACTTTGCCTCGTCACTGGGCCCGCTCATCGTCACGCGCGAAGCGATTGCCGATAAAGCGGTGAACCGCCCGGGCGTGTACGATCTCGAAATGACAGCCAGAGTCAACGGCGTGGAAATGTCCCGAGGAAACTTCAAGGATATCTTCTGGTCATTCGGAGACATCATCGCCAGAGTTTCGGATTGTGTCCAACTGCAGATCGGCGACGTGATCGGCTCCGGCACGGTGGGGACCGGCTGCCTGCTCGAACTGACGAAGGCACAGGGGCCGTGGCTGAAAGCCGGCGACGTGGTCGAGCTGGAGATCGAAGAGATAGGAATCCTAAGGAACAGGATCGGAGGGCAGAGGAAGTGAACACAAAAGCAATGGGGTGGATGGTGGGAATCTTGCTGGTGACGCTGGCGTGCGGAATGATCGCACCCACACAAGCACCAACACAGCAAGGGGTGGAAACGATTGTTGCTCAAACCATAGAGGCTATCACCGCAGCCGCACCACAGGTGACACAGACGCCGGAGATTGAAACCGCCACATCGGCTCCGCCAGCAGAGGCAACGCCGACCAAATCATCCCAACTGAGTGGAACGCCGGTATCGTTCCAGAACGTTTCCATTGTTATTCCAACGGAACTGGCAGGCGGAGCGAACACACAAGCAAACGCTGCCGTCAGCGACCAGGGGGGACCAGGCTGGGATGCGGCACCGGCTTACAGTAAATTCACGCTGACGGGTTATCCGCTCCAAGGGAAATTCTTTGAACCGTATATCGCAGTTTACCCCGCACATGACTATGAATCTGTGAACGCTGGCGCAGGAGAAAGCCTGAAAAGGCTGCGGGCGATTCTCGCGAATCCTTCTTCTCCTTTGAGCAAAGATAACCTGCCAGGTGTCCCGGGATTCAACGCAGCCATGGTCTTTGCATCGAACGCTGCGGTCATCCCCATGCAAAATGGGAGCGGTGTGCGCATATTGACGGAGTACGCGCAATACTTCGCGACCGTCAATAACCATGACATGTTCTATCAATTTCAAGGCCTGACCAGCGATGGGAACTATTATGTCATCGCGGTCCTGCCGGTCAATGCGCCGTTCCTCGCGGCGGAATCCGACCCGGCCTCGCCGCTTCCTGCCGATGGGATCCCTTTTCCGGGCTACGACGCGATGGACGGAACCTCGGCCAATGCCTACTATCAGGCTGTGACCGATAAGCTCAACGCTCTGAGCCCGGATGCTTTTACGCCATCGATCACGGCCCTGGATTCCCTGATTCAATCCATCACAATCACACCATAGACAGGATTGAACGCCATGAAAAGGATCTTGATAGCCTCCCCTGTAATGGCCCTGAGCATATTGGCCTGCTTGTTCGGATCAAATGCTGCGCCTCAAGCAGGTAACGTTTCGACGGAAAATGCTCCTACCCCATCCAGCGGGATTTCTGTTTCGTTCAAAAACGTCTCCTTCGTCATCCCTGAGGGAACTGCGACCGGTGCCGATGCCGAAGTTGCTCCGGCACTAACAGAGAATGAGAGTCCTCCGTGGAACGTCGCGCCTGAGCACATGGTCTTCTCACTCAGAGGCTGGCCAAAGGAGAATACAACCAACACGATTCCTTCGATCATGGTCTTCCCCGCACAGGAATATGCTGCGGTTAATTCGTGGGCCGAAGGCAGCCTCACTCGTTTGCAGGCGATCCTGGCAAATCCGGAGACGCCGATTACAAATGAGAATGCATCCACCGTGCCCTTCTACGGCTCCGCAGCCCAGCAATATGCGGCCCAGGCAAAGTTGCTCAGCTTCAACGGCGGGAACGGTGTTCGCATGGTCTCCCAATACGGCCAGTACCCCGGGCCAATCACGAAGGACAACAGCTTCTATCACTTCGAGGGATTGACTGGCGATGGCAAGTATTTGGTCGCGGTGCTGCTGCCTCTGACCCTGCCGCTACAATCCACTGCAGAGAACCCGTCAGCCGATGGCATCCAGTACTTTGATCCGGGCTCAGCCGATGAGACGACAGTGACGGCCTATTATCAGGCGATCACTGACAAACTCAATGCTGCCGGCCCGGATGCCTTCCAGCCCTCGTTGAACCAACTGGATGCGCTTATTCAATCCATTACGGTTACTTCGCAATAAGGAATTCCATGTCCTCTGATAAAGTCATCACCGTTCGCCCCAAAGAGACCTACATCACCCGCCAGCAGCTTCCCAACTTCGAAGGGATTTCCGCGAGCACCGCCAGCACTCAGCACCTGTGCATGCATCTTGTGATCATCCCGCCCGGCGGCCAGGCGGTGGCGCACTATCACAACGGCTACGAGACGGCGATCTACATCGTCAAAGGCCGGGCAGAGACGAAATACGGTGAAGAACTTCAACACTCCAGCATCAACGAGGCCGGTGACTTCCTCTTTATCCCGCCCAATGTGCCGCATCAGCCGGTCAACCTGAGCGAGACGGAGGAAGTCATAGCCGTGGTTGCTCGCAATGATCCCAACGAGCAGGAAAGCGTTGTGCTGTACCACGCAAGTTCGACTACTACTTTGGATGAAACGGGCGGGGCGTACCCCGCACGTTCGCTTGCCCCATTGAATGAAACGGGCGGGGTGCACAAGGCAAAGGAGAATTCGACTACGGAGTTATCATGAAAAAAGGCTTTTCAAGCGGAGACGAGCTATATGCCGAGGATGTGTTCTGGGTGCTTTTCGATTATGAGGTCACACGTTCGCAGCGCTACCCTGCCGCGCTATCGCTGATCCACATGGAAACAACCCCCAGCGGGGATGATTCCTATCTCGTCCGCGCAGCCACTTCCGTATTCAATGTGGCGCTAAACTCACATCTTCGCTCCGCAGATATCTCCACAGGCAATGGAAAGACCTACCGCATCCTGCTTCCTACAACCAATGAAGCCGGAGGACGCGCAGTGTGCGAACGTTTGCTCTCCATTTTCCGGAATCGGTTTGAATCGAAGGAAGGAGAGAGCATCATCTTTTCGATCAACATCGGCATGGCCTCTCATGCAGGGGGCGCGGATCTCACCAAAGAAGCGCTGCTGGCCCGCGCTGAGAGTGCCCTTCGAAAATCCCAGCTTAAAGGATCAAATACGTACGTCGTGTATTCAGATTTATAGGTAAGGAGTAACAAATGCCTTTCTATCACACACTTGGACAAATTCCCCACAAACGTCACACCCAATTCAAAAAGCCAGATGGCACCCTGTATCGCGAAGAATTAATGGGACTCGAGGGATTCTCCTCCCTCCAATCCCTGCTCTATCACCATTTCCTGCCGCCGCGCGTGAAGCGGACCGAGGACATGGGCATGGCCAAACCGGAATACGTGGACTTCGGCCCCATCCGGCACCGCGCCTTTGCCACGCTTCAGACGGGCCTCGGGTCTGATCCCGTTTCGGCGCGGGTTCCCCTCCTCGGCAACAACGATGTCATTCTCGGCATCTCACGCGCCAGAGACAACATGAAATATTTCTATCGCAACTCCCAGGCTTACGAGACCTGGTGGGTGCATGATGGCAGCGGCATACTCAAAAGCCAGTTTGGCAACTTGCCCTTCCGCAAGGGCGACTACATCGTGATCCCCTTCGGCACCACCTGGCAAATGCAACTGAACGAGCAGTGTCGTTTTTTCACAATCGAGAACCCGTCCCAGATCGAACCGCCCAAACGCTACCGCAACAACTACGGACAAATGCTGGAGAACGCACCCTATTCCGAACGCGATATCCGCATCCCTCAGGAGCTAGAAACGCATACTGAGCGCGGCGAGTTTGAGGTCCATGTGAAGGTGCGGGATCGCATGTCCTGCCACGTTCTTGACCATCATCCCTTCGATGTGGTCGGCTGGGATGGCTATCTCTACCCCTGGATCTTCAACATCGAAGATTTCGAGCCGATCACCGGCCGCGTCCACATGCCGCCGCCCACGCACCAGACCTTCGAAGGTCACAACTTTGTGGTGTGCTCCTTCGTGCCGCGCCTGTTTGACTACCATCCGGACGGCATCCCCGCGCCCTACAACCACTCCAACATCCAGTCGGATGAAGTCATCTACTACGCCGAAGGCAACTTCATGAGCCGCAAAGGTATAGACCGCTCCGACATCAGCCTGCATCCGTTTGGCCTGCCGCATGGACCTCAGCCCGGCATGACGGAAGCCAGCATTGGCAAAAAAGAGACGCAGGAACTGGCCGTGATGGTGGACACCTTCCATCCACTGCAACTGACGCGCCAGGCGCTCGAACTCGAAAAGTCCGAATACATGTCCACGTGGCTGGAAGGTAGCGGAGAGTAAATAACAATCCGATTCTTCATCTAATCTGAAAATGAAGAATCGGATCGGAGGGAATCCTTGAATAGGAATCCGCTGATCGTTTTAGTTTTGGTGGGAGCAATCGCATTGTCCTGTAATGTGCCGGGCACCACGCCTGCCGAAGGAAATGTGATGACCGCCGCAGCTCTGACCGTGGATGCTGCCCTCTCCACTCCCGGCGCCAGTCCTCTCCCCAGTCCCACCGGCCTTGCAGGGACAACCACGCCGCCGTTCACACAGCCCATGCTCAGCGTTGGAGAAGTGACGAATTGCAGAAGTGGTCCAGGTGCCGGGTATGACAAAGTTGTGCAGTTAACGCCTGGTCAGCAGGTGGAGATCCTCGGTTCCCTGCCGCCCGATTACTGGCTGGTCGATACGGACCAGGGCAATTGCTGGGTGGCGGTGGAGTTTGCCACGCCTGTGGGAAATTATCTGACGGTGCCGACCGTGACCGCGCCTCCCACGCCCAACGGCAGAGCCCCCGAACCCCCGACATTCCCTCAAAACGCCTGGTCCTATTTCTGCTATGGCACAGACCAGGCCGATATTGCTCTCTCCTGGAATGACAAGGCAGACAATGAAACAGGATATCGCATTTTGCGAAACGGGAAATCCGTAGCCGATTTGCCGCCCAATTCCACATCCTTCAAAGAGACCATCAAGCTGGCCTCCGGCGAGAGTGTCGATTATCAGATCCAGGCCTATAACGTACAGGGCGAATCTAACAGCCCTGTTGCACACATGACTTGTCCATAAAGCCAAAAAAGTTGAACTCCAGTAGGAACATGGAAGGAATAAGAAGCGTTACAATTTCAAAGGCGTTTCCCTTTATCATTTCATGCTGGAGGAAAAGTGAACAAGTTCATCGTGGTCTCTTTCATCATCACTGGATTGATCCTGGCATCCTGCAATCTGCAGAGCAGTCCGTCCCCCGAACCCGATACATTGACTGCCGCGGCCCAGACGGTGAACGCGGCCCTCGCCACGCCTGTCGCATCTTCAACGCTTGCAGCCCCCACAAGCACAGTCGTGACCGTCACGGCAGGGCTCTCAGCTACACCATCCATCACCGCGACCACCACAACAACGATCACACCCACCTATTCTGTCCCGATACTGACGATCAAGGAGAATACCAACTGCCGCACGGGACCAGGACAGGATTACGAGATCATCTTTACTTTTCTCCCCGGCGCAACAGCGGAAATAGTGGGCCAGTATCCACAGGATAATTACTGGATCGTCAAACTTCCGGACGGCGGCCAGACCTGTTGGGCCTGGGGACAGTACGCCACGGTCAGCGGCAGCTCCTGGGTAGTTCCCACCTTACAAGTGCCGCCCACAAAAACACCTGCCCCACCAGAAGCGCCAACTGGACTTTCCTATGATTACGTTTGCACGTTCAACGGGGTCAACACCGATATCCAGGTGAATCTAAAATGGACCGATCGTTCCGAAAGCGAAGAAGGATTCCGCGTCATCCGCGATGGAAAAGTGGTCGCCCAGCTTGCCCCGAACACTACGAATTATTCTGAAGTCCATTCTACTGACGCCACGACAAAAGTCTCCTACACCATCGAAGTCTTCCGCGGGGATATGACCGCCCGGTCGGGAACGATCAGTTTTTCTTGCCAGTAGCCAAAAAAGTGACAGTCACTTTGACGGTGACTGTCACTTCGTTCTTATTCTTCTCCAAGCTGTTCCTTGGTTTTCTTGGTCAACTTGCCGCGCTCCTCGGTATCGAGAATGCGCTTGCGGATGCGATACGATTCAGGCGTGACTTCGAGCAACTCATCGTCAGCCAGGTATTCCACCGCCTCGTCTAGGGACATCTGTCGGGGCGGGGTGAGGCGGATCTCCATGTCGCCGCGCGCCGAGCGGATGTTGGTCAAATGCTTCTTCTTGCATACGTTCACAGCAATGTCGCCCGAACGCGCATTTTCTCCAACGACCATTCCCTCATAAACTTCCACACCCGGGCCAACAAATAACATGCCGCGTTCTTCAGCAGATTTCAGGGCGTAAGCCGTCGTCGAGCCGGCTTCCCATGCGACGAGCGAACCCGATTGACGCGTGCTCATCGGCCCGGCCATTTCATCGTAGCCGTGGAAGATGGTATGCATCACGCCCGCGCCGCGCGTGGATGTGAGGAATTGATACCGGAACCCCAGCAGACCGCGCGTCGGGACGATATAGATCATGCGGGTCGTGCCCTGACCTGAGTCCTGCATGTCCATCATCTGGCCTCGCCGCGCCCCAAGCATTTCCACGACAATGCCAACAGTTTCCGTGCTGGTCTCGATGTGGACTTCTTCATACGGTTCGAGCAGCGCCCCATCGTCCGCTTTGTGATAAATCACCTCTGGCCGCGAGACCTGGAACTCATATCCTTCGCGGCGCATCGTTTCGATGAGGATGCCGAGATGCAATTCACCGCGCCCGGAGACAAGGAAGTTTTCAGCGGAGTCAGTGTCCTCCACGCGCAGAGCGACGTTGGTACGCAGTTCCTCATACAGGCGTTCACGTAATTTACGCGAGGTGCCCCATCGCCCTTCTCTTCCTGAAAATGGCGAAGTGTTCACACCGAACGTCATACGAACCGTTGGTTCTTCCACTCGGATCGTAGGCAATGCAACAGGGTTGGCGGGGTCAGCCAGAGTTTCACCAATCCCGATGCCTTCGAGGCCGGCAAGGGAAATGATATCGCCCGCGATGGCTTCTTCCACTTCCACCTTGTTCAAGCCCTGGAAGTTATAGAGATAGCGAACGGACTCAGGCAGGATGGTCCCATCCACTTTCAGGCGGGCAAGTTTTTGCCCGGCTTTGATTCTTCCGGCAAAGACACGGCCCACAGCGGTCACACCACGGTAATCGTCATAACCAAGCATGGTGATGAGCATTTGCAAAGGCGCATCGGGGTCCACTTTGGGTGCAGGGATTTTGTTGAGGATGACGTCAAACAAAGGCTGGAGATCGGGACCGAGGTCCGGGGTGAGACCCGCTTTCCCGGCGGTGGCCTGCGCGTAGATCACAGGGAAATCCGCCTGTTCGTCGCTGGCGCCGAGCTCAATAAACAGGTCGAACGTTTCGTTCAGGACGCGGGCAGGCTCGGCATCCTTGCGATCCACTTTGTTGATGACCACGATGGCCTTGTGTCCCATCTCGAGCGCCTTCTTCAAAACGAAGCGGGTCTGGGGCATCGGGCCTTCGGCGGCGTCCACCAGCAGGAGCACACCATCCACCATGTTCATGACGCGTTCGACCTCGCCGCCAAAGTCGGCGTGGCCGGGCGTATCCACGATGTTGATCTTGATGATCTGTCCCGTTTTTGGATCGGGCATGGTGATGGCCGTATTCTTGGCAAGGATCGTAATGCCGCGCTCGCGTTCGAGGTCGTTTGAATCCATGACGCGCTCGGCTACCTGCTGGTTCTCCCGGAAGGTGTGGGCCTGTTTGAGAAGGAAGTCCACGAGCGTGGTCTTGCCGTGGTCAACGTGGGCGATGATGGCGATGTTGCGGAGGTCGGTTCGTTCGATTAGCATGGAAAATCTTCTTGAGTGATTGATTTTATTCGATATTTATTATAAACACACAAAAACCCCCGACGGGGAGGCCGAGGGTTCGTTTCTGGACGAGATCAAAGCGGTCGGCGTGCGGACGGTATTTTATCAGAGGCGGGAGAATTGGGGAAGGGAGAATTGCGGAAACGGCGAATGATATCCCGTTAGCTATGCCGATTAGGGAATCTTGGGGGCCATGACAATGCGAAACCCTATATGTTCATGAACAACCATTGGAATAAAACTACGACGCGTTACGCGTACTCCATCGGCATCCTCATTGAATGAACCGCCTCGTAGAATATGTGCGCCCTTTACTTCAAGAGCCTCGCGGCCGTCTTTTGAATCGTAAGGATATGGTTTAAATAAGCTCTGAGTCCATTCCCAAGCATTGCCCGTCATATCGGCGACGCCGTATGGACTATCCCCTTGCGGAGAATACTTCTCAACCGGAGTGGTCTTGCTATGAAGCAATTCCAACAGTTGTGAGACTGCATTTGAGCTGGCGTTGCATTTGACGAGATCAAAGTTATTTCCCCAGGGCCACGCGCGACCATCGGTTCCGCGCGCTGCTTTTTCCCACTCTGCCTCGGTCGGCAATCGAAATACCATTCCTTTCGGCAAAGAAGTAACTTGCATATTAATCCAGAGGACATAATCTAGGGCTTCTTGCCACCCAATATTCACCACAGGGTGATCACGTTTCTCTTCCCAATCGATCACAGGATGTGGACGACCGGTTGCCAAGATAAACGCCGCATATTGTAGATTAGTGATAGGAAATCGCCCAATCCAATATTCATAGGGTATGTCTATCGTATGCGCGGGATACCCAGTATCAACGAAGGGAAAAGTACCGAACCGAGTTTCGCTTCCCATCAGGAACGGACCCTTGGGTACTTTGACAAATTCAATCTCACCAAACAAGTAAATAGGGTGTCCACCAGGTGTAAGCTTCTTTGAATCTGCTGGGCTTGGCGTTAGTCCGACTGTTGGATGTATATTGATACCAAGAGAATGAGCGCGCATTCCCAGACTGACCAATAACTTCTGGTAAGCTCGCTCCTGATCCTGCTCAAAATAATCAGCATATTGAAAAGAATCGAGCTGAGAAGGCAAGTCACAGTCCTCAAGCCGGAGCGGAATTATGAAAATTGTAGACTCAGGCATTCTCAAGGCAGCATCAACCGCCAGGCGCATCTCACGCTGGACATATCCCTCCTTTGTGATGGATTTCCTTGAAATACAGACAATCACTGCCTGTGCAGCACGAACCGCTTTGTGAATTTCCAAATTCCAATCTTGTCCAGGATACAATTTTTCCTCGTCCAGCCAAACATCCAGCCAGCCTTCAGAATTCAAGCGGCCGTAAAGTTCACGTACAGTTGATTTATCTTCGCTTGCATGACAGAGAAACACTCGAAGTTTGTGTTCAGCCATAGAATTAAGTCCACAATTAATCTAGAGATTACTTCCTGCAGGCTCGTAATGACGGATTGGAGCCCAACTCCCCCAGTTTCCCCTGACTGCATGCTTGAACGTCGGGTCGAGATAGATCAGGTCCACGCCTTCATTGGGGATGTGCTCGCGCAGGATGGGCAGGTTATCGCCGTAGAAGAGAGTGTTCTGAGTGGTGGGCTTTGGCATATTTGATTCCCTTGTTGCGTGGAATTATAAACCAGAGGCTGAGAGCACGCCCCGACATCACAAGCGGAAAAGCGACAATACTCCTGAAATGGAGAAACCCGGCAAATGCACTAAAATTAGGGTGGTTCGGGTATGAATTACCTTCAGTTCGGTCCTACCTCCTATGCCATCCTGCTTGGCGCGGGCGCGATTTTCGTTTCCCTGTTTCTGGTCGGCGCACGGTGGCTAAAAAATCTGGAGGCCTCCCGGGCAAGCGTGTTCAATGCGACCAAGGATGGGGTGATCGTGCTCAACAGGGATGAGCGCATTGTAGACCGAAACGCGATCGCGGCGTTCCTATTTCAAGACCGTCAACCTTTAGTGGGCAAGAAAATCACTTCTCTGATTCCGGAGTGGGCAGAATGGCGGGCGGCTAACCCGGATGGTGAATTCGCGCGGGATATCACTGTAGATCTCGACGGCCATAAATTGACGTTGAGCCTGTGGACGGCTCCTCTGTTGGACAGCCTAAGGAGACGCTCCGGATGCCTCGTGATGCTGCGCGACATGACGGAGCAAAAGCGCACGACCGAGCAACTGGCCGAGGTCAGCCGCATGAAGAGTCAACTACTGGCAAGCCTCGGTCATGACCTGCGCTCGCCCCTCGGAGCCATCATCGGGTATGCCGAGATGCTGAACGACGGTTCCTTTGGACCCATGACGAACGCCCAGGTCAATGCATCATCTGAGATCCTGGACGGTGCGAACCAGTTGCTGGCTTTCATGAACAACATGGTCGGACAGGTCCAGATGGAAACGGGCCGGATCGTGATCCAGGAACACGCTTTTGACGTTGCAGAAGTGATCGGTCCCCTGCTCTCGACTTTGAACTTTCACGCCAGAAAAAAAGGGCTGACTCTCACTCAGGCATTCGACCCGACGCTCCCACCCCAGTTGCTCGGCGACCAGTTCTGGCTGAGACAAATTGTATTGAACCTCGTCCACAACGCTGTCAAGTTCACAAAGAATGGATTTGTCCATATCAGTTTTCTCAGGCAGAATGACGAAACCTGGATGATCCAGGTGATGGATACCGGCATTGGCATCCCCGCGGAAGAACAGAAACGCGTATTCGAAGCCTTCGAACGATTAGGCTTTGCCGACCGGAAGACGGACGATGGGTTTGGGCTGGGGTTATCCATCGTCGCCAAATTGACATCGCTCATGAACGGAAAAATGGATCTGAAAAGCGAGGAAGGGAAAGGCACAACCTTCACGGTGATTCTTCCGCTCAAAGTCCCGCAGCGGGTACCGGAAGGAAACCTCAAAATCGATGCATGAATTCTGTTTAGCAAAATCATCACGCCCCCAATTTACAAAATAGGAGGAGCAACTGGCACCAGTTGCTCCTCCTGATTCATTGACTAGTCTGTCAAACCGCTATTACGGACCAACAATCCTCCCTTCCACCACAGGACCAACGGGCGAGTGAGTGCTGACGTAATCAATCGCCACTTGCAGCAGATCGTCGCCCGGCTGCAAGACGTTTGTGCCTTGAGCAAACACCGTATAACCGTCGCCGCCACCGTACATAAAGTCATTGGTGACGAAACGGACTGTGTCCGCTGGACCGATAGGCGTCTGTGGACCACCGATACCTTGCGGGGTTTTCCACATGCCGGTCACGACCGGGGTAGTGCCGTTGCATGCAAACGTTACTTTCAGGCCAGAGATCTGCGGGAAGCGGCCAGTTCCACCGGAGAAAGCGGAGTCACAGAACGGCGTGAAACCGTTGATGAAAGCCGTTTGGAGTTGCGCGCCCGTCAGGGTTTCTATCACAGTCCGGTTGCCAAAGGGCAGAACCGAGAACATCTCGCCCCAGGTGATTTCGCATGGCTGCTCGCTCGCGCTCGGCGGAGCACAGTTGAGGTCGGCGCGTAAACCGCCCGAGTTAGTGTACGCAGCTTCTACTCCAGGATATTTCAAGCGCATGGCATCGGTCACCATATTGCCCATTGCCGACTCAAAGAGGCGGGTGGGCGCGCGCTTGATGTCGAATTGCTGGGTGCCGATCACCTGGTTGCGAAGCACGGCGGTCTGGGCATTCGCATCGTCCACGATGGCTTGCACGTCTGCCCGTTTCTCCACGCCAAGATTCTTGGCGATACGCGTGGCGGCTCCGGCCCATTCAACATCCTGGCCATGAATCACCATTTGGACAACCGAATAACTGGCACCGGCATTGATGCCCTCGGCAACCAGGATGCGGCCGACCATCAGGTTGGAGACTCGGTGAGTATGACCCGCCAGAACCACATCCACTGTCGTATCCTGGATGCCCTGAACGATCGTCATAATCGGACCGGCCCACGGGACCGCAGCATTGCCATCGACAGCATTTTGCCCGACGTTGGTTCCCTGATGGATCAGGACGATCTGCACTTTGACACCTTGCTTGCGCAGCTTCTCTGACTCTGTCTTGATCGTGGCAATTTCATCCAGGAATTTCAGACCGGCTGTCGCACCGGCACTGACTAATTGCGGTGTTTCTTTTAGTTCTATGCCGATTACGCCGATGCGGACGTTGCCAGCGTCAAAAACGTGCGTACCTTGAACCCAGCTCGGGTTTTTCAAAGTCGTTGCATCAACAATGTTGGCGCCCAGGAAGGGGAAGTTGGCGCGTGCCTGCTGCTGCTGCAACCGCGCAACGCCATAATCAAATTCGTGGTTGCCATAAGAGGTGGCCTGCAAGCCCCAGGCATTTTCCACATCGATTGCAGGCATATCCTGCAGAAGACCCGAGTTTGCGGGGGACGCGCCCACGTTGTCACCGGAAGCAAACAGGAAGGACGGAACGGGGAACTGTGCGGCTTCTTGATCGAACATGGTAGCAAGTTGCGATGCACCTCCAACCGTTATATTGCGTCCATCCATGGAGAAGGAGGTCTGCTCAAGCTGACCATGGAAGTCGGTCAGACCAATGACCGGTACCAGCGTACGCGAATCACCACCGCGCAGCAAATCAAGCCTCACAACTCCTTGTGATTGTTGGGGTTCAGGGATGCCCATGAGATAGGCAATTGTCGGAGCAAGATCAATGGTGCGCAAACCGTCCGCAACCACATTCGGTTGAATCGAGCCACCGCCGGCAATGAAAGTGGCCCGCATGTTTACACTGGCATCGAAGTTCTGTACATCCGGTACATATCCATGCTGACCGAAGAAAGCGGACCGCGCCACCAGGGTTCCCGGTGTAGCTGCGTCAAACTGATAGGGAGGATAGGCGAAGACGACCAGATCGCCTGTGCGGGTTGGATTCGCCATATCGGCAGTACTATCAGGACCGTTGGGGATGTAGCGCGCTTCTGCTTTCGTAAAGGCCCGGTCAATCATCTTCCAGCCTTCGGGTTGGCTGTCACCGGTCCAATCGTTCGGATCACTCAAACCCAGGAAGGCCGCCTTGATCTGAGCAACTGTCGCCGCTTCCTGGTTGGCGGGGACCTGTGTATAGCCACCGCCCGCTGGATCACGCCCGGCCAGATTCAAGTAGATCTGAACCGTTCCACCGGCCCAGCAAGCCTTCGCCATACCAATTGTTTCGCCAGCAGCAGGGCGGCAGTTGGATGTCTGCGGCTTGGACAGCAATCCCAGATCCACCAAAACCTTACTGGCATCGATTGCCAGGAATTGCGGCGCAAAGCCGTGATCAGATGAAACAAACGTGGAAATATTCTTGGGCATCAGTGATTGGACCAAAGCCAGGGTATTATCAGCACCCTTGTATGCGCGCTGGATAAAAGCTGTTCGCTCGACCACGCGTCCATCAGGAGTGCCGTTCACTTCCATATCGTCATAGGCCGGGTTCGGATCACCGTTGGGCAGATTGGGTGTAATCAACCCCAGGAACTGATGCTGAAACTCATCGGTTGTCGGGTATCCTATCATCGCCAGGTCAGGCTGGTATTTTGTGAGAATGTACTTGATCATCGGATGATGACCAGTTTCCCAGTAAAGACCCTGTTCCACGTAAGTCTCTTCGCTAACAATTCCTGATTCTAGGACCGCGAAGTCAGCGGCGGTAGAAGTCGGGAATTTCTGGGCCAGATACTCGGCAAAGTCGCCAGAGAAACCGGGCTCGGACCAACCAACCCAGCTGGCATTTGCACGGCTGACCGAGGTATGGAACAAACGCACCTTGGACAAATCGCCTGTCAACTCTTCAACCTTCACCAACATGCCCGCCGTCTGACCATTCAAAGCACCGCCGACAATTTTGACTTTTACATCACCCCATTGACCGCGGGCTAGTGTTGCCACGGCACTGGCTCCGTCTTTAGTTGGTGAGAACAGCACGCGATCGTAATCCACAGTGCTGTCATTCGTTGAGTCGAAAATGTAGGCATTTAAGCCGTACTTATCTGTACCGAAATCCAGAACGCGCAAACGCATTTCTTTCGCCGGGCTGTAGGTCTGCGGAGTGTTGGTCCACCCTGTTGCATCGACCGGAGCCGCACCCGCAAATGCGGCTTGTCCGGCAAATCCGGCCGGATGATCGAATTGCAGACCAAAGGAGGCTACAAAAGCTGCATTATCTGTGGGACTGATGTAGTTGGTGGCAACACCGCGCCCCGAGAAGAAAGTGATGTAGTCAACCGTTGGACCGTTAATGACACCTACGCGTCCGCCTGCCCATTCGATTTGAACCACTTTCTTGCCGCCGCGTTCAGCGGCCTGAGCAAGGGTCTCCGCCTGTAATACACCAGCATCGAATGAGGCGGTGCGATTCCCAAATGGTGCACCATTGATCGCAAAGGTATTATTGGTTGAGCCATGCACCCCCGGCCATGCGCCGGTCGCCAAGCTGTACCAGCCCGCGCCCGTATTAGGCGGGGCCTCTGTAAGCAGTCCACCATCGGCAGCCTTAGCTCCGGAACGAAGCAGCTTAGCGATGGTCGGCATCAATCCCTGATCCGCATAAGATTCAGCAAGATCCTGGCGCATGCCATCGGAAACAAAGAAAATGACTTTTTCTCCCGGTGCTTTGTCTTTGCCTGCTGAAGCCGCCCCCACGGACACAGGGCCGAAGGCTCCAAACATGATCGCCAGCAAGCTCATCAGGGTCACAAATTTGCCTATTACTTTGCTCATATTTCTATCACTCCTCTGAAATTGGTTTAAAACCTTTAAATAGCGATATCGATTCCGGTGGGCTGAAGTAGATGTTTATTCTTTTGACTCGCCGCCTCCTTCCCGGTGAATTCATTCCGTTTCCACAAAACTAGACAGTCTCTATCGCATTTATTATAGAACACGAAAACAGATTGTCAATGATTAATTTGGATCTACTTTTTTGAACGTGCAAATATGCGCAAACAAAAGCCTCGCGGAAATTTCCGCGAGGCCGATTGTTCACTAATAACTGACCGGTGATAACTGGCTTATGTTCCTTCTTGCCAGGAATTCAGATACTTCAACTGTTCATCGGTAAGCGTATCAATCGTCACACCCATGGCCTGGAGTTTGAGGCGCGCGATCTCCGCGTCAATTTCCACGGGCACGGAATATACTCGCTTCTCTAGCGTGCTGGCATTCTTGACCATGTATTCAGCGGCCAATGCCTGGTTGGCGAAGGACATGTCCATCACGGAGGCAGGATGCCCCTCGGCAGATGCGAGGTTGATCAAGCGTCCCTCGCCGAGGATGTTGATCTTGCGTCCATCCCTGGTCTCGTACTGATCCACAAACGGGCGGACCAGTTTCGGATCGCCCTTGGACATCTTTGCGAGCGCCGGGATATTGATCTCAACATTGAAATGGCCGGAGTTGGCGACGATTGCGCCGTCTTTCATGACCTTGAAATGCCTCTCGTCAATAACATTGATGTCACCCGTTACGGTGCAGAAGATGTCGCCAATCTTTGCAGCATCTTCCATCGGCATGACTTCAAAGCCATCCATGACCGCTTCAAGTGCCTTCAATGGGTCGATCTCCGTGATGATGACCAGTGAGCCCATGCCGCGCGCACGGGAAGCAAGACCGCGTCCGCACCAGCCGTAACCTGCTACCACGAAACGTTTACCTGCCAGCAGGAC
>JAKOVF010000306.1 GCA_029782225.1 Chloroflexota bacterium | reverse complement strand
GTAGACGATCGAGTACGGCGGCGGCCGTGCTCGGGTTTGCGAACATCTCCGCCCACTCGCGAAAGTCGAGATTGCTGGTGATGATTAGCGAGGCGCGTTCGTAGGCATCGGCCACCAGTTGAAACAGGTGATCGGAAGCGGTCTGGTCCAGCTTTAGGTAACCCAGTTCGTCGACGACCAGGAGGTCGTACCTGGTCAAGGACTGTATGTAGCGCCGGAGGCTCCCGTCGGCAAGGTGGCTGTAGAGGTCCTGCACGAGGTCAGCCGCAGTCCAGAAACGTACCCGCATCTTCTCTTCCACAGCCCTGATCCCGAGGGCGATGGCCAAATGGGACTTTCCCACACCGGGCGGACCCAGAAGGATCAGGTTCTCGTGGGCTCTCACGAACTCCAGCGAAGCCAGGTCCCGGACCGTTTGCCGGCTGACCGATGTCTGAAAGGAAAAATCGAAGTCGTTCAGGCTCTTGTGGGTCGGGAACCGCGCAGCTTTGAGAGCGTTCCTGACCTGTGTCTCGTCTCGTCCGCGCACCTCCTCCTTCACCAGGTAAGCCAAGTAATCAAGGTAAGAGGGCTCTTCCTGAAGCGCGAGTTCGCTGAGTTCGTCCAGGTGGTCCCGGATCCACCGCAGTTTCAGGCGCTTTAGGCCCAGTTGGAGTTCCTTGCGGTCGGCGGGGCCGATGGTGGGGATCATCGGCGCCACCCCACATTCTCGTAGTAGTCGAGTTCACGGCGTTCTACCTGCACATCGGGCACAGCAAGTCTGGTGACGGCTGGCGCGGGGCGCGGGACCTGGCCGCGGACAACAGACAGGTGCTTCAGAATCCCCTTCAGAGCCCCAAAACCGTAGGCCCTGTAATTGATCGCCTGGCGCATGGCGCGCTCTAGTTCTTCCGAGGTGTGGACAGCTCCCAGCGCGAGTATCTTCTCCATCTGCTCGCGGAGATGGCCCACACGAGAACTGCCCAGGCCCTCCAGGTAGGCGGGTGCCGACGGCGCCAGTCCCTCAAACTTGACCTGCAGTGGGTCGAGATGCCTTGGTCTCTTGGTCCCGGCGTCGGGTACCTCTACCTCTCTGTAGCCCTTGGCCAGTGGGATCACAAGCGAGGGTTCTCTCGAGTCCACCACCTCAATCCGGTCCTCGTACCGCCGGTAAGTGACCACGCCCTTAGGCTTGGCGAGTGGCACGAAGTACCGGTTCCCGTCAACCGATATCTGACGGTCTTTCGTGGCCTTGCGTGTCTCGACTACCCAGGTGGGCAGATCGCGGGGCAGTTCCTTCAGGTACGGTCTCTCCTCACGGAGTCTTTCCCAGGGGATCTCGTGGGTGGTGCCGTGGACACGGTTGTTTGCCGTGTTGTCAAACCAATCCCTGGCCTTCATGTTCAGGTCGTCGACATCTGCCCACTCGAGGCCGTAGAAGAAGCCCTTCTTAACGTACTTGACCCCCGACTCGACCTTCCCCTTCGATTCCGGGTCACCTATCCAGCACGCCCGGGGAGTAAACCCTGCGCGCAGGGCGAAGTTCATGAGGTCCTCGTTGAACCTCACCACAGTTCCGACCCTCTCGGCAACAACCGTCTTGGCGTTATCGAACAAAATAACTTTGGGTACGCCGCCCACGTACTCAAGAGCCCGGGCCAGCGACGCCAGAAACGTGGCCATGTTGAGACTCACTACGAATTCCACGTACATCAGCCTTGACCAGGACATCGTAAACACGAAGCAGTAGAGTTGGTACGTTCTGTTCAGAATCTCGGTCGTGCCAAGGTGCCCCCAGTCAGCCTGCGCCTGTTCTCCGGGGAGAGTCTTTTGAGGGGTGTAGATCCTGCCGTCCGCCGGCCTGATCTTGGCCACTTCTCTCCGCACGGTCCGTTCGGAACCACTGTAACCTTTCTTCTTAACCTCGTCGTAGAGCCTTTTCGCCGAGAGCTCAGGGTACTTCCCCAATCTGCTCTTGATGTAGTCCATCCAGGGGGCCACCACGCTTGCGCGTTCTTTGTACTCTGGTGTGCTGGGGGACTCGGCCGGTCCGTCCCAGTACTTGCTCACCGTCCGGCGATTCAACCCCAGTCGTTTGGCAACCTGCGATTTGCTCAGTCCTTCGTCTCTTAACCTTCGAATGTCCACGATCGTTCCCACCTTCAGCACTGTGTTCTCTCCTCCCGACAAAGCCAGTACGGCTTCATTCGAGAAGAGGGGCGCTTTCAACTACTCAGTTGGCCAAAGTTGTGCACTTTTCGTGGCCATTCTTGGGGATTTTATCGTGGCCACTGACATGCAGGAATGTGACTTAATTATTATTGATGATGTCTTTTATGTGGAACCAACCAGGGCAGAACTGCAGGTTTTCTACCGGGCAGTTACCTTTCTTAATGAAGCCAGAAGCATTATTTTTATAACCAATCGTGAACTGTCAGCATGGATAGATGCAGTTGAAGACAAGCACCTTTGCCAGACTTTATTGGACAGAATGATGGTCAATTGTCAAATTGTTCGTTTGACTGACAAGTAAATAAAAACACTCACTTCTTTTTTAACAGGGGCAAATACCTCGTTTGAAAACAATGCCGAAAAACGGCTTAAAATAGATGCAAAAATCTCACGAAATTCAAAGAACTGCTTAACTTTTTAGATTTTCTGCAGTTTATAGGGTAGGGGGGTCTAAATCTCTACAGTTTTTTACCCCGGAAACGGGCGGGGGGTCACGCGCTAAAAATCGCAGTTTCAAACGGGGTATATCCCCCGTTTATTTTTACAGGAATCGAGGTGATGTGTATGGCAAAAGACGGTACCAACCGCGGCGGGGCGCGCATTGGCGCAGGACAGAAGAAAAAGCCGCTGGCGGATAAGATTTTGGAAGGAAACCCTGGCAGACGAAAGCTCATGGTAATGGAGTTTACGGATGCTGCGGAACTGGAAGGCCAGAGCATGCCGCCGCCAAGGGATTATCTTGCCGCAAAGCAGAAGAACGGCAAAACAACATTGGCGGTGGAAATATACGAAAAAACATGGCAGTGGCTTAAGGAACGCAGATGTGTTCATCTTAT
>JAKOVF010000302.1 GCA_029782225.1 Chloroflexota bacterium | reverse complement strand
GGATCGTGGCCAGGCTGTACCGTTTCCCTTTGGCCTTGCGTTTGTCCCGCAATCCTTCCAACCGATGATACAAACTTCCCAAATTGATGACTTGGCCTGTGTTAGACTCCATCGCGACCTTCCTCTGGTTATGGATTTGTCTGCTAACAAAAGCATAACCGAGAAAGGTCTCTTTTTTCCCCTACTTTGAGAAAGCCCTGGTGGAAACATAATTTTCACTTTGTTGCTGAAAGTGCCCTTCCTGCGCTCTGAGGCTGGAGGAGATGTTATTATCCTGTTCTCTGCTTCAAGTTGTAGTAATACATCTCTGTAATTTCTTTCAGTATAAGGCTTATTGACACTATGGCTTTCATAAAAATCACCGAGAGTTAAAGTTTTACCAGCAAATTCGGATAGCAGCATATCGGCAAGATCTTTGATTGGTCTATTCAGCTCGAACAAAAGAGGCATTTTTTTATCAGCAGGGTTATATTCGAATGATGCAACTCCTTGTGTTGTACTGGAACTTACGCCTGCCATAATTCCTTTCATAATGTTGTAACCTAGAAATTCTTTCGAGACGAAGATCAAATGATGGCTGGTTCTTGTGCCTTCGTCGTTCCTGAACCGAAAAGGCAAAACAAATGGATAACCCATTGTTTGGAATGCTTGACCTAATTCTTCCACAATTGTGAGTTCACGCTCATGTGGTGACATAGGCAATAATTTTGTTCGGAGTTCATTTGCTCGTTTTTCTCCAAACAAAGCATTCATATGTTCTCTTACTTTTTCATTGTTCAAGCCCATATTGATGCGGTTGTAGTTGAAAAAGAAGATACAGTCACATCCCCAATTCTTCAAGACTGAATCAATAAGATTTAGCGAAAGTCCTTTGTAGCCCCATGGGTCTACAAATAGCAATGTTGGGATTAGCTTCATTTGCTTGAATTGTTCTGCAATGGCAGAACCTATTTCGGTATTCTCTACATCTGGCTGTTGTTTAAGCTTTTCAATCCCCGGCAATTCTTGAATTGTTTTCTGTAAAGATTGAGCATTCTTCGGATTTCGGTCGTTAAAAAATGTTACAAGTCTCTCTGCCATTCGGGGATCGCCAATAGCCTTCTCTAAAACCAATAATGGTGTTGATTTGGTGTTGTCATCATAGCGACCAGGACCAGCAAACAAATCAATGTAAGCAATCCTTTTGTCTGCTCTGTTATATTTGTTTTGCACCGATGTTATGACTTTTGCCCATGCCCAAAAGTATTTTGAGACAATATTTGACTTTACTGCTGATTGTTCTTTTTGGTCGTCAAAGAAACTTCCTGTAGACATAGGCCCTCCTGAGCATAGGCATTCAGAACTTGAAAAGACTTTGTAATTATAAGACGAAAGCCGTATAATTTATTAAGCCCATTTTGGCGGGAAACGAAATGCCCGAACCCAAACGCCCCCTCAAAGTTTTCCTCTGCCACGCCCACGCGGATCGGGACGCCGTCCGCGCACTGTACACCCGTCTGACCAAAGATGGCGTGGACGCATGGCTGGACAAGGAAAAACTCCTCCCAGGGCAGGATTGGGAATTGGAAATCCGCAGGGCTGTGCGTGAAGCGGATGTGGTGGTCGTTTGCCTTTCCAAGCAGTTCAATCAAGCTGGGTTTCGACAAAAGGAAGTGCGCCTCGCCCTTGATACCGCAATGGAACAGCCCGAAGGTGAGATTTTTATCATCCCTGCGCGGTTAGAGGAATGTGATACTCTCGAAAGCCTGAGAAAATGGCATTGGGTGGATTTGTTTGAAGAGGGTGGATATGAGGGGCTCATACATGCATTGCGATCACGGACAGATAAGATTGATGCGATACTGCAGGCGAAAAGAAGTTGGTTGCCTAAAGTAACAACATCGCATGTGATAAATGAAAATGTCATTTCTCAAAAGAAACATAAAAAATCAAAATCTGAGCCTGTTAAGTTTGCAGGAAAATTTAATGAGAGCCAAAAACCGATAGCCGAAAAGTCCAAATCTCTAAGAACATTGCGAAAACCAAATACAGCTATTCTTGTCGCTCTGATTGGTTTTGCAGCCATCGTCATTGCTGGATTGTTGAGCTCACCTTTACTAAAGAACTGGCTTTCTATGAAATCTGTACCTACAACAGTCAATACTCCTGTTGTGTCAGTCTCCATACCGAGCACAGTAACCCAAGACCCTCACGCTGACTCTCCTGATTACATTGATCCAAAAGGCGTACCCATGCGACTTGTGCCGGCAGGAGAGTTTAGTATGGGTAGTGATAATGGCGAAACAGATGAAAAACCTTTACATGTGATCTATCTCGACGATTTTTACATAGATAAGTACGAGGTAACCAATAAACTCTATAAGGCTTGTGTGGATGCTGGCGTGTGCCAACCGCCACAGGATATCAGGTCCTATACTCATTCTAGCTATTATGGGAATCCCAAATATGATAATTACCCTTTCATTAATGCAGACTGGTATATGGCGAAGTCCTACTGTGAATGGCGTGCTGTGGGTTTACCCACAGAAGCTCAATGGGAAAAGGCTGCGCGTGGTGCCTCCGATGCACGTACCTATCCGTGGGGTGAAGGTATCAGTCAATCCTATGCCAACAATAACGACAATGTTGGTGATACAACTGCTGCTGGAAGTTATGAAAATGGAAAGAGTCCTTATGGTGTATACGATTTGGCAGGCAATGTAATGGAATGGGTTGCAGATTGGTATTCAGAAACCTATTACCAGAATTCGCTTGCTTCAAATCCGCTTGGGCCCGATTCTGGAACTTACCGAGTACTGCGTGGCGGAGCGTGGAACCTGGCTGCCGGCTATGCCCGCACTTCTGCTCGTGGAAAACTGCTGCCAGTGGAGTTCGGCCAAGACCTCGGCTTTCGTTGCGCCAAAGATGCAAATCCATGAGTTTAGGAAAGCCCCTCAAACCAGAAACAATTCTCCTCGCGCATGAACTGCAAGAAGATGGATAATGGAATACAGTCATCCATTATCCATCTTCCATTTACCATCAGTTATAATCCCCTCGCTTGGTCTCGACTGCTCGCGTCTCGGCCACCGCACCAAATCCCGAATAACAAATCTCGAATATCGAGTAACTCATGCCGAAATCATCTTTCCAGGAAATCATCCTCAAACTACACGACTTCTGGGCATCTCACGGCTGCCTCATCACCCAGCCCTACTACACCCAGGTCGGTGCGGGGACGATGAATCCCAACACCTTCCTGCGTGTGCTCGGACCCGAACCGTGGAACGTGGCGTATGTCGAGCCGTCTGTCCGCCCCGATGATGGGCGTTATGGTGAGAACCCGAACCGCTTTCAATTGCACACCCAGTATCAGGTCATTCTCAAGCCGGATCCGGGCAACCCGCAGGAACTTTATCTCGATTCGCTCAAGGCTCTCGGCATCGATCCGCGTCAGCACGACATCCGCTTTGTGGAGGATAACTGGGAGCAGCCCGCCATCTCTGCCTGGGGTCTGGGTTGGGAGGTCTGGCTTGACGGGCAGGAGATCACGCAGTTCACCTACTTCCAGCAGATGGGCGGCGTCACGCTCGACCCCGTCTCGGTGGAGATCACCTACGGCCTCGAACGCATCCTGATCGCGCTCAACAACGCCAAAGCCATCTGGGACGAAGAGTGGGGCGCCGGCGTGAGCTATGGCGAGATCCGCCGCCAGGAGGAGTTCGAACACTCCAAATATTACTTCGAGACCGCCGATGTTGAGCGCGTTCGCGCCATGTACGACCTCTTCTCCGCCGAAGCCGACGCCTGTCTCGCCCAGGGACTCATCGTCCCCGCACACGACTACGTCCTCAAATGCTCGCACTCCTTCAATATTCTGGACACCCGCGGCGCGATCAGCGTTGCCGAACGCCAGGCCTTCTTCAGACGAATGCGCGAACTTGCGAAGAGGGTGGCGGAAAGTTATGAGGAGCAGAGGAAGAATCTGGAATATCCTCTTCTCAAGGAACACCCTTCGGGTACGATGTCGGGAACTGGTAAATCGGTAAATCGGGAATCAGGCGCGACCAATCTACCAACCCCCAATGTACCAACTCCCTTTCTCCTCGAAATCGGCGTCGAAGAACTTCCCGCGAATGACGTCGACGCGGCTCACGCGCAATTGACGACCCGCGTGCCTGCTTTGCTCGATGAACTGAATCTCACTCATGGCGACGTCCGCATCTTTTCGACCCCGCGGCGGCTCGTTGTTTCGATAGACTCTCTCTCCCCGAATCAGCCCGACCGCGAAGACCTCGTCAAAGGCCCGCCCGCGGACAAGGCCATCGTAGGTCACGCTTCCAGCGTGACAGACTCGGCTGGCGATAGTCACGCTAAAAGCGTGACCTACACTCAGGCCGCGATGGGCTTTGCCAAAAAGAATAATGTAAGAGTGGAAGACCTCCAGGTCCGCACAGAAGGTAGCGGAAAATACGTCTTTGCTGTTGTGAAGCAAAAGGGACGCCCGACTCCCGAAGTCCTCGCCGAAGCACTACCAAAATTGGTCGAGAGCATCAAGTTCGAGAAGTCCATGCGCTGGAATGACTCAGGTGTGGCATTCTCGCGTCCCATTCGCTGGTATGTGGCGCTGCTTGGCGACGTTGTAATTCCATTTGAATACGCGGGTGTGGTTTCGGGCAATGTCACCCGCGGACTTCGTCCCTACGGCTCGCCTGAAATCAAGATTCCTTCGGCTGACAAATATTTCGATATCATCCGCGAAGCAGGGATTGTTCTCGATAAGGAAGAACGCAAAGCCTCCATCGTGGAGCAGGTCAAGCAGGCCGCGTCTCTCGTCGGCGGGGAAGCGATTTTCGATTATGTAGGGGCGACTGGCCAGTCGCCCTTGTTGGAAGAAGTGACCAATCTCATCGAGATGCCGACCGCGGTGATGGGCGGATTTGACAAAGAATATTTGTCATTGCCGCGTGATGTCTTGATCTCGGTGATGAAGAAGCACCAACGATATTTCCCCCTCACCCCCGCCCTCTTATCATCCCCGAAGGGGGCTCTCACTGGGAGAGGGGAGTCGAGCGGCGCGAGACGGAGTGAGGGATTGTTGCCTCACTTCATCGCCATCCGCAACGGCGACGACATTGGCATTGACATTGTCCGCGAAGGGAACGAACACGTCCTCGGCGCGCGTTTTGCAGATGCGAATTTCTTCGTCCGGGAAGATGTCAAGCTCAAGCTGGAAGAATATCGCCCGAAACTTTCCACGTTGACCTTCCATACCAGGCTCGGCTCCATGCTCGATAAATCCGAGCGTATCGAGAAACTGGTCGATGACTTGATTCCCATGTTGGGCCTTGAAAAGGACGAAGCAGTTTTTGCCCGCCGGGCCGCGCATCTGGCGAAAGCCGACCTCGTCACGCAAATGGTCACCGAGATGACGTCCCTGCAAGGGATCATCGGGCGCGAATATGCGCTGCGAAGTGGCGAACAAAAAGATGTTGCTGTCGCGATTGGCGAGCAGTACCAAACCGTGCCACAGACCAAAGCGGGTCTCGCCGTTGCGCTGGCTGACCGTATTGATTCGTTAGTCGGTCTCTTTGCTGCGGGACTGGCGCCCACCGGTGCGAAGGATCCGTTCGGCCTGCGCCGCGCGGCGATTGGTGTTGTACAGCCCTTGATCGAACATGGCGTTTCATTTGATCTATGTGAAGCTGTCAGGAAAGCTGCGGAATTGCAGCCCATCGAGGTCAAAGAGGAAGTACAGACACAAGTTCTGGATTTCCTCACGGGCCGGCTCTCTGTCGTATTGAAAGATGCCGGGTATCGATATGATATTGTGGATGCGGTGCTGGCAGAGCAGTCCTCCAACCCGGCCGCGTCTGCTGAAGCGGTGAAACAGCTATCGGCCTGGGTGGGACGCGAGGACTGGTCCACGATCCTGCCGGGGTTCGCGCGCTGCGTCCGCATTCTTCGGAGTCAGACCGTGGACCATAGACCACAGACCGTGGATGAAGGCAAATTTGTGGAAGCCGAAGAGAGAAATTTGTTTAAGGCCATTCAATCGTCTATTGTCCGTCGTCCGTCGTCTGTGGACGAGTTCTTACAGATCATCGTCAAGCTCATCCCCTCCATCAACGCCTTCTTCGACAAGGTGCTGGTGATGGCGGATGATGAAAAGGTCCGGCAAAACCGGCTGGCACTTGTCGGACAAATTGCCAGTTTGTCTGAAGGTATAGCCGACTTGAGCAGGTTGGAAGGCTTCTAAAGACGGAGGACAGGTCGAAAGCCTGTCCTTTCTTTTTTAACCACCTTTTAATCTCAAATTCGGACAAGTTTTGTATAATTTAGACACAGTTCTTAGGAGGGTAACTCCATATCGTCTGATCCGTGCATTGCACCCCGGGCGCCATCGCTTATTCAATCGGCCGGCCCATTCCGCAGTGGTAAACCGACTATGAAGGAGAATAGAAAATGTCTAAGCCAGTTGTGCGAATCTTTTTTGCCCTGTTGATCAGCCTTGTCATTATTGCCGCCATCGCCACCACAGTCCAGGCCAGGTTGGGCAGTACATCCCAGAGCACTCATGCTGCTGCCGCGCAGCTCATATCCGGGAGAATTGATGTAAACCAGCGCTCGGCACTCTATCAGCAATTCCAAAACTTTGACCCTGGCTCCGGCGGTTGCGATCATTCAGCTCCAGACGATTAAGCATAAGGCCCTCACTTAACCTTTTCGCAGGCATTTGGCAGGACATCTGCCAGGTTTGCCGCGTATCCATGTGGAAGACGCTCTCCTCCAGCCCGGGAGAGCGTCTCTGTTTGTGAAGGTTTCCCCAAAAGCGAGCTTCCAACCTGGAATCGATGACCCGAAATATTGCAGAAACATATCTGTTTCATGACAAAGCATATCTATCCGCACTTTTAGGGGTGAAACTGGTACCAATTCCTTAGACAAATCTTACAGATATGCGTTAGAATCTAATTACAACACAGCACGGCAGGTAGCAGTGGGGTCAGATCCGCACCCGCCAACATCGCAGCCAAGACTTTACAACTTATTTTATATGTGGCCAATGTTACGACCTGACTCAACTAACCACTCTTTAGAAGTCCAGAATGAAAAGCGCCTTTTAAGTCAGGCGAGATCTGGCGATACGCAAGCGTTCATGCAATTGTATGACGCTCATATTGACCATGTCTATCGGTATATTTACTTCCTGGCTTCCGATGACATGGCGGCCGAGGTCATTACCTCCAGGGTGTTCATACGGGCGTGGGAAAATCTGAAGCGTACCTTGATTTTTCCTGCCACCTTCATTACCACCCTGTATAAGATCGCAAAAAGCCAGGTACACGAGTACTACAGGTCGCATGCAAGGACCATTGTCCCAGATGATGGATTTGCGTTGGTGGCGCGGCGCAGCGCCTGGGACAAGGAATTTCAGGGAATATTTGATCCGCAGGCGGTGCGGGATACCCTTCAGCTTCTGAGTGAGGATCAACGGCAGGTTCTCATTTTAAAGTTTACTGCTGATATGCCGGTTGAGCGCATAGCGCGCCTGCTGGCTAAGCGGGAGGGCAGAATCCGGGATCTGGAGTTGAATTCTTTCCAGACGCTTGGCGAGATACATGCCAGAAAAGAAGTCGATATGACAGAGTTTCAACAAATACTGGAAGATTGCTTGCCGAAGCTCTTGAACGGTACAACCACCGTCGAAGAGTGTTTGGCGCGTTATCCAGAACATGCCCGGGAATTACGGCCTTTGCTGCGGACTGTGTATTCGCTCAACCTCGCCGGCGCGCTCAAGCCTACCCCCGTGATGAAGGCGCGTACGCACGAGAACGTCCTCCAATATTTACGGTTTCACCGACGGCAGCCTCTGCAGCGGACTCCACTTCTCCTCCGTGTATCGTTTGCCGTTGCAATGCTCATGATCGCATTTGTGATTACCGGGACGGCTCGTGCTCAGTCAGCCCTGCCGGGCCAACCCCTCTATGGCTGGAAACGGGCCAGTGAACAGGTTTGGCGAGCGGTTTCGATCGACCCGGTGGGTACAGACATTGCAATTGCTAATCGCCGTCTGAATGAATGGATTGCCACTTCGGATGACCCGGAGCTTAGCGGCAGCGCGATGGCTGGTTATCTTGAAACCATGCAGCGTCTGCAGGCTACCCATAATGTGGCAACGTTATCGCGTATGGTGCCTGTGATTCGTGCTCACCGTGAACGACTGGATAACGCCGGCTTTGCCAATAGCGATCTGGGGACCTACGTGACCTCCGAACTGCAAACCATCCCTGTGATCGTGGCCACTCAGGTGGCACCTACAGCCATACCACCGACCCTCACGGCGATTGCGATCGAGCCCACCCAGACGCAGATTCCACCGACCCAGGTTCCGCCGACTGCGACCGAGATTCCACCCACCGCAACAGCGATCCCACCGACCCCGACCGAGGTTCCTCCGACTGCAACCGAAGTCCCGCCAACCCCGACCGAGGTTCCACCCACGGCGACCGAAGTCCCGCCAACCCCGACCGAGGTTCCGCCCACGGCGACCGAAGTCCCACCGACATCCACGCCCGCGCCCCCGGCTACAGATATTCCGGCCACCCAGGAACCTGGGATTCAAGGCCCCTAGCATCCGAAATTTCATCTTACACTTAGAATTGAGGCACCAGGATTTCCCCCTGGTGCCTTTATTTTGAGCGAAAAACGGTATTTTGGGCTATTTCTCCCAGAAAATGAATAAGCTCTTCCACTATACAGGGGGATGGGATGCCTGCTCTTCTGGATGATTACCCTCATTGCGCCAGTATCCAACGCGGCCTATAATTTGACCGTTCATATCTTCTAATTTTGCTCTTCCGTGCCTGTTTCTCCCGGGCCGGAGCATAACAATGTGCAGAATGTCACGTTATACAAGGTGAATTGAGTGGATTCCAATTCAACAAACCAATCCAAACAGCCTCTGCCAGATGAGCGGCAGTTGGTGCATCAGGCTAAAGCCGGTAATTCTGAGGCATTTGGAGTATTGTATGATGCCTACGTGGAGCGGATCTTTCGCTTTGTCTTTTTCCGCGTGGCAGACGAACAAACAGCAGAAGACATTACTGCACAGGTCTTTCTTCGTGCCTGGGAGAAGCTTGGCAACTATCGTATCGGTACCACGCCGTTCCTGGCGTGGCTGTATACGATAGCGCGCAACGCTGTGATCGATCACTACCGAACTCGCAAGGAAAGTGTCGCTCTGGATGACGTTGCCTTCTCTCAACCGGATCATGCCGAGTCTTCGGATTACCGAATCGACCTCGCCGCTGAAGTCCAGTCTTTGAGTGTCGCAATGCAGACTCTCACGGATGACCAGCGAAGGATCCTGCTGTTGAAGTTCATTGAAGGGATGTCCACTGATCAGATTGCCCAGTATCTGGGCAAAAGTGAAGGAGCCATCCGGGCACTTCAGATGCGAGCTTTGCAAGCGTTGGCAAAGCGGCTGGAAGAGCAGAAGGAATATGAACGAGCTTGACACAATCCTCGAGGAATGCCTTGACCAATTCATGAACGGCGCGTCCACCCTGGACGAATGCCTGGCGCGTCACCCCGAGCATGCCGCGCAGCTAAGACCGCTTCTCATGGCGGCACTGCGCGCGCAAGAGGGACGCGTTGTCACCCCCTCGCCGGCTTTCCGAGCGCGGACTCGGGCCCAGCTTATGCAGCATGCACAGGCCCATCCGCGTTCGAAGCCGGGGACGGTCTTTTGGCGGGTTGCCGTCAGCATGGTTGCTGTGGTGATGGGTTTTCTCGTCACCGGCACAGCCTATGCCCAGCGTGCTCTTCCGGGAGAGGCTCTCTACCATTGGAAGTTGACGAGTGAGCATGTCTGGCGTTCTGTTTCCCCTGATCCGCTCGGTGTTGACCTTGGGCTGGCCAACCGCCGCGTTGATGAAATGGTAGCGGTGGCAGGCGATGAGGTCCGCGTGGTTGAAGCGCTCGACGGATACAAAGCTCTTCTCATTCAGTTCCAATCCGATCCGACTGTTTCTCATCAGAATCGAATTGCTCCTGTGCTCGCATCTCACAGAGATACGCTGGCACAGGCCGGATTACTCATTCCCGAACTTGATAATTATGCCGTGATGGATAACCAGGTCGATCAGAATACCTCGCCGGACCAAAACACTCCCCTGACGCCGGACCCTGCATCTCATTAAGTACGGAAATCCTCTATTTTTCTCCGGATCAAAAGGCGGCACATAACAGGGGTCGGCCGGGGTCGTTACCAATAATACAGACCCTTCCCGGAGAAGCTCGATGGCAAAGTTGAACATGTTGTTGATCGTGATGATTGTCATCCTGTTGGTGGTCGCTTTTGACCCACGGGTTAGAGCACAAACCCTGGATGCCTGGAATACCTTCGAACCTGTTCTGGTCAATCTCAAAGAAGGTTTGACGGTTATCTTTCACCAGATCACTAATAACGCATCGGATGTGCCAGGTGAGGATAAACCACCAGTAAACGACGGGCCGGTCTATCATGCATATTTGTTCGAATTAACGGCATGATGAGGTAAAAATAGAGTGTAAAAATCGAGGTGAAAGTGGAGCAGGTGACTGCGTTTGCCATTTCAAAGGCGCGGCGCCTTGGAGCCAGCACGAATGCACAGGCCAGAGATTTTAGAGGTCTGACGGAAGTCTTCGGAGTGTTTTGTGCGTGACGCGCAGACTTGTGCTCAGGTGCAGGGCGATGGCAACGTGTCCACCTTCATGTCCATGTGTTTGGACGATCTGGCCTCAGTCCATGGACAGGGAAGCGAGGAGGCAAAGGCCAATGCCTCTGCCCGGGCCGCTCACCACGGTCTGGACCTGGTCCAAGAATATAACCTCGGTTAGGGCTCGAGTTGGGCGGGCATCGGTTCCCACCTCGAGCCACGGGGCAGTCTACGGACTGCCCCGTTTTCACGCCAGTCCGATGCATTTGCGATTCCTCTAAAGCGCGCCTATAATCCATCCCATGTCCAGCACTGATGAGATAAAATCCCGCGTTGACATTGTTGACCTCGTGTCTGAGGCTGGCGTGAAATTGCGTCATACGGGTAAGAACTACACGGGATTCTGTCCGTTTCACGAGAACAAGCATACGCCGGCTTTTGTTGTCTGGCCCGAGAGTGGAACCTGGCGCTGCTTCGGCCAATGTAATGAAGGCGGCGATATCTTCAAGTTCGTCATGAAGAAGGAGGGGGTGGACTTCAAGGAAGCCCTGCAGCTCCTTGCCACCCGCGCCGGCGTGGAACTGAACCAGTTCCAGCGCGAAACGCCTGGGCTCAAGGAAGCCGCTGACCTTTTGCGCGTCCTGCTGGAGGACGCGGTCATCTATTACCGTTCGCAATTATTCCAACACAAAGAGATTCTGACCTACTTGCGCGAAAAGCGCGGACTGACCGATTCGACCATCGAGACCTTTGGGCTGGGCTACGCACCTGAAGGTTACGACAACCTCATGAATCATTTTGCCAGGAAAGGCTGTTCCCCCGGAGATTTGCTCGAAGCGGGACTGCTCTCCGAGCGCGACGATGGGAAGCGTTTTGACCGTTTCCGCCACCGCATTATGTTTCCCATCCGCGATGAGCAGGGACGCATGGCCGGTTTCGGGGCGCGCATCGTCAGCCCCACGGATGTGCCCAAGTTCCTGAATTCACCGGAAACGCCTACCTTTTCCAAGGGCCGCCTGCTTTACGGCCTCGACCGGGCCCGGAAACCGATCCGTGCCGCGGACCAGGCTGTGATCGTTGAAGGCTACCTCGATGTCATTGCTTTACATCAGGCAGGCTTCGAGAACGTTGTCTCTCCGATGGGCACGGCCCTGACCGAAGACCAGTTGCGCTTGATCAAGAGGTTCACGCGGCGCATTGTGCTTGCTCTGGATCCGGATCTCGCCGGGCAGAAAGCCGTGTTGCGCGGCCTTGACGCAGCCCGTCAGGCGATGGACCGTGAAGGGGATTTTAGTTTCGATGCGCGCGGATTGCTCAAGCATGAAGCGCGCCTGCAGGCTGACTTGCGTGTTGCATCTATGCCGGATGAGCTCGACCCGGATGAGATCGTCACACGCGACCGCACTGAATGGAAACGGCTGATCGAGAATGCCAAGCCCATCGTGACGCATGTCATGGACACCCTCGCCAAGGGACAGAACCTGAACGACCCGAAGGTGAAGAACCAGATCGCGGCACAGGTTATCCCGTTGATTGAAGATTTGCCCGATCCGCTGGAACGTGATACGTATCGCCAGCAGCTGGCGCGAATGCTGCGGGTGGACGAAGGCGCATTGATCGGCGTGCAGTTCCGGGGTCCGGGCGAGAAGCGGGCGAGACCGCGTCAAGCACAAAACGCTCAGACCGCATCGGTCGTGGCGCCCTCCAATCCGACGCTTAAAGTCGAAGCCTATTGTCTCGCCATCCTCTTTCGCAGGCCCGAGCTGCTGTATCGCCTTGACCGAAAACTCCAGGAATTTGGCCTGATGCCCCTTAACGCGGAAGATTTCGAGTATACTGACCATCAGTTGCTGTTTGAAGTGATTAGACAAGCGGTGGAGCAGGATGAGAAAGACCATTATCACTATCTGACGACCCACCTCCCCGAAGCGCTCGAAGGATTATCGAAGGATTTGCTCGCACAAACCGAGAAGCTTGACCCTCTCGATGATCGCCTGCTGGAAGAATTGCTGGCCAGGTTTATTGATTTGCGCCGTTCGGACGCGCAATCCAATGTGAGCGAATTACGGTTTTTGCAGGAGGAGGAACAGCAGCAAGGCGGAGTCAACTTGAAACAATATCAGGAGCAGGCAGTCCAATTTACAAGGTTGTTGCAAAGTTTGGATCAGGCAAAACGCAAGCTGTTTTTGAAGCGGCAGGTCTGATCGTTCCGGTCTGTTGTCCCGAAAAAGTTTCCTCGGAGAGCTCAACTCATGCCCGTCAAAGCCCGAAATAAAACCAAGCCAGCAGCCAATCGAAAGCTAAAGCCACAGCCGAGGCCTCCCCATGCGGCGGAGAAGACCGCACTCGAGGAAGAGCCGCAACTGACCGTCAATGGCGTCGTCGATGATCTGGTCGACGAAAAAGTGCGTGCGCTCGATGTGATCGAAGAGGATATTGGCGAACCGGATGAGGCCCTGCTCGTGCAGCAGGAGGAGGAACTGACCGAAGATCTGATCCTGCCCCTCCGAAACCATGAGCTTGCAGCCGAACTCGCTGAAGACCCTGTGCGGCTGTACCTGCGCGAAATTGGTCAGGTGAAGTTACTGGATAGCGACAGCGAATTTCGGCTCGCCACATTGATCGAAGCCAACCGTCTTGTCTTGAGCATGCGCCGCCTTCCACAACGCAAGGGCGTCTCCCACGCCTGTTCGATCTATCACTCCATTCTTTCCGACATGCATACCTCCTGGGATCGCCTGGTTGAAGATGCCGGACGTCTCCAGCACGCGCTCCCGGACCTCGCGCTGGTACTGGCAGAGTCCCAGTCTTTGCACGCAGGCTGGGAATTTGACTCACCTTCCTATCTGCGGGCGTATCTGGACAACGGCCATTGGGGCATCGACCATCTTTGGGATAACCTCGCCCGACATGCATACGGCGTCTTTCTGAACCTGTACCTGCTCCCGTTAAATTATGCGGAGTGGCTGCTCAAGTATGTCCAATCACACAATGAATTGCCGGCACATCGGACCATGTACCGCAACCTGCCATCGGACTCGCATTTGCTCGATGAGATGGACGCGGTCAGTGCGCGTGCCGTGGAGGCCAATCAAGCGCTGATCCGTGCCAACCTGAGACTGGTTGTCTCGGTTGCCAAACGTTATCTGGGTCGCGGTATCCCCTTCCAGGACCTGATCCAGGAAGGTAATATGGGACTTCTGCGCGCGGTTGGGAAATTTGACCCGCGGCGCGGTTTCAAATTCAGCACCTATGCCACATGGTGGATCCGTCAGTCCATCAACCGCTCGATCGCCGAGCAGGCGCGGACGATCCGAATCCCTGTGCATTTGTTTGAATCCATTACTCGTCTACTGCGTGCCCAACGCACACTGACCCAGGAACTGGGCCGCGACCCGACAAATGAAGAGCTTGCCATGGAAGTTGGATATTTGCCGGCCTCCGATGTGCAGACCGTTTTGAGGGCACATTCAGAAGAACAGCCTTTACCGCCTGAACTCCAGCATCGCCTTGAGATTGCCACCCAAAAAGTGGACCGCGTGCTTCGTTCTGCAGAGGAACCTGTCTCGCTGGAAGGGCCAGTAGGGGATGAGGATTCCAGCTCCCTGGGCGATTTCATCGAAGATGAGGATGCTCCCTCGCCGATGGACGCCGCTGCCCGCGAGATGCTGCGGGAGCAGGTCCAGCACGCGCTCGAAGCCCTCTCTGATAGAGAGCGCCAGGTGCTGGAATTACGCTTCGGTCTCGTGGATGGCAAGGACCATACGCTGGAGGAAGTGAGCCGCTATTTCAATGTCACGCGCGAGAGGATACGTCAAATAGAAGCGAAGGCACTCCGAAAACTGCGGCATCCCACACGCAGCCGGCAGTTGAGAGATTATCTAGGGTAAAAAGTAGGTCACGTCCGAGACGTGACCTACAAGTTTTCCAATATGACCATTATCCTCTTTTTTGTGAAATGTAACACATTTTCTGGCCTCTTAAAAACACTTATGATATACTCTGCCAAGCGTGCCAGATTTCACGCATCGCCGAGGTGTCTATGTTGCTGGAGTATATTGCCATTGCTGTGATGATCGCAGTTGCAACGTTGATTGCGTTCATCGCGATAGGTCTGGGGGAACTGTTCGGGCCGAAGAAAAAATCAGAAGCGAAAGCGATGCCTTATGAATCAGGCATGAACCCGTACGGCGAGGGGACGCGGCGTATGCCTGTTCGTTTCTATCTCATCGCAGTCCTGTTCATCCTGTTCGATATCGAAGTTGTGTTCTTTCTCCCGTGGGCGATTGTCTTCCGTGAGATGATTTCTAACAGTCTCGGATGGTTTGCCCTGGGTGAGATGGTGATCTTTATCGTTATCTTATTAGTAGGCTACGCTTACGCGTGGAAGAAAGGAGCCCTTGAATGGGAGTAGAGCAAAAACTTGGCAACATGGGTGTGGTCACCACCAGTCTGGAGACTGCTGTCAACTGGGCACGGACCAACGCCATGTGGCCGATGCTGTTTGGTCTGGCCTGCTGCGCCATCGAAATGATGTCCGCGCAGGCCTCACATTTTGATATGAGCCGTTTCGGTATGGAATTGATGCGTGCCAGCCCGCGCCAGTCCGATCTAATGATTGTGGCCGGGCGCGTTTCCAAGAAGATGGGACCAGTACTCCGTCGTTTGTACGATCAGATGCCTGAGCCCAAATGGGTCATCGCCATGGGCGATTGCGCTTCCTGCAGCGGTGTCTTCAATAATTACGCGATCTATCAGGGTGTGGATGAGGTCGTCCCGGTGGATGTGTACGTGGCGGGTTGCCCGCCGCGCCCGGAGGCGTTGATCCACGGCGTGTTGACCGTGTACGAGAAGGTCAAGGCGGATAAGTTCAAGGATCTGGCGAAAAGTTAACGTCCCCTCAGGGCGAGGATAGTTTATGGATAAAAAACTCGAACCAATTGTGAAGGCATTGCAGGAAAAGTTCGGCTCAGCGGTTCATGAGTTTCGGAATGACCCGCAGGTCTTTGTCAAGCCCGAACAAATCGTCGAAGCGTTGATACTCCTGCGCGATGCGTATTCATTTGAACTAATGTCCACGCTGACTGCGGTGGATTACTGGCCGCAGGAGACGCCGCGTTACCATGTGATCTATCAGTTGACATCGCTCGCGAACAATCTGTCGCTGGAGATCAGAGTTCCTGTAAACGGAGACAACCCCAGGGTCCCGACCGTTACACGTGTGTATGGAAATGCAAACTGGCGCGAGCGCGAAGTCTGGGACATGTTCGGAGTCGTATTCGAAGGCCACCCGAATCTGACTCGAATCCTGCTGCCGCCGGATTTCGTCGGTCACGCGCTGCGCAAGGATTATCCGCTTGGATATGAAGAGCCGCAGTTCACTTTTAACTTTGATGATATTGACGTACGGAAACCATACGCAAAGGAATAAACCAGCGCGTGGCAGACACTGTATACCAATCGATTTCAGAGTTGTTTTCGGTTTCTCTGCAACTGGAGCGGGCAGCACACATTCTATACGCCAAATGGGCCAACGCTTTTGCTGCTTATCCTGAGATAGCCTCCTTCTGGTCGCAGTACGCGCAGGAAGAGGCTTACCATGCAAAGCTTTTGGAAAGAGCGCGGTCCAGCCTCTCATCGGAACAATTGATGTCGAGTACAGGTGTCAACTCTTTCCTTGCGTCGTTTGATCTATTGCAGAATCTGAAAGAGGCTGAAGCAAAGATCACTGACCTCGAGGAGGCCTACCAATTTGCAGAAAAAATGGAGCACTCAGAAGTCAATGCTTTGTTTGAGTTTCTGGTTTCCCGTTCGCCATTTTTCGAGATGAGCGAAGTAAGCGAAGGGCTCTCCAATCACATTGATCGCCTGGCAAATGATTTTCCGGTGGAATTTCGGAATCAGGACGCACGTCGAAATATCAAGGTAAATTGAGATATGACTCAACTTCAAGAAGTTAGTTTCGATGAGATCAAACATTTAGTTTCAGAGCGCGCCCAGACGGGCGAGACCATGCTCTTGAACATGGGACCGCAGCATCCGTCCACGCACGGTGTGCTGCGTTTACTGTTGGAGCTCGACGGCGAGATTGTCGTCAATTGCCTGCCGGATATCGGTTTCCTGCACACGGGCATCGAAAAGAATATGGAGGCCAAGACCTATCAAAAGGCTGAGGTCATGAGCGACCGCATGGATTATATGAATCCGATTGGCAATAACCTGGCCTTCTGCATGGCTGTCGAAAAATTGGTTGACCTGGATGTGCCGCCGCGTGCGCAGGCATTGCGCGTCATTCTGACAGAACTGCAGCGCATCTCATCACATCTGGTCTGGCTGGGCACCTCTGCGCTTGACCTGGCAGCCATGTCCATGTTCCTGTATTGTTTCCGCGAGCGTGAGATCATCCTCGATATCTTCGAACTGGTCTCGGGCCAGCGCATGATGACGACCTACATCCGCCCCGGTGGTGTGTGGCGCGATGTGCCTGTGGAATTTGAAAAAGCCGTGCGGGACTTCATCAAGATGTTCCCCAAGCGCGTGGATGAGTACGAGAATTTGCTCACCAAAAATCCGCTCTTCCTGGACCGCGTACTGGGCATTGGTAAACTGACGAAGGAAACCGCGCTTCAATATGGTGTGACGGGTCCTATGCTGCGTGCCAGCGGCGTGAACTGGGATTTGCGAAAAGCGCGCCCCTATAGCGGTTATGAGCAATACGACTTCAATGTGCCGGTCCGTACAGAGGGTGACACGTATGCGCGGTATTTGGTGCGCGTGCAGGAGCTGCGCGAGTCGCTTAAGATTGTCGAGCAGGCCCTGAACAAACTGCCGCTCGGCCCCGTTCGCTCTGACAACCGAAAGTTTGTCCCGCCGCCGCGTTCGGAGATCGGCGTGAGCATGGAGTCTCTGATCCATCACTTCAAGCTGTGGACAGAGGGTTTCACCGCCCCGAAAGAATCCATTTACAGCGCGGTCGAATCGCCGCGTGGCGAACTGGGCGCATACCTTGAAGGTGATGGTGGGCCGAAACCCTATCGCATTCACTGGCGCACGCCTTCATACGATAACTTGCAGGTTATGCCTGAAATGGTCAAAGGTTTGCTGGTTGCGGACCTCGTGGCCGTCATTGGCAGCACAGACATTGTTCTCGGAGATATTGACCGATAAATTTCACCCTCACCCTAGCCCTCTCTCGAAGGGAGAGGGGACTCCCTTCCCCCGAAAGGGGAAGGGTCGGGGATGAGGCCCATCGCGAGGAATCATGCTTCTTGAGAAATACCCGAAGGAAGTAAAGCAAATCCTGTCAAAGTACCCGCCGGAATACAAACGCTCGGCGGTGATGCCGCTTCTTTACCTTGCACAGCGCGAAGAAGGTTATGTCAACAAGGCCGCGATGCACGATATTGCCCAATTGCTTGACATGACCGAGACTGAAATCGCTTCGATCATTGGTTTTTACACGCTGTATCATGATGAAAAAGAAGGCAAGTATCGCATGCAGGTCTGCACGGACCTGCCCTGTGCCTTG
>JAKOVF010000295.1 GCA_029782225.1 Chloroflexota bacterium | reverse complement strand
GGTCAACTCGGAGCACCTAACCTTGCCGTCGCCGTACTTGGGGACTACCAGTTTATCCAGAGGTACTGAGCACTCAAGGAGCTTAAAACTGTCACCCTCAGCACATTGGAAGCCGAACTTGATGGCCAAATCCTTGTGAGCGACGTGCAGGCCGATCCCGCACCCCACAAGGGGCGAAGGGTCGCAGTCATGCGTCTTCGTCTCGCCCACATTGTAGCGAGTCGCCCCGTGGTCGTAGAAAGCACCCATGTCGCTTGTCACGGCTTTATAGAGCGTTATCTTGCCGTCACTGATCGGCAGGTCGTAGTATTCGGCGTATTCTTGGGGAGTGGTTGGAGGTCTGACTATCCTAGCATTGCCGGATACCTTAATCCTGGCTTTGTCGGATAATCTAAGCACTTGGCAATTTGCTTTAGCCATGACCTTGGATGAGCCGTAAGCCATGACTTGCGAGGAGCCGCAAGCAATGACCTGGGATGACTCGCAAGCCATGACCTGGGATGAGCCGTAAGCCCTGACCTTGGATGAGCCGTAAGCCATGACCTGGGATGAATCGTAAGCCCTGACCTGGGATGAATCGTAAGCCCTGACCTTGGATGAGTCGTAAGCCTTGACCTGGGATGAGTCGTAAGCCACTACACGAGAGGAGCCGTAAGCCGTGACTTGCGAAAAGCCGTAAGCCCTGACCTGGGATAAGTGGCAAGCCACTACATGAGAGGAGCCGCAAGCAATGACCTGGGATGACTCGCAAGCCATGACCCAAGCGTGCTTCTTGGCGTTACCGTCATCCAACACTATTGACAACCCATGCTCCAGCCATATCTCGATCTCGCCGTCAAAATCAGCGGGTATCGCGTCCCACTCGGCCTGATTGCGAACTATCATTTTCATGTCCCAAACCTCCGTTTCTCAGGGATCAGCAGGGCAGCCCTTCATGGCGAATCAGTCCTCTCCGTTACCTACCCCGATAGCCTGCGAGAAGGGCCGTATTCGGTTGTGCGCGCCGGTTAAGCATGGAAACCGCCTCCTCCCCGGGCTTGCCCTGCTGTGGGGAATGTCACGCCGTTCTCTCAGCCTTCGCCTTGCGAAGCGCCTTCTCGTAGCGCTCCAGCGCCTCGTTGTACTCGAAAATCGCCATGCACACCTGATTGGGTGTCTGTGCCTCGTTGAAGTGATTTTCGGCTATGCGCAGGGCTTTCAGGGCTTCTTGGATCTCGTCGGCGATGGTCATAATAGACCCTCCTGCTTCTTCGCCTCTTTGTCCGCCGCTATGTCCGCCTGAAGCTGTTCGATGAGCTTGGAACCCTCCGCCTTGGTGGCGTCCATGATGTCCACACCGTACTTGGCGGCGATCCACTCGGGGCGTTTGGACTGGTCTTTCTCGAAGTGCCCGGCGAGCTTCAGAGCGAAGTTGCGCTGGGCCTCCGACATAGCGTCATCAGATGCGGGTTTGGGCTTTCCTGGGGCGTTCTGCTTGGTCTTGAACCCATCGGCGGGCTTGCCTTCCTCGTCCACCTCGATTTCCTCGGCAGACACCTCGCCGAAGCCCACTAGTTCCAAGACCGCACGGTTCTTAGCGCGCGTGATAGCGTGCGAGCGGGTGTTGTGGTAAAGGTCGCCGATGGG
>JAKOVF010000262.1 GCA_029782225.1 Chloroflexota bacterium | reverse complement strand
CAGTTCGATTTCTTCACTCATGGTATTTTCACCTCATAGCTGTTAGTCATTAAGACCGGCGTCGCCCCAGCCTGCGCCTCTGCGGTCGCTGTGGGCACAAGAAAGACATTGACCGGTGTAACAGTGCTCACGGCTCGCAAAACGTTGTTCTGTGCGCCTGTGGCCATTGCAGAGGCCCTGGCGCTACGTAAATCGTTCACTATGGAAAACAGAACGTAGAGACAAACCACGCTACCCAAGCCGATCATCGCGTAGGATGTGAATGTTAGCCGTTTTTTCATCGCTTCGCCTCCAATCGTGGCCGCACCACAGGCAACTGTGGCCGCTGCTGTGGTGCTGGGAGAACGCTGTAGTGCTGTGGCCGCTGCTCAATCTCTAATGTGTGTACATGGCGTACAGTGTGAACGTGTCTAACTACATACTCCGTAGGCTCTTCATAGCTGACCATCACGCCGCCGCTCTGCCGGATGACCAGCACAATCGCGTAGACGGCGAGTGCGAAAGCCGCGAGTACTGCGATAGTCACGACAAGCATTAGCACTTGTTGGAGCACTATGCCGATTGCGCCGCCCGCCACTGCAAACAGTGTCAACGCCATCAGAATGTTGGAAATGGTTAGGTGTTTATCTGGTACGTTGAATTTCATGCTTCACCTCGATTTGTTGGCGGGCCTGCTGTTGCAACTGTGGACGGTCGCTAACCACGATATACCGCTGTGGTTGTGCTGCCGGCTTTTCCTGCGGCTCTGCAAGAGTTCTATGCTCATGGTGATGGTAGTGGTCAACGCGTTGATCGCGATTGGAGTACAGTGCAGCCAGAGCGATAGGAATCCCGCCCATAATCCCCAAGAGGCAACCTAGCGCTAGGGTAGTGGCATCCGTTGACAGCTTGCCGCCAATCCACCAACCGATAGTGCCCACGATGGTCAGAAACATAATTTTTGTTAGTAGTCTCATCGCTCGCCTTCCTTACCCAACTTTCGCGATAATTGCCGCCAATTGTCGTTCCGCCCGTGCTAATCTCGCCTCTGCCGTTTTGTGTTCTGTGGCCAGTCCCAACAATTGCAATCGAATCCCGTCAACGTCAAGCTGTGCGATCCCTTTGTCACTGGCTGAATATTGCAACAGTAAATTAGATACAAACTCACCCCGTTTTCTTGGGGATGTGTGTTTGTCCAGTACCGCAATCGCATCAGGGGTCAACGTCAAAACGCATCGTTGCGATCCGGTTTCATCCTCATTATCGTTTAAGCGTGCATTAAGATTTTCCGTCATGTGATAAAATCTCCATTTTTGAGTCAATTATAACGAAACAACCAAAGTACACATATTGTACACAAAGTAACAAAATAAAGCAAAATAGTACATTTGTAGCTTGCAATCATAACGTTATCTAGTGTATAATACAAAACGTTCAAACGTCTTGTATAATTAATGCTTTCGAAAGGGGTGCGCTATGGCGAGGAAACTATCAAAACGAACTGGCAAACAGTTAGAACTTGGCGTAGTGGCTGACTGTACAGCGCTGTACATTCGTGTAAGCACGGAAAAGCAAGCGGAGGAGGGTTTCTCCCTGGATGCGCAGAAAGCACGCCTACAGGCTTACTGTGAGGCTCAGCAATGGCACGTATGCGCCGATCACATCTACGTTGACGCTGGTATCTCTGGCAAATCAACCGTTGGGCGTGACTCATTCAATGCCATGACGAAAGCTGCGAAGGATGGCGAGATCAAGCGCGTAGTGGCCATCAAGCTTGACCGGATCGCCCGCAATACCAAAGACTTCCTGTCAATCGTTGACACCCTTCAAGGTTATGGTTGTGATTTAGTGCTTATCAAAGAATCTTTCGACACTTCCACGCCGCAGGGTAAGTTTGCCTTGACCATGTTCGCAGCCATCGCAGAGTTAGAGGCAAGCACGATCACAGAACGTGTCATGACTGGCAAGGCTCAGAAAGCAAGCGA
>JAKOVF010000249.1 GCA_029782225.1 Chloroflexota bacterium | reverse complement strand
AGTGAACGATTTACGTAGCGCCAGGGCCTCTGCAATGGCCACAGGCGCACAGAACAACGTTTTGCGAGCCGTGAGCACTGTTACACCGGTCAATGTCTTTCTTGTGCCCACAGCGACCGCAGAGGCGCAGGCTGGGGCGACGCCGGTCTTAATGACTAACAGCTATGAGGTGAAAATACCATGAGTGAAGAAATCGAACTGAAGGCGCCGATCACGGTAAAAGGTGACGCGCGTTTCGCGATGGTACTACCAGAGCCAGAGCGGGCCGACCTATCGCCACGACTGCCAGAGCGCAGCGCAGCGGCTATCGTGCAAAGCATCCTGGCGCAACCGGCACCCGTCCCACAGCGGGACCCTGTTACGGTCAAGCGTGAGCGGCTGGATGGCGACAACGGGAAAAGCACGCCAATTCAGCGGGCCATTGCTTCGATGCTACGTTCGTCGAAATATCTCGCACTTGTGGCCATTGCGGGGCTGGTAGCCTACGTCGCACTACCTACAGTCAGCGGGGTTACGATTACGTTCGTTACCCTGGTCGCAATGGGTGTCACCCTCCTGATCTTCGATGCTATGGAGTATCGGCACAGTCAGCCAGGGGTTGAGCGATTGCGCACCGAGAAGGATCACAAGCTGGAGATGGCGCACGAACGAAACCGACACGCTGAAACCATGACAGCTATTCATGGCGACATTGAAATCAAATTACGTGTGCTCGACCTGGCAGCGGGCAACCGGAAAATTGCCGACCGGCAGAGCGCACAGAAGCGATTGGAGGGGTGAGCGTGACCATGCAGACGATTTATCACAATGGCAATGGGGCCTACCACACAGAGCGTAACAGCCTGTTAGCCGCGTCACAGATTGCAGAATTACAGCAACGGCTTGCTACTGTGCAGAGCGAGAACACAGAGCTTAACCGGCGTTTGAGCGTGCAGAGACGACCAGAGAAGCAGCTTGGTGGATGTATCGAAGTGGCAACCGTCATCTTGTCAGAGCACACAGCGGGACACCTGACAGGACGCAGAGCGATACAGGCGGCACACCAAAACATTGGGCGGCGACGCTGGCAGTGGGGTGTAGCTATGCTGCGAATGGCTGGCATTGTCACCGGCTACAACGAGTTTGGGTTGATCTTCAATGGCGGCTTGTCAGTACAGAGGGCATGGTCAAAACTTACGGCAACGGCTGAAAGCCTGGCTGATAGCGCTGATGCCATCGACCAACTACGCCACTATTTACCACTTTCGCAGCGGGCACGGTAGCGGGCACACAGGCGGGCACGGTAGCGGGTACGGAGCGGGTACGGAGCGGGTACGCTTTTACACAGGCGTGCCCACACTCCGTAAATTTCTAATAATAGAAGTGGTTTTTTTTGAGAGAAGTAGAGAGGATAGTTATGAGAAAAAATCTTTATATCTTGGGTATCGTGTGTGGTGCATTCCTGATTGGTTTTGCGTGCGGAATGCTGGCGACTTCTGCGGAAATCGTATCCACGCTTGAGCGTAACGCTAAGATCGTCGCACTGCTATCGCTGGCCACCCTTCCATTGGCTTGCTCATTGATAGCGTTTGCGCTGATCGTCGTGCGCAGCCACCATGCAGAGCCACAGGCCGACGCGGGCGATTGGTACGAGCTTGAGCAGCCACAGACCGCACAGGCACAACGTTATATGTAACCAGTTGGGTACGCGGCGACGCGTGCGCAACTATTCGAAAGGCAAAACCACATGACAACCACAGAGCAAAAAATACGCAAACTCTCACGGCACAAGTTGGCGCAACCAAAACGAGTTTTCAAAAAGATGTAAATTGGGTATTGACAACATGGTAATACTGTGGTACTATTGTAGTCGTACCGTAGAAAGACCGAGTGAGGCAAATCAAAACGCTCTTAAGGGGGGCATATGACAACAATCCAGCGTAATTACTTCAACGCAATCGTATTAAGCTCTGTGGATGCAGAAACCAGATCGGCAGTGCGCAAACTGGTAGAATGCGCCAGCAACGCCGCAAAGGTCGATGAGCATGGTAGTTGGGATTTTGGAATTGACAGCAATCGCAAGCGTAGCCGATGGACAGCTTTGAATTGGGACTTGTACGCCTTCGGCAGTGATATCCACAGCGGCAAGCTCTTGATCGTGATCCAGATTCGCCGCAGCAGCACAGAGCGGGGCCGTTACGTCAACGTGCGCAAGAATTACTTCTTGGTCGGCACGAACGAAGACGACAGCACCTTTGTCCATCCAGTCGAATCGGCAGTAGTCCACGCAGCCATCCGCAAGGGAAAAGATGTGATCCGTGCTGTACAAGACTGGATTTTCGGCGGCGACTACGCCGGGATGCTTCGACAAGGCGACCTTGCCCTAATTCCGATGCGCCGACGCCCAGCCAAAGACAGCCGGATCGCCAAGCGCACCATGACCATTGAGGGGTCGCACGAGTTGAAAGCCTCCTCTATCTGGCACAATGGTGGACTGTATGCCGAAGACCCAACACTCACTCACACGCCGGGCACCCATCCGGTTGTGGCCGCACAGGGTATCTATAAGATCGTGGTTGGCAAGCGCGCCAGCTTTTGGCAATTCGCCGCTCCCACGGTCGATTAATCATAGGCCCGCTGGTCGGCATCGTAGGCCAGCGAAAGGGAAATATGCCAGCGACAAAATTTAGTATCAGCCTAAGACCGGAAACTTATGACGAGGTGACAGGCCGGGCGGAAGAAATGGACGGCAACGTAAGCGGAACGATCAATCGCCTGCTTGAGCGCTATATCGACCTTTTGAAGCGTGAACGTCATTCCCTGGTCGGCATGTTCAGCGATGGGGAGAAGGGCTTGATCCTGGACTCCCTGAACGGCTTGGCTTTCGTGGACTCTGTTGGTATCTATCACATCGCCGATGATGTCGCCGACGCGGTGTATATGGACAAGCTCGATAAGAAGTGGGAGGTGAGCGGCAGCGATGCGACCGCAAAGTTGCGCAGATTGAGCAATGGCCAGCTTCACGCTCTTGTCGATGAGGTTCAATCCTGGTGGAACCGAGTAGGCAAAGGGGAGGAGATGACGCCTGCCCAACTGCTTGAGGAGTGAGTCTATGGACAATCGCAGAGGCGAGAAGTCGGCCAGAATTATAGCCCTGGCTCATGCCATTCAGGAGGGGTATTTCGACCCTAGCAGGGTGAACATGTCAGAAGTTGCCAAGCTGTAAGTCAAGAGCAAAGCAAAAGCCCTAAGCATAGCCAAAACAATTAAGTCGAAAGATGGG
>JAKOVF010000226.1 GCA_029782225.1 Chloroflexota bacterium | reverse complement strand
AAGAATTGCTTTATCCGCCGGTACCCACTCCACCACCCAGGCCCGAAACACCCCTCAGCCCATGGGAGAGGCTTATCAATCGTATCCAAGAAATCTGGGAAAAATCCGTTGATTGGATACGTGAACGTTGGGACAAAGCGATAACGTGGGTAGGGGAACGCCTAGAAGACGGCCTTTCTTTTATTGCTGATGCCAAGGAGTGGTTCCGAAAGCCGCTTGAAGAGCGTACAGAGGACCTCAAGAACGCATTCGCCACAGTCGCTCTTCGCATCATGGACTTTGCCGCAGCAATGCCCGAAACTCTCGGCCAAGTGGCGACCGGCATCGCTATCTTTAGTCAGACCCTGGTCGGAAAGGTGCCAGGCTTGGCCCAGGCCATCGACACGTATCGGAACTTAGTGGACACCCAAAACGGAATCGTGGCGGGCACTGTGGCTGTGCTCGAACTCCTGGAGGCAAACTCTGAGGAGTTTGCGAGTTCTCTGCGGGGGTTGATGGTACCGCTTAAAATCGTTGCCGCGGCGTTTGGGGATGCCCTCGCTCCCGTGCTTGAGGCTCTGTGGCCTTTGTTCAAGGCACTGGGCATCGTCATTCTGACCGTGATAGAAGGTGTCGGTACGGTCTGGAATGCCTTAGTTGGCACGATTGGTAGCATATTTGAAACGCTTGCGAACATCAGCATCTTTGGCAGTAAGCCGTTAGGATTCCTCCAAGGCGTCGCTGACTTCTTTAACAAGCTCAAGGTCAATACGGACGCTCTCTCCAAGGCCAAAAAGGAACTTACCGAACTCACGTTGGACGAAGCTAAAGCGCTCAAAGACTCGACAGATAAAGTGCGCGAATTCGGTGCGAACGTTCCTTCGATCTTCAAACGCGCCCTGCGTGTTTTCCAGTCCTCAGAAGGCATCCCGGCTCTTGCATCGGGCGGTTATGTACCAGCCACTCCCGGTGGACGCATTGTACGCCTCGCTGAAGGCGGGCAGGGCGAATACGTGATCCCTGAAAGCAAGATGGGGTGGTTCGGTGGCACCAACATCGTTGTGAACGTGGACCTAGGTAACGCCCATATTTACGGCGTGGATGACTTGGATGACCGAATCAAGCGCAACGTTGGCGAAGCAATTCGTGATGCTGCCGCAGTGCTTACCGGAGCGTAAGGCAGGTGGTTACTGGTGAGTGCAATTGCCACATTCGATGGCATCCCGATCCACAAGATCAATGAGATCGAGACTACGATAAAAGAGATGGCCGATGTGCAGCGGACGCCCATTGGATTGGAACGTCGTGACGTCGCTGGTCCACCCAAACGGTTGTGGCGCGTCACGACATCCCCGCTACACATTACTCTCATAGCCCCACTAGAAGACCACCTGTGGGAGATCTGGTGGGGTTATGGTGATTGGTGGTGCTGGGACCTTCCTAAAAACACCACTG
>JAKOVF010000224.1 GCA_029782225.1 Chloroflexota bacterium | reverse complement strand
AGCCGTCCGTGATCCTTTAGTAGCTTTGCTTGCAGTAACCATTCCAGCGACCACGTATGTACTTCATTACTACTGACGCTACAATTCGTCCTTGAACGCATGGCCTCCTCCTTGGAAATGAACTCGTTGACACAAGTCATTTACAAAAGGGGCCTTGCGTTCACCTATACCAACTCATCAGAACTTGGAACTACTGTCATTGGTCATTGGTCCTTCTGGCTAATAGCTAACAGCTAATGACTAACGCCTAACAGCTTCCAAAAAAAATGATGGGCCCATTGGGGCGTCGGTCATTCGTGAGCTGGCGCGCATGATCAGCCTGCGGCGGATGGCAACGACGCTCGGGACCGAGTTTCCACCCGTTGGGGTGAGGCTCTGCGCCGCGGGACCGGGGTGCCTGGCTGGCGGAGGTTTCAGCGGTGGTGGCCGCGCCGCGGCTCCGATCCGTGAGGTCGCCAACTGACATTGTCCCGGCGAGACGTCTGCTTGGCAGAGACGGCACTCGAACGGTCATTTGTGAATGCGACTGTAGCACAGGTCGTGGCACAAAAGCAAGCAAATAGTGGAAAAGTTTTCAGTAGCTGGAAATGGAGATTTCCCGTAGCTGAATTCGCAAGAATTCGGCCCACGATTTCCGAATTCTTGCGAATTCGGCTACGTTCGCGTTCACCAGCGTTAACGGCGTAGGGTGGCACCGATACTTGTCCGCAACCGACTCTGCCAATGGTGCCGCATCGATCGGACAAGTATCGGTGTGCGGAGCACGTAGGTCAGACTTCAGTCTGACAGTCGGAACAGTCATCCGTCATGAAGCGGTCAGGCTAAAGCCTAACCTACGCACACGGACAGTCGGCGGTAGTGTCCGTCAAGTTGCGCACATTAGTTTAGGGCGTCTCCCTGGTCTGGTAGGGGAGCAGCCCGCAAGACCCTTCAAAGGTCTTGCGCGGCTGCATCCGTTAGTTCAATTATTGGGTTAGAGTAAACTCTCCATTTTGTTGCGCGAGTTTTGAATTTTTCGTCGAGCTCGTGCTCCGTGAGTCGCGTCACGTCGAGGT
>JAKOVF010000194.1 GCA_029782225.1 Chloroflexota bacterium | reverse complement strand
CCAGGCCCTGGTGAAGAAGATGCTCCAAGTGCCGGAAGGTGCTACAAAAGAGCAGGTTGCCGGCGAAATCAATAAATTGCTTGAAGATGAGACGGTCAAGGCGACCATCTCTAAGCTATATGTTGATAAGCCGCCGATCATTGGTGAGAGCAGCGCTTTGAGAAAAGGTAACGGCAATGACGATGCCGGTATCGGCTCCAAGCTAGCGGCGCACGAAAAAGACCATGTCAAGAAGTGCCTGGAGCACCAGAAACACTATTTTCATGAATCCTAATTTACAGAGGAGGCGAGATTATGAGCAAGTTTACTGAGACCGAATATGTGAGCAGGAAGGGAATCCTCAAATTCCCTGATCACTATGTGGCCATGCCCGTAATGGTGGACGATAAAAGCGTGACCCCGGATGAACACGGCAAGAAAATCGTCAAGGCTGGTACCATTGTCGGCGGCAAGACCGGAAGTGTTTTTAGTAGCCTCGACGTGCCAGTTATGGACAAGGTTGTTGTGAATGGAGATGTCGTAACTGCCGAGGGCGCCGAGGGTGTGCTCATGTACGATGTCGACGTCACCTATGGGCCGAAAGATGGAGCGATGATTGTTCACGGCTTCATCAAGATTGATGCCTTGCCGTACGATGACCCGGCCAAAGTAGTTGAGGCAGTTCAGAATGACGCCGCGCAGGCTTTTTCCATGATTAAGTTTGTGAAGTAAGGAGAGTGATACGAATGACCCAGACCATTTTTGATCTGGTAAATGCTCAAGAGATCGCCGCTTATTGGACCACCGCTGCCGAGAACAGAATTCCCTATTTGGGAGCAACTTTATTCCCGGCCAAGAAGCAACTCGGCCTTGACCTAAGCTGGATTAAGGGTCATCAAGGCTTACCGGTGGCCTTGAAACCCTCGGCTTTTGACGCCAAGGCCTCCGTGAGAGACCGTATTGGCGTGAAAAAGGTTGAAACCGAAATGCCGTTCTTCCGCGAGTCCATGAGGATCGGCGAGAAGGACCGGCAAGAGATTAACAAGCTTCTGGCAGCGTCCAACCGGGCCACGCTGGAACCCATTGTGAACCGGATCTTTGATGATGCTGCCAATCTTATTGACGGCGCGGAAGTCCAAGCTGAGAGAATGCGCATGCAGTTGCTTTCCACCGGAAAAATCAAGATCACGACCGAGGACCGGGTGAGCTATGACTATGACTACAGGATGCCGTCGACACACAAAATCACGATTACTGACGCGGATAGGAAATGGTCGTCGGTAGAAACGGCCAATCCCATCCGGGACATCCAAGAATGGCAGGACAAGGTTGAAGAGGACACCGGAATTAGACCTACGAGGGCCATCTGTACCCGGAAGACGTGGAATTACCTGCTCAACAACAAAGCTATTAAGCTCGACATGAACCCGGTCGGCGGGCAGAACATCATTATGACCGACCGCATGTTACAGCAGTATCTGAGCACGAAATTAGGCATTAGTGTGGCTGTCTACAACAAAAAGTATCAGCTCGAAGTAGGCGGCCCGGCTTACCTATTCTTCCCGGATGATGTCTTCACGCTGATTCCGGAAGGAACGCTGGGCAATACCTATTATGGCACCACGCCGGAGGAAAGCGATCTCATGGCCGGAAACACTGATGCGCAGGTCAGAATTGTGAATACCGGTGTTGCGGTCATGACATACAAGGAACCGCATCCGGTGAATGTTGTGACTGTTGTATCGGCGATCATGCTGCCGAGCTTTGAAACCATCGACAGCATCTTTATTGCCACGGTGGCGTGAGGCGGCGATGCAATATGATCCCTACCGCCGAACTACGGGAGGAATTGCGGGAACTGCTCGATGAGGTTATCCCTGAAGGGGGAACGGAGAGCGATACCCGTTTTACTGATGCACAGCTAGATAGGCTGTTGGGCAAGAACAGAAATATTTACGCTGCGGCTGCAGAGGGTTGGGCCCGTAAAGCGGCCATGTTTCAACGGGAGATAGGGCAGATTCAGAGTTACAGTGTTGGTCAGGAAAAGTACGAAATGACGAAAGCGAAGGATCTGCTTGAATACGCCCTGGCTATGGCTGAAACTTAC
>JAKOVF010000192.1 GCA_029782225.1 Chloroflexota bacterium | reverse complement strand
CCCTCTGCCCAAGCGGGCAGGCGGCCGGGTAGTTCCTCAGTCCCAGTTCATGGATCCTGCTCTGCAGGCAGAACCTTTGATCGCAGCGAACATTGCTGCACCGCTGCAAAGCTTTGAAGGCGTCAACAATGTCAACGGGGTACTGCCCCCCGATACGAATGGCGATGTAGGTCCGAACCATTACGTTCAGTGGGTAAATCTGTCGTTCGCAATCTATAGCAAGACCGGAACATTGTTGTATGGCCCGGCGGCTGGCAATACGCTGTGGAGTGGGTTCGGCGGTCCCTGTCAGACTTCCAATGATGGTGACCCTATCGTTCAGTATGACCATCTGGCTGATCGCTGGATGATGAGTCAGTTTGCGCTGCCAAACTATCCGAGCGGACCGTTCTACCAGTGCATCGCGGTCTCGCAGACGGGTGATCCGACCGGGGCCTGGTATCGCTACCAGTTCCAGATCAGCGCGACCAAGCTGAATGATTATCCACATTTCGGTGTCTGGCCGGATGGCTACTATATGTCTGTCAACCAGTTCGTGGGGAATACCTGGGGCGGCGCAGGCGCAGTCGTGTTTGAGCGGGCTAAGATGCTTCAGGGTCAGCCGGCGCAAGCCGTGTACTTTGACCTGTTCAGTGTCGATCCCAATTTAGGTGGTATGCTGCCCTCCGACCTGGATGGACAGGCTCCTCCGGCAGGCACGCCCAATTACTATATGGAAGCCGATGACAACGGATTTGGATTCCCTCAGGACCAGCTCGAGATCTGGGGCTTCCACGTGGACTGGACGACTCCGACGAATTCAACTTTTACTCAGGTAGGTGTCTTGCCAACTGCAGCCTTCGACTCGGACATGTGCGCCGGAAGCCGAAACTGCATCCCGCAATCTGGCACGACACGCAGGCTGGATGCAATTTCTGACCGTCTGATGTATCGCCTGCAGTATCGGAACTTTGGTGATCATCAAACGATGGTGGTCAACCACACCGTGGATGTGAACGGTGCAGACCGCGCGGGAATCCGCTGGTATGAACTGCGCAACTCAGGCTCCGGCTGGGGCATTTTCCAGCAAGGCACTTTCTCTCCCGATTCCTCCAGTCGCTGGATGGGGAGCGCTGCCATGGACGCGCTGGGGAACATTGCCCTTGGATATTCCATTTCAAGCAGCACCATGTTCCCATCCATCCGCTACACCGGCCGCGTGCCAGGCGATCCCGCGGGGACATTGCCGCAGGGGGAAGGGACACTGATGAATGGTACGGGCGCTCAAACCCACACTGCGTCCCGCTGGGGCGACTATAGTATGTTATCGGTCGATCCGGTGGATGGCTGCACTTTCTGGTATACCAATGAATATGTGCAGACGACCGGTACATCACCTTGGCGCACTCGCATTGGGTCATTCCAGTTGCCGGGGTGCAGCGTTGCGTCAACTGGCACGCTCCAGGGTACCGTAACGGATGCTTCGACCTCCGCAGCCATTAGCGGTGCAACAGTAACGATCGTTGGCGGCGCCAGCACAACGACCAATGCCAGTGGCTCCTATCAGTTCACGAATGTCAACCCGGGTACGTACACTGTGACCGCCGCGAAGACAGGTTACAACACAGGCACCAACAGCGGCGTCGCGGTTTCCGCCGGCGGTACAACCACATCGAACTTTGCGCTGACTCCGACCGGGCCTACTACAGGCACGCTCCAGGGCACGGTAATAGATGCTTCGACCTCCACGGTCATCAGCGGCGCGACCGTAACGATCGTGGGCGGGGCCAGCACTACAACCGACCTGAGCGGCTTCTATCAGTTTACAAACGTTACGCCGGGAACGTACAGCGTAACAGCGGCAAAGTCCGGGTACGCCACTGGCACAAATAGCGGTGTCACTGTTTCGGCGGGTGTAACGACCACGTCAAACTTTGCTCTTACAGCAGTTTCGTCAGGCGGCAATACTGGCTTCCTAAATCCAAGCGCCAACGCGGCCCAGAGCGGCGGCGATGGGAATGGTTACCAGACGAATCCGACCAACGCCTATCTTGATGACGGGCTGTTCGCGGTGGACACGAACAGTGGCAACGGTACAAGCTCATCCTGTACGAATGCCCGCAAGGATAAGCATCAATACTACAATTACGGCATCAGCATTCCTGGTACGACCGTACTTGGTATTGAAGTCCGCCTCGATGCCAAAGCGGATTCCACGTCAGGTTCGCCTCGCATCTGTATCCAGCTGTCATGGAATGGTGGTACAAGCTGGACGTCTGCCAAGCAGACATCAACCTTGAGCACCGCTGAGCAGTCGTTCATCCTCGGCAGCCCGGCAGATAACTGGGGCCATACCTGGACGCTTGCCCAGCTGTCGAACGCCAACTTCCGAGTCCGCATCATTGATATCTCCTCCAACACCTCACGCGATTTCTCGCTGGACTGGATCACAGTCCGGATAACGTATCAATAAGCCGGTGAGAAGTCTGCAGAATGCAGTGAGCGGTAGTCCAACGACTACCGCTCATTCTTTGATCCAGTGCTGTCACCGTTATTTTGGCATCGGCTCCAGTCCGATTAATTGTGAAACGGTGACGAGTGTGAAGCCTCGGGCTTGCAAGTACTCAATAATGGACGGCAAAGCTTCGGCGGTGTGCCAGCCGCGGCCGTTCGCGTGCATAATGACAATTGACCCATTCCGAACCGTACGTTTGACTTCGCTTACGATGGTTGCCGCGTCGAAGCTTGGATCGGGGTCGCCGCTGACCGCATCATACTCTATGGTGTACATTTGATGCTGGGCAACGACTTGAAGGACTTCATCGTTGTATGTGCCATAGGGGGGTCGGAAAAGATGCGAATGTCGGCCGGTCAAATCGAAAAGCATGCTCTCCGTCTGCTCGATCTCCTGGTCCATTTGGTCAGCAGTTGACTTTGTGAAGTCAGGATGACTCCATGAATGGTCGCCTAATTCAAAATTCGGATTCGCTGCCAAAAGCTTTGTTTCGTCTGGATGTGTTTTCATCCAATCCCCGCCCATGAAAAAGGTCGCACGGACGTTGTAGCGCGTGAGCACATCCACGATGGCAGCATCATAGGCTGCTGGATATTCAGGATCCTGACACACATCGAAGGTCAGGGCAACGTAGGGTTGAGCCCAATCCCCCGACGTGACCAGGACCGCGGGGAGGCTCGTCGCTGTAGGAGAGGGTAGCGGAGTGGATGTGACCGTGGCTGTGAGAACAGCGGTCGGGGAGGGGATAGGCGTGGATGGGAGAGGGACTGGTGAGTTGGTAGAACACGCAGCCAGCCACAATATGAAGAGAAGTCCCGGCAGAATCGCGCGCCTCAACGATGATCTTTGCACTGTGATGACTCCGAACTAACGATGTTTTCCGGGAATCTCCGGCGCGGACTCACCCTTTGAACAATCGGGCGATTCCCCGCAGCGCACCCGGCACGCATCCGGGCGAATCAGGTTGCGGAACAGGCTCTGGTGTGGGCTCGGGTTCAGGGGCGACCGCAAATGGTTCGAAAAGCTGCGTATTCTTGTGCGCGGCATTGCCCTCGAGTTGAGGAGTCTGTGGATAATCCGAGGATGGCAGGAATGTCAGCAGCCGATCGTGGAATTCCGCGTATGTCTGCTGTGGATTCTGCTTAATGACCTGAATCGCATACGCCGACATCGCGCCGTTGGGACGGCCATTGAATTCTGCATCATAGGAGTATTCACTATCCGTGCAGCCGCTGATCAGAATCTCGGGCATGTTGGCTTCCGGCAATAAGAGGCGCTGGCTGACCACGTTGCGCGCGGGGGCGTTGACGGGAGGCATGAAGCGAGGTCTGGCTCTCACTGCTGAAAGCCGGGTGACCGTCCCGGAGAAACAACTGTCGCTGATCACGATCAGACTGGCCTGCCGATTGATCTTGTTGATGATCGTCCTGAGGTCATCATCCACGATGTTGCCATCATAGACTGATATGGCTTCATCGTATGAATCTGCCTCGTCTGAGTTTAGATCAAATGATTGGGTGCCGTGACCCGAATATGTGAGGACAATGACATCACCCGCTCCGGCGGAAGTGACCAGCCCATCCAGCGCGGCTTTGACATTCTGCCTGGTGGCTTGCGAGTCTAGCATCAGGCTGACATCGAAACCAAATCCCTGCAAGAGTGCTGCCCAATCATTGGCGTCATTGACGCAGCCCTGTAGATCATTGATCGAACCGGGGTAGTTATTAATGCCGATACACACTGCGCGTTTCATGCCGTCTCTCCTCTCTCTGGCTCCGTCAAACATAAATCAAATCTTCGCAAGTGCCTGTTCCAGGTCGGCTAAGATATCGTCAGCGGATTCGATGCCGGCAGAAAGCCTCACCAGCCCATCCGGAATCCCGACGCGGGCGCGTTCCTCGGTGGTCAAACTGCGATGCGACGATGTGGCTGGATGAAGCACCAGGGAGTAAATATCTCCCAGTGTTGTGGCAGGCAGACAAATCGTTAACGCTTCCATGAAGCGGTAGATCGTCGCTTGGTCTGCACCATCGATTTCGAAGGAGAGCACACCGCCATAGCCCTTGTTTTGGAAGAGACGTTGCGCGAGCAAATGCTGGGGATGAGCTGCGAGGCCGGGATAGTTGACCGTCTTCACACGCGGATGAGTTGTCAGCCATTCAGCAACCTTCATCGCATTGTCGCATTGCTGTTTCATGCGCAGGGGCAGAGTCTTCAGTCCCCGCAGCGCGAGCCATGCTTCATAGGGTCCGAGCACGCTGCCGACAAGTTTATTCAGCTCGAACAACCGGTTCTTATTCTCCTGCGAGGTCGCCACAACGCCTGCCAGAACATCTCCATGCCCGGAGATGTACTTGGTCGCGCTGTGCATGACATAGTTGGCCCCGTAGGTGAGCGGATTGGAAAGCCAGGGCGAGGCGAATGTGTTATCCACAAGGAGAGCGGCGCCCTGTCGATGTGCGATCAAAGCCAGCTCCGGGATGTTCGCAACTTTGAGCAGCGGATTGGAGATGCTTTCAACGATGAGACAACTTGGTTCACTTTCCTGGACTGCCGCCTGGACCTCTTCCAAATTAGTGACGTCCACCATCCGCACATTCACACCGAGCGAGGAGAGCAGGGAGCGCAGGAGGCTAAAGGTAGCACCGTAAACATCGAGTGCAGCCACAATGCAGGTCCCCGCTTTGAGTCCAGAGCCGAGCAGGGCCGCATGAATGGCAGCCATACCGGAGCTATAGGCCTGCGCGGCTTCAGCCAACTCCAGGTTTGCGACTGCGTTTTCAAAGGCCTCAACTGTCGGATTTGAATATCGCAGATAGACCTGTCCGGGTTTGGTACGCGCAAAGACCGCATCGAGGTCATCCATGCTTTCGTAGAGATAGCCAACCGTTGGCCAGATAGGTGTGGCGACCGGCCTGTACTCTGCCGGCGGGACGCGTTCCCCCGCGTGAACCGCACGGGTTTGAAATGATTTGTCTGCCAGGTTTTTCATGGAAGTTCACCTTAAGGATTTTGCCAATAGATTTCGGCCCAATGGACCGGATGGTCGGTCGCCGATTCGGGAGGCAGTACGTACGTAGCATTTCGCACCTGCAAATCAGGCGAAACAAAAATGTGGTCGATGCGATTCTTGCCTGACATATCCACACCCGCGCCAACCTTGGAGGGATAAACACTAACCCAGGCATTGGTGTAGACTGCGTCTATCATCTGGTATGCTTCTTCATAATCACGCAGGTTGTAGTCCCCGAGGGCGATCACGTTTGGTTTGTCCGTTGAGCGCTCCAGGAGAGTCTTTGCGAACGCAAGCATGGCTGCGTTCGAGCCATCGGGATGAACATCATAGATGGTGAACCGGCGGCCGTTGACTTCAATTTCCGCTTCGGCGATACCGATCTCGTCGGTGTCGCTGTAGCTGAAAGCTGTGCGAGTATTCAACAGCGGAAATCTTGATAGGATGGCCGTTCCGTAAGTGCCCGTAACCGTGGTTGGCCCGTAATAGGAGTAGTAACCGAGCTTCTCGGCAAAGTAGCGGACGTAGTCATTGTTGTTGATGGAAATCCGCGTCGAATCGGATTCTTGCAGGGAAATAATATCCGGCGAAACTTTGCGCATGAGTGCCAACTGTCTATCGAAGGATCTCTCGCCGGAATCATCATTAGCTTGCTGAATGTTGTACGTCATAACCAGGAGCGACGTTTTCGCTGATGAAGTCTCCTGAATCCGATTCCTCGGCAGTGCCCAGATTGCCGTAACAAGGAAAATCGCGAGAAGCAGGAGAGCCCATTCCCAGCGCAGGGTGAAAGTTGACTCTTGTTCAGGTAAAGCTTCCGTGTTTCCCTTACGCGAGGTGAGGAGGGTGATGAGGCCTGCAAGCACGCAATAGGGCAGCCAGAATTGACCCCGAAACGGGGTGCTGACCGGTTCCACGTAGCCCCATACGTTCGTAAAGATATGAGCGAAGACGAGCAGTACCAGGATCAGGCTTCCGAGCAGCATTCCAGGCACAAGTTGTAGCGGCGCCGGGTCAGTCTGTTGGATCTGACTCAAGAACAGGCGCATGTCGATGAAGATGACCGGGAACAAAAAAAGCATGAGCACAAGTGGCATTTGTGCGAGCAGACTTGGCGAGGTCACGACCACCGGAGCGGAATCCGGTGTCGGCGGGAACGCGACGCGGTGTGCCAGAATCGTCGCGGTCAAACTGAATGCGAAGAGAATATTCCAGAGCAGGAGTCCGCGCCGGTTGATCTTCTCCAGAAGCTGCGGTTGTGCGAGCGTTACAAGTACAAAGCCAACTGAAAAAAAGCTAACTATGGTCACGATCAAAAAATAATCGCCTTCTGTCCAGCGGGCAATTACTGCCGGAGCAGAAAAGGCAAACCAGATCAACGTCAGGATCAGAATAATGCCTACGACCGCAGAAGTAACGCCCACGGTTTTCTTCTCCGGTGGAGGCGTCTCATTGCCAAACTCCAATTGAGTTAACAGCCACCCGAGGAGAAGACTCAGTCCCCAGCCGACCCATCCACCGGCAGGGATTAGAGAATAATCGATGCCGAAGTTCACTGTGCGAAGCAGCACAGACAGGCTCACGGCGAGGCCCAGCCCGGCCGATCCCAGGCTGCCAATCTGGGCTTGCACTTCGCCTTGCGGTCTCGCTCTGAGCAGCAGAAAGCATAGGCCGATGGTGGTGAATACGCCGAAACCAGAAGCCAACATGCGGCTGGCGGTGTTCAAATAGGGGAGCATTCCGCGCGCAGCGAAGAGTAACGCGAAGGATATCCACATCAGGCCGCGCGGAAATTTTCTGTAGAGCGGAATTAACAGGACAGGCGCAAAGAAGAACAGGATGCCGAGTGCTTTTTCATCGAGAGTGGTATTCATCAAGTCCAGAATATAAATGGATTCGACCAATGTCCCCGCTGATTGGATGAAGAACAGAACGACCACCCCGAACACAAGGACCATCGAGACTTTTTTCATTGCGCCCCCGACAATTAATGCCAGCCGCCGGTCTTCATGCGGTTGCGCAGCTCATCCTGCAACGCAGAGAGCATCTCGAGATAGGACTCTTTGTCGACCGGATTCTCGTTTGTGGCCTTTTCTTCGAGCCGGGCCAGCAAATATACCACCCATGAAAGCCAGGTGCGCGGATTACTTTGTACCAGCGCGATCTCATTCGCAGTCGTCTTGAGAACCTCACGAAGTTCATCTTCTCTGCTCATTTGGCGCCTCTCGAGTGATTTTGATTGTGCTGGTCTTATTGTAACACCCGGTACAATCTGTCAACGAGGCGGTCCAGCGAGTCAGTCGTCTACATGTCAGTGCTTTCTGTTATTGTGTCGGCGATTGTTCCGCCCTCTTGGGTCCCCAGTGGAAGATTTCGCTACGGAAGAATACTGACTTTGATCTGACCCGTTGCATCCGGCAGTCCGCAGCTCGACCGAATTCGAAGCCGCAAAATATCATACTCTGCATTTGGTGGGACGTAGACGATGTCACACGTAGATGGAAGATCGAGCTGGCCGCCCTTGGCCGAGGTCCAGGTGCAATCGAAACTTCCTGATAACATCACGGGCTGAATGGCGACGACCGAGCCCTGGGACAGTGAAACCATCTCGTTGTTCTCGATGGACACATTTCTATTTGTCCTGATCACCAGGAATCCGCGCAAATCTTGTATGCGGCCGGTCGAGTAGCCCAGAGGCGAAATGGAATAGAGCCCGAGCCACAGGGCAAACGGAATCAGGAGAGCGTGAACCGCTATGAAGGCTTTGTATTGGTTCGGCAGGATTTTGCGGGAGAGAATCGCTTGCAGCACAAGCACAGCAGTCAGGGAAAGAACCAGGTTGGTACTCCAGGGGGCTGTGCAGGGAATAATACTTGCATGTAGAAGATAGGTGAGCGTGACATAACATATTCCCCCAACGGTCAGACTAATGGAAATAACGAAGGGCCAGGCCCAACTTCGAGAATGGGAAGTCATGGCTAGCGCAATTATATACTCCCCGGCGGATTTTATTCCCTTTATGTTCTCTCCCTTTGGACGCTTGCCTTATTCGCGAGAGAACGCATCATGGTGATGCAGGATGCCTCTAACCGCTCAGATAAACAGTCCCGCTGCGTGAGCTGTAGCCTGCCCAAACGGCCCGGCCGTTGACACGAAATTCATTCAGCATAATGGAACGTCCGTCCTCCCCGATGTGTTCGACATAGCTAGTCTTGCCCAGCGGCAGACTGGCAACTTTGACCTGCTCATCACTGACATTTCCTGTGCGTACGTAATTTTCCAGAACCCGCAGGATAATAGTTTTTTCTTCTGAACCTATCATGTTGTCCTCAATCTTGTTTATGCGTTAACAACCCGTGTAACTCGTATTCAGCCTCTGATGGAGTGATGGACAGAACAAGACTCCATTCCCCGATCAAAGCCTTCTGTGCGCGCTTCATTAATCCGTTATCGTATTCATTCCAGAACCGTGACTGCCGAAAGGCAGTCAGGTCACGCATCGCTTTCAGGAGTGATTCGATCTTGCCGTCGTTCAACAACCCCATGATGAGAACATTTCGTTGATGTCGGTCTTCGGGAAGCGGCTCAACAGGGCTGGAAAGGATGGAGAGCAGCTTCCTGAAGGAGGCCTCATCCGTTGGAACCCGCAACCGACTTTTCAGCTTTTCATCGTCGGGAACCCAGACAGTCAGATCGGCCATCCGGACCATATAGTAAAGTGTGGTGTTCTGATCGAGGGCGCGTTCTTCAAGAGCCAGCACCTGACCCAATCCATAGGCGCAATGCACAACCGTCTCGCCAATCTGGAAATCCATTTGTGCCTCCTCGTAGTGTGTGGGAAAAGAAAACTGCCAGTCTCGTAAAAGGACTGGCAGTTGGACCCGTCGATTTCTGGGATAACACAATTATATCATTGATTTGGGGGGAGCATTTGCGCAAGAATCATTCCTGATTCGGAATCTGATAGCCTAATAAATCGAGCAAATACTTTTCAATCTCCTGCCACGGTGCGGCGAGATCAACGGATTCGATCCTCATCACATGCTCTGGAAGCTCAATCCTTTCCGAAAGCCTGGAATTTACCGCGGGGTAGAGCAGGATGCCCATCGCGGTTCCATGCTGCTGCGATATATGTTCCTGTGATCTCAGGTATGCATAAAGCTGGTATAGATGTGTCGAATCGTAGATGGGCTTGCCCCATTGGTTTTCGGTCAGGCTGTGCGCGGTGAATTTTGTATCCAGGATGATCAATTTCCCAGATGGCTTTTCCCGCAGCACCAGGTCAGGGACCATCTGTGGAAGATGCTCATTGTTCTCTTTGACATTCCATTCCAGCCGCTTCTGCGCCGTGACTTCCCATCCCTTCAGATGGACGCGGTAGAAGTTGGCGACGAATCGTTCGTAGACGCTGTGGAGGATCAGCGCTTCACGCTCGATCGCAGGGACGGCTGCTCTGCCTGCCGCGCTACTCGGCATCTGACTCTGCAGGATCAAATCACAGATGGAGAGCATCAAGCGATAATCACGGTCATTGTGAACAGCTTGTTGTCTGTGAATGATTTCAGGTGTGACCTCGATCAAGTCAATGCCATCGAGAGTGCGCGTAAGATGTCTCAGCCTGGACCGAATTTCTTCCGCGGCATCCTCATCAGGCGCTGTCCTGAGCTTGTCGAAGGATCCGAATTGACCGGCCTGCACCAGTTTCACAAGCGTGGTGCGAATGATTTGATTCCGTGGTTCATTCGCACTGTATTGCTGGAAGTCGCAGACCGCCTCACTGCGGTCAAGTGTATGACGCTTGAGGCTTTCCCCAAAATCAACTCGTCCGCGCAGACCCCGAACTGTATCTTTTGCATGTACATAATCGCGTCCCAGCCCGATGCGCAGGCGTCTTTGCATCAAATTAAGCAGCGCGAATGCGAGCACCGCATCCAGCGTTGGCGCGTACTCGACCTCCTCCACCGCCGCGTGGTTTTGCAGCGAGATCTCATTCAAGGCATACAGCAACATGTACCACAGGTTACGGATCGGAATCCCGTAATCAGTGAGAAAGATGGGCTCCCTGGAACTGTGCGACTCGGACAAGGACATTAAGCCAACAGCCTCTTTTCGACTTCTTTGACTTTTCCTAGATTATCGAACCAATATTCCTTCAACAAAGGGACGATCTCGGTGCGGATGATCCCTCGATACCAGTTCTTGTCCAGGCCTGAAAAATTATCGCCTTTTGGAAGGAAATAGCTGTGGCCGATCTCGTAGTTCTCGCCGAGCGATGGATCCTCCCTGATCTGCCGATTGAGCTTTGTCATTCGGTCTACGATCAAATCCACAAGATCCGCATTCATGGATCGTTCGAGCAGCCACTGACGCAAGATTGGACTGTCGTATTGCGGCCGAAGTGTGATAAACACGAATCTTCGGCGCAGGGCATAGTCAACCATTGCCAGTGAACGGTCTGCCAGATTCATGAGGCCGATCAAATAAAGATTTGGGGGAACGAAAAAGGGAGGCTCATCCTCGCTGTGATATGCCAGTGGGAGCGCAAACTCGGGCCCTCTCTTATCGGCCTCGAGCAGCATTAGCAATTCACCGAAAATCTGTCCCAGGTTGCCACGGTTGATCTCGTCGATGACGAATACATATTCACGATCCGGGTCGCGAATGGCTTTTCTACAGAAATCATAGAACACACCATTTTGCAAAACGAAGCTCCCGGGCCGGGCCGGATTGGGGCGGTAACCGCGCACAAAATCATCATAGGAATAGGACTGGTGAAACTGCACCATTTCGAAGCGCTCCTGATCGATCTCTTTCATCAGGGCATAAGCCAGTTTCCGCGCCAGAAAGGTTTTTCCCACACCCGGTGGACCCTGCAGGATCATCGCCTTCTTGGAATGGAGCCGCTCCAGGGTTTGTCTCACTTCATCTTCTGTCAAAAAAGCACCGGCGGCGATAAGATCGTCCACGCTGTAGGGCGGGCGAGTAACCTCCATATACTCGGAAAGGATTTGTTCTGTTTCGTTGACCTGCAGGAATTGTTTGCTGAACCAGTCATAATCCTGGTCTGTGCCATACCAGACAAAGTCTCTCAGTTTTTCAGCGTACTCTCGAAACCTGTAGTTATTATCCGTTCGCAAGCGCCAGAGAGTGTTTCGGTTGGTGTAGAAGTACCAGCTTTTCTCCCTGAAATTGGGGTCCCATTCCACTTCGACGGTCCTTCCGTCTCCGCGGTTCGCAACGATGGTCCCAATCGCTTTGATAGTCATGCGGGAAACTGTCTTATTGCGGGCATCAAAGGGCAAATCCCGGCGCTGCGTGGACACAGACTTGATCGCGATCCTGTCATTCACGCCCATGGACAGGACTTCATTAATGTAGCGGTTGTTATATTCATTTTCCCAGATGCCTTCATCCAGGAATCGTTCTGTTTGGTCGGGAGGATTCTTGTCGTCCCAATAGGCACTGGCAAACCAGTAGTTGATTCCACCCCATGCTCGATATTCCGCTTCCCTGGACTCGGCGATCTTGACCGCCCTCTCATTCTCTGCACCCCAGGCGGCGAGGGAGATCTCTGCAAATGGCATCTCATCCGCGCGGGCAGCTTTTACTGTCTCCGCATAGAACTTGGCATTCAGGCCGTCGGCGGGCAGCCTGATACCCAGATACTTTCGGTTCGCCTGGTCAAGGCTCAGGAAAGTGTTCGGGCGGATCCAGAACAAAGCCATCGTGAGGTTCACGTTGGTCTGCTGGACTTTCAACGCCTCATCAAAAGCGGACAGGAATTCCTTCTTTTCCAATGGATTCTCTTGAAGCGCCAGGTGAAAGACTTTCCACAGGCGCGCGATATCGCTGGCGCTTCTTAACGGTTGATTGGGAAAGAACCAGGACTTACGGTTGTTCAGAATGGGGGTGCCGTCCAGGTCTTCGGGCAGGTCACTCTTCAACCCCAAAAAGCGCTTGACCTGGGTAATGATCGCAATGCGCTGGTCATAACCGATGCGGCGGTTGAAGACCCCCAGAAACGTGAACGGATCGATCTCTTTCAGCGGAAATCGTCTCCCCTCGCCATCCTTGTCACCCAGTGGAGTAATCACATACCCCTCGGACCGCAGATCTTCGAGGAACGAAATCAGTTCCTCCTGCCGGTCTTCCCACCCTGCCAGTTCGCCAGCCAGTTCTTCATAAATGGGTATCCAGCTGAAGTTCCTCGTCATGTTCGAGTGCCTTTAAAGTTTTTCTCCAGATACAGAACTTATTCGCCTTGACTTGATTGCAAGCATACAGGAAAAGTCCCTTTTGGACAAGAGAAGCATCCAGGAAGTGTGCCCCAGTCCCGGTGCCAAAGGCCAACTGCTAACGGCTAAATGCTGACCGCGATCAGCCTCGCGCCCAATATGACAAGCAGAATCAAGACCAGCTTCCTGAACAACGACGGGCTGATCCATCGATCCAGGGTTTGCCCGGCCAGGAAACCTGTGAACATGGCAGGAATGGCAAACCAAAAGATGCGTGTCACATCTGCTGTGAAATGTCCGCTGAAGAAGTGACTTGCCGTGACCATCACGCTGTTAATGACGAAAAAGCCTGAGACATTGCTTTTGAACTCCCCGGCATTCCAGCGGCGGCAATTACCATACATCACCACCGCCGGCCCGGATGTGTTATAGGCCCCCCCAAGCATCCCACTGACCAGGCCGGCTGTCCATGCCCAGAGTGGATGGGTCAACTCCGGCAGGCGGAAGCCAAAAAGTGCGTACATTGCATAACCTGCGATCACAATGCCGAGCGCGAACAGGGCGATGTTCTCATCAATCCGGCTCAGGAAATAGACGCCCAGCGGTACGCCGATCAGCGAAGCGGCCAGAACGCGCCAGATGGAATCAATCTTGAGCGATTCACGATAACGAATGAGCATCAGCGTTTCAAGGCCGAGTGCGGTCCCGGCCACAAGAGGAGAGGAAATGTCCAGGCCAAGCAGGGGAGGCAGTAACGCCATGGCGACGAGAGCGCTGCCGAAACCGGTCAGGCTTTGGGTGAATGATCCCAAAAAGATGATGAGCGCGATGAGGATGGGCACTTATGGTCAATCCGATGGTCGAGTAGGCAGTGTTCGTCTGCCGTATCGAGACCAACTCTGAACGAAAGGATTTTCTTGCATGGTGGTCTCGATACGCCCCTCTACCTACACTCGGGGCTACTCGACCACCGATTACTTTCCGGTCATCTTGCGCAAATCCCCGAGCGTAGATTGAATTTCTTCTATGGTCACAGTCCTGTTTTCATCGCGATGTTTGAGCGTTCCAGCCTTTGCTCGTTCCACTGCCACCTCGCGAATGGAAACGTTGCGTTTGACGGCCTCTTTCACCAGCTCGGCACCCTGGGCATATCCGATCAATGGGTTCAACGCTGTAGCGATGATCGCATTCTTTTCCAGCCAGCCTTCCGCTTTTTCGCGGTTGGCTTCCAGTCCGTATACGGCCTTGTCGGTAAACGTCCGCACGGCTTCGATGGTGATGTGCATCATCTCGAATAACTCATACGCGATCACTGGCATCATCACATTCAGCTCCAACTGACCTGCCTGTGAGGCCAGCGCGACCGTCGTATCCATTCCAACTATGTGCATCATCGCCATATCCAGCATCTCCGCCATGACCGGGTTCACCTTGCCAGGCATGATGCTTGAACCCGGCTGGAGCGCAGGCAGGCGGATTTCATCAAGACCAGTCGATGGGCCGGATGCCAGCAGGCGGAAATCATTGGCGATGCGGATCAAGGTCAATGCCAGAGTGCGGATCGAAGCGGAGAAGGCGGATGCGTCTGCCATCGATTGCATGGACTCGAATAAGTTGTCGGACTCTCGCAATTCCAGTCCGGTCAGTCTGGATAGCTCGCGGACCATGCGGGCGTGATACTCGGGATGAGCGTTCAGACCGGACCCGGTAGCTGTTCCGCCAATCCCAAGCCGACTCAGCCCCTCAGCCGCACCCCGGATGCGTTCGGCGTCGCGTTCCACGGCTCTCGCGTATGCGCCCAGTTCCTGTCCCAATCTTACTGGCACCGCATCCTGCAAATGCGTGCGGCCCGACTTGACGATATCGTCAAAATCTCTGGCCTTTCCGTTTAATGCATCGGCCAGATTTTTTAGCACGCCGAGCAATTCATCCAAACGCCAGAGGCAGCCGAGACGAATGGCGGTGGGAATCGTGTCGTTGGTGGATTGCGACATGTTGACATCGTCATTCGGGTTGACGCGATACTCGCCAAGTTTCCCGCCCAGAATCTGTGTGGCGCGGTTGGCAATGACCTCGTTGACGTTCATGTGATGGCTGGTCCCGGCACCCGCCTGGAACGGGTCCACCACGAACTGGTCATTCCATTTGCCATCAATGACTTCCTGGGCAGCCTGGATGATGGAATCTGCTTTTTGGGCATCGAGCAGGCCGAGGTCCCGGTTGACCGCGGCGGCCGCTCGCTTGATCACCGCCATGGACCAGATAAAGGCCGGGCGCGGCCGAAGCCCTGAGATGCGGAAATTGTCCAAAGCCCGCTGTGTTTGTGCACCATAGAGCGCATCAGCAGGGACAGTGACTTCACCAAGTGAGTCACGTTCCACACGTGTATTGGATTTCATGGGATGAGTCTATCACAACCGGGTCATTTGCAAATTGCCGCGCGGGATAGGGATTTTCCCGAGTTTCTGACGTGTTTTCGTGGGCAGAGCTTATAATGAGTTACGGGATTTGCCGCTTTCGTGAGGAGTAGATACCGTGAATAAAACTGCGTCTCGTTTGGTGGTATTTGGGACGCTCCTTCTGGTGGTTGCATGCAATTTGCCTTCGGCGGGTGGACTCTCTGCTGCTGCGCGCACCGCCACTGCCCTGGCTGCCACATTGACTGCACTGCCGACCTCCAGTCCCATACCAACGCCTTCCTCCCTGGTCACACCTTTGAACCTTCCTACTGCAACGGCGATGCTGCCCGTCAGCCCTGCACCTCAGGAAGCTCTGGTGCTGACACCGACGCTGTGCTGGGCAGGTCCAGGACCGGTGTATGAAGTGATCAGCGGTCTGAAAAAAAGTATCCGTGTACCGTTGCTTGGCCGCGATGCTCTTGGCAGTTGGTGGATCGTAGAGAACCCGTTCTATCATGACCCCTGCTGGGCAATGGCGAAGGATTTGCAGATCAACCCCGGGGTTAACACTGCGGCCTTACCCATCTTCGCTCCGCCTCCGACGCCAACTCCATCGTTTACCCCTTCACCTGTCCCTACGGCGACCGCAACCTTTACCGCGACTCCCTGATCTCCGCGGCTGCCTGAAGCCTGGAAAAGCCAGATTATTCCGGCGTGAATTCCTTTTGAAAGACCTCGATGTTGGCGGCTTTCAAAAACTCCAGGGCATGCTCATCGGTTCGATAGGAAGTGCTGTACACGATGCGAACGATGCCGGCGTTGATCAGGACCTTGGTGCAATTGATGCAGGGCAGATGAGTTACATAACACGTCGCACCGCGTGTCGAGACCCCATGTAGAGCTGCCTGGATGATGGCATTCGTCTCAGCATGGATCGTGCGCGCGCAGTGACCATCCACCATTAAATGTCCCACTTCGTCGCAGTGAGCCTGTCCTGCTGGAGAGCCGTTGAACCCCGTGGTCAGGATGCGCTTTTCCAGTACGAGCACGCAACCGACAAAAGCACGGTCACAGGTGCTGCGCTCTGAAACAGCATAGGCGATCTTGAGAAAATACGAGTCCCAATCCGGGCGCATGAGAAAACCTCCACAAATTAAGGTGACAGCCACTTTGCAAGTGGCTGTCACCTATTTCGTTCATTCCACCGTTACACTCTTCGCGAGATTTCGCGGCTGATCCACGTCCAATCCACGGATGGCTGCGATGTGATAGGCTAGCAATTGAAGAGGTATGACTGTGATGACCGGGGAAAGCATCCACGGCGCTTCGGGAACCCACAACACATGATCTGCCATTTCCTTGATTAGTGCATCGCCTTCCGTCGCCACCGCGATCACTGTGCCGCCGCGCGCTTTAGCCTGCTGGATTTGCGAGATCATCTTTTCATGCCAGGGGTCTTTTGGTGCGATGCACAGCACTGGCATGACCTCGTCAATCAGAGCGATCGGTCCATGCTTCATTTCGCCCGCGGGGTAGCCCTCGGCGTGGATGTATGAGATTTCCTTGAGCTTCAGGGCGCCTTCATAGGCAATGGGCATGTTGATCCCGCGCCCGAGATAGAGACAGTCGCGGATGTCTTTCAGCACATGCGCTACCTTTTCCACCTCAGCGTCTCTCTCGAGTACGCGGCCTGCCAGGTCCGGAACGAGACGCAGGTCAGCGACCAGCGCGCGGCGGGTCGGATCGTCAATGACGCCGCGCAGGTCAGCCAGCAGGATTGCCAGCATGTACTGGTCAACCAATGGGGCGGTAAAGGCCTTGGTCGAGGCCACGCCAATCTCAGGTCCAGATTGCATCGAGATGTAACCGTCGGCCACGCGCATGGCCTGTGACCCGATCGCGTTGACTATGCTCCATACCATTGCGCCCTTGCTGCGTCCTTCCTCCATCGCCGCCAGTGTGTCTGCAGTCTCACCGGATTGGGAAATTGCCAGCACGACGGTATTCGAGTCGATGATCGGATCGCTGTAACGGAACTCTGAGCCGATCACCACTTCCACGGGGATGCGTGCGATTTTCTCGATGAGATACTTTCCAACCATGCCGGCATAGGCTGCCGTCCCGCAGGCTGTGATGTAAATGCGCTGAATCCTTTTCGCAAGTTCGGGCGTGAGGTTGAGTTCCGGGAGGCGGATACGCCCGGTATTAAAATCCACACGGCCGGCGAGTGTATCTGTCAACGCGCGCACCTGCTCATGGATTTCTTTTTGCATGAAATGGCGAAACTCGCCCTTCTCCGCCGCAACGGCGTCCCAGGCAATGGTATGTACTTCAGGCCTGACAACTTTCCCGTCCAGTGTTTCAATCCGAACATTGTTGCAGGTCACAATCGCCATCTGGCGTGACTCAAGAAATATCACTTTGCGGGTGTGTTCCAGGATGGCGGGAATATCGGAAGCGATGAAGTTTTCGCCTTCACCCAGACCAATTACGACGCCACCGGCATTGCCAATGCGTGCCGTCACGATCTTATCCGGCTCGGCTGCCGAGAGCAGCACCACCACGTTTGCGCCCTCGATCTGGTTGAACGTGCGCCGCGCGGCCTCTTCCAGATTCACACCGGCTGCCTGATGATGTTCTGCGAGATGTACGATTGTCTCGGTATCAGTATCCGAGTTGAACGTCACGCCTTCGGCGCTGAGTTCATCTTTCAGCTCAAGGAAATTCTCGACGATACCGTTATGCACAACGACCATACGTCCTGAGTTTCCGACATGCGGATGTGCATTACGGGCAGACGGCGCTCCGTGCGTTGCCCAGCGCGTGTGACCAATCCCCGGCGCGCCTTCAATTGGAGATTTGCTAATCAGATCTACCAGTTGGGATAACTTACCCGCGTCTCTGCGGACCTCGATCCGGCCGCCGTTTAGAACGGCGACTCCAGCCGAGTCATAGCCGCGGTATTCCAGCCTTTTCAGGCCATTGAGGATGATCGGCGTCGCATCACGCGGGCCGACATATCCGACGATTCCACACATAGGGGATCCTCCGATTTATTTAATCCTTGTCCTTGCGAGGAGTGTTAGTTGCGACGAAGCAATCTCAACTTATTAGGAGATTGCTTCGCGCCTATGGCGCTCGCAATGACATGTATTTGCCATCCTTTGCAGGATTGTCCGCCTGATTGCTCACGCGGCCTTGGTGTACCGCAAATTGCGTGCGGCACATGCAAAGTTTGCCTTCGGAGGGAAAGAGTAACGGGTGATGGCTCACCCGGAGGGCTTCCGCTGAACTTTCGATTTTTTCCTCCCTCACCTCTTGACCATCTCCCAGCGGGAGAGAAGTTGGGGTGAGGGAAGATTAACTCCATTTCGCAATGGAGAACCCTCGTCCTCGTCACCCTGTCCTTGCACAACGGCTCAAGGTCAGGGTCATGCGCTGTCTTTCCCGATCAAAATGTCGTTGCACCTCCATCTAGAGAATTTCAGCATTATACCGTAAATGGAATCCCGGCAAGACCTGAGATAGTCCTGCCGGGATTTTCTGACTTATGAAGGGCTAACAATCTGCGCAGCTAGGCGTTGTTGTCCTTGTCGGCGTCCTGGTTGGTGTAGGAATGTTTGGCGTGTTGGTCCTTGTGTTGGTCGGCGGGACCACCGGCGTGTTGGTTCGAGTGGGCGTCTTGCTAGGGACGGGTGTCTTTGTGGGAGTATCGGTAGGTGGAAGGGTCTTGGATGGTGTGTACGTCTTGGAAGGCGTGAGCGTCTTCGACGGCGTAAGCGTGATGGTGGGCGTGCGCGTGATCGTCGGTGTACGGGTGATCGTGCGGGTCGGTGTGATCGTCGGTGTGAACGACGGGGTGGGAGTCAGGACGGTCCGCACCGCATGCAGCTCGCAGGTAACCGAGTTCGGGAATGAGAAGATCAGGATCGCTTCGTAATAGCCCTGGAAGACCGGAGTATTGGCAAAGTGGGCCAGCCACGTCCCGTTTGTGCCGCCGCCGTTCAGCCGGATGGAAGGCGCCGCAGCCGAAATGGGCGAGGTGGTCACGTTTGGATTCGGGTTGTAATATCTTGACCCGGAAAAGCTGAAGTAATCCATCGTCATCGTGCCCACCCTGTTCCAGTACAGGGTGGAATTGGTCAGGAAGGCCGGGGCAAAGTTATTGTTGCGGACAACCACCCGGAACTCACTGGATGTGACCGTGATGCCATTGACAAAGATGTTGGTGCATGAAGGCACGGGCGTCGATGTAGGCGTCTTGGTGATCGTCGGCGTGTTTGTAATGGTCGGCGTATTGGTAATCGTTGGCGTCGGTGTTATCGTCCGCGTACTCGTAGGTGTGGGGGTCTCCGTAGGCGGTAAAGGTGTACTCGTGGAGGTTGGAGTATCCGTGTCGGGAGGTACCGGTGTTGGCGTATCTGGTAACAGGACCGATCCCGGAGGCGGCACGTTAAGAAGTCGGGACACACGGAACTGTTCTACTTTTGCTTCCCGGTATGCAGCCAGATGGATCCTCGGCATGCCCATGTCAAAAAGCGGAAGAATAATGAATTTGAAGTTGTAGTCGGTCGCGACGTATACCGTGTCGCCCGGCGCCCCAGGATGTTCATTTGGAGTGCAGCCTGCATATTGTGTAATGCCAACCGCACCCATTTGTGGATGAATAAAGTCATAGCCGGAAGTATCTAACGGGTCTTTTCTGCAAACCGTAACATTGAGATACTCATCATTGACCTTGGTGACGCCAGCTACATTGAAGTAGTAATTCAACCCCACGATGATGCGGCGCGTCTCATCTTTGATGGATGGAATGCGTGCAGCATCGATTTCTTCTTCTTTACTGGCGCCGTCACAGGGCGTTCCATCTCCATCCAGGTCCTGGCAATAGATGGGGTTATATGTGCCGGTCGATGCATAGCGCACGCCAAAACGAGCGGAGTTCTCAACCAGCAGCCAGGCGAAGAACAGGCGCGAGAATTCAATGATTCCGACCAGCAATATCAGAACGATGGGTAACACCAGCGCAAATTCAACCATGGCTTGCGCAAGCGAATGCCTGCGCATGTTTCGTCTGAGAATGTTCAATGATTTCATGGTAGTTTTCTCCTGCCTGTACTACTGGCTCAGGCGGATGGCAATATTGCTGGCGATATCAATGAAGATTTTTGTAAGGCCGTCCGCGTCAGGGGCGTACGTATACGTGCCATGATTGGCCGAAAGTCCGCCAGCCTTTTCAGCAACATAGCATAACAGCCGTTCACCTGCTGCGCCCGGCTGGTTGTAATAATTCTCGCTGGCGCAATCCTTTGTGGCGGCTCCTGCATCCGTGTCGGCGGCCGGATTATTGACCACCAGGTCTCCCAGTCCGATCGTAAACACCGTCGCTCCCACATCATTTGGGCTGGAGAGCCAATCAGCCATGTCGCGAGCGTAGTCGTCCCCGTCGTAGGCGGGGCTGGTGTCCGGGTGGCGGCTTTGCGACAATGGGTCGCGGCACAAAGGATTACCTGTCGTTGTATCCCAGTCTGTATCCGGGCAGATGCGTCCCTGCGCCGCAATGTTCTTCCCATCGCAATCCGTGACGAAGGAATCGGTTGTGTGCGTACAGCCCGTATTGGCCGGGCCGCCTGCCAGTGCTACGACTACCCACAGAGAGTTTTCCCGGGCTGCTCCAAATTCTTCGCCAGCCAGGGCCAGACCTCCGCCAATATTGCTGGTCGGGCGAGAAGATGGGTCGCCGATTGGATTGCCCGCGGTAACAGTGGCACGCCACATCGGATATTCGAAGCCAACAAACGTTCCGTCGGTGGAATCGTAGACGAGACAGTGGGTTTGAGCCGGATTCAGCGGGTCATCACATTCAGGCGGCTGGTATACGGTCAAACCACTAATTGTATCCACCGTCATTTGCTCAGCCTGCGCGGCAGTCTTTCCGTTCGTGTCGGATAGTGTTTGCCACAAATGAGGCACTTTGTCGAATGTCACGACCGCGACATGATCGTACGGGAAATAGAGACGGTTAACCAACGCGATAGCCGCATCCTTGACTTCCTTGAACGGATGACAGGTGTCGGTCGGGTTGCACTGCGATGGGTCGTCGGCGGGCACATCGTTACGGCTAGGAGTGCCATAAATCAGGTGTCCGTCCGCGTCAACATCCCCAAAGTGGGCTGGATCATACATATTCGTCGGATAGTTCCCGCCCTCCGCTGCCATGGACTGTGACGCGTCGAGTACAAGGACCAGATCGACCGACGCGGCCTCGCCAATAGAATCGGTGGTAATGGGGGCGCTGTTGATCCCAATCACCTTCATGAAAGAAAACTGTACATTCTCAGTAGCCTTTACGTATACCAATTTACGAGGCGGATCTGTGCAAAGCTGCGCCATAAGAGCGGGGTCTGGACTGGCCTCTGCCTTGAGGGAATCACAGGTCTCCACTACCAGCGTGGTCTGATCGATGGCGACCTGATTTAAGGTCAACAATTGTGTTGCTGCCTTGGTCAATTCCTGGATGGTATACCCTTCTCGGAACTGCAGCGAGGCGGCAATTGCACCTGCGTCAACGGAGCGTTTCAGGCGGTCATACTCTAACAGGAGAATGCCTCCATCCATCATGAGTCCAAGGATGGCGATCAACCCAACTACCGCTAAAGCGATGAGAATGATAACCTGGCCGCGTTCGGCCCTGGATGGAGTTCGTTTGTAATTTCTGTATTTCATTTAGCTGTGCCTTCCATCAGAGTCTCCCTACGGGGGACATTGCGCATCATTTGGCTCTGCTGCCGAGAGCGGCATGATGGTGTATGAGTAAAGGGTGATCTTGTTTCCTGTCCCGAAAAAACCAAGTAGATAGTGGTAATCATAGAAGACTTCTACCACCAGCACGCCTGTTTCCGGGGCGTCGCTGACCAGGCGGCTCTCGATGTTTGCATTGGTAAAGCGGGATGCGTCATCAGTAGTCCACGTGCGGTATTCACCCGGTGTGGAAGTGGTCGTCGGATAGCGCGCAACGACGTGGCCGCGGCAGATACTGAATACTGAGACAATAATATTGTCCTGAGTTGGGTCGAGTGTGATGTCACGCGAGGTGTCGGTTGAATCGGTTGGCTCCAGCTTGCCTCTCAGGTAGCTGGGAATAAGTTTGTAGAACGTGTCAATATTATCTCCTGATCTATTTCCAGCCGCATCATAGGTGAACGGATCGTATTGGCTATATTCGCGTGCAGCCTCGCGCGTGGCATCCACCAGTGAAATGTAATAGTTCAACATGAAGCCGAATTCAACCAATCCCAAAAACATGATGATCAGGAAGGGCAGCGTGATTGCGAGTTCCACCAGGCTTTGTCCCCTGGTCTGGCGTTTGCTGCCTGGCATGAATTTTCGAAAATGGCGAATGATGTCTTTCATACGATGTACCGACTCTCTAACAAAAAAACCGGCTTTTTTCACATTATGGACAATACTAGTGTACTATGAAAGGATTAAAAAACCAATTGCAGGTTGTTTGCAATGTTATCATTAATGTAAGGCGTCGAATTCGCCCGAATAGGGCATATTTACTGGCTCAGAATCACCTCCGGCATCTTAAATGCATCATAATTCTGCTCATCCCTGTACTGAATAATGATGTTGTCTGTTCCATCCACATCGATGTAGTATCCAATGATCTGGCTGCGGAATCCGTGTGCCGACCCATTCCCGTTCAGGTGAACATCTGCTGATGGGGCCAGGATAGTTCCCTGGAATTCGGAGTCCTCATTGCCGTTGAGAACCACACGGCTGCGATTTCCGAGTGGAACGTAGATCAGCAAACCGGCGAAGTTGCCACTCTTGGGGGCTGTGAGCTGAACGTCGGCGCGGCCGCTGAATCTCAATGTGCCATCCACAACCAGCGTCACTCCGTGGCCGATCAGGGTCTGGCCATCGTCAACGAGGACATTTCCGCCTATGCAATATGTGCCTCCCTGGAGCTTGTTGACGCCCTCCGGTGGAAAGTCTCCATCCCAGTTTCCAGGCGAAAGAGAGGAATCCTCCTCATTGACCTCTGCTATCTTGCTGCCGCATCCGATCTTAGGCATCTGGAAAGCCGGCGGATAAGCCATTGGCGCCCCGCCAACCTGCGGCGGAAAAGGCGTGAGGAGCTGCGGTTTCTGAATCGACGCGCCGCCTACAATTGTGAAGGGGCTGCTGTCATTAATTCTGACACTGCCACTCCCATAAGATGTAAACGCGCATTTTGAGTTATCCGAGTTTACGAAAATTCCACCCCCTTCCACAGAGATCGTTGCCTCGCCGTGGACAACGAAGGCCTGTTTGTTCACACAATCACTGTGGGGAGCCAGGCTCACCAAAGCATAGCCGTCAAACATTGGGCCAAGAACCGCGGGCTTGGACTGCGAAACTGCCACAGCCACAGTGGTTACCTGGGGAATGCCTATGACCGGACCGAAGTAGGTCTCCAAATGGGATGTGATGATGACCTGTATGTATTCAGAGTTGCCTTCATACGGTCCGCTGACAGGTGGGGTGTTAAGCTCCACGGTGTTTGTTGTACCGTTATTGTCATACCCATTGGCCCTGGCCGTATCCAGCGCGGCCTGACGCCAGTTCCCGCCTTCGATGCGGGTGATCGCTCCTGTGAGAGCGGTGGCGTCCGCCGCGGTCTGTGCCCGATGCTGATCGACATACGCATTTCCACCATCTATCGCCAGTGCAGCCATGCCAAGTAAACCGAGAATTCCAAAAACGATCAGGATGATCGCCTGGCCTCGTTCACTTGGCCCGTTCAGGTGCAATCTGAAGGAAGAATCTTTCAATGACATGGTGGCTGCAATATGACATTGGTGGCCGACGCGGACAGCGGGATCGTGTTCGATCCGAAAACCCGGCCCGCGAATGGCACATAAAGTGGATAGTTGTAACTCACACTGACCTGTACGCTGTTCGAACCTTTCTCCGAGATTCCCTGGCAAGCTCTGCCAATGATCTTTATATTGACCTTGACGTGCTCCTTATCAGACAGATCGATCGGGGAATACTCAGGCGATCCAACGGATTCTGGATTGATGCCACGCGCACGACTTTCAATTACAGCCTTATTGGCGGGATCGAAAGAGGCATACAGCGCGCCCTCCTGCGCGGCATCTCTCAGGATCATGAATGAAAAGATGCCCATGCCGAAGTTCAAGGTGCCGACCAGCAGAAGTATGATCACCGGCAGACTGATTGCCACCTCCAGGACGCTCTGAGCATGCTCCATATGAAAAGATCTTGTCTCCGCTTTGCTCTCCAACATAGGCTCTTTTCTAATTTCTTGAATCGATCGGGTAATTGACACAACCGGGTGTTGTGATTGTGATGAGGATGCGCTCGGTTCCATCCATATTGTTGTATGGCTGCTGGAAGGTCAAACGGATCTTCGAGTCACCCTGCGGAATTGGCGGGTTGAAGCCTTGCAGGTATGCAGAGGGAGCATTCAGATTCCCGCGCCAGAATGTATTGGCAAGCGAGGCCTGTATCAGATGAAGGGTTGAATCCTGATCCGATTTATGTCCTGTGTCATGATTCCATTCAACATACACCTGTGCGGTTCCCAGTGTGTGGCCGGTGTTGTTCGTGATGCTCATCTCCATATAGTTTTCGTTTACCCCAAGCGGCCCGTGGGTGACACCGGTCAGCCCGGTACAATTGATGGCAGTCGGGGTGATTGTCGCCGGAAATGTGGGAAGTGGAGTTTCAGTCGGAATACCGGGCGTAAACGTGAGCGCGGGCGGCCGCGTCTGTGCAGGCAGGATTGTGCCCTGCGTCGCAACCGGTGGCAGCGTCAGCGTGAATGTTGGAGTAATGACACTGGTTGGACTCGCTGTTTTTGAGGGGGTGCTTGTCTCAGGGGCAAAGCCGGTGGGAACTGCCGAACCCACAATTGGAACAGATACCAGAAATGTGCGCGCGCTGGATGAAACAATTTCAATTGGATCAATGGGGATGATGGGAACGACCGGCCTGTAGGAAGCAGAAACCTCCACAATGATGCGGTCACCATTCCTTATGTTGTAGTCGGTAAGCGGACAAGCATTCGTGTCAGGGCTTGGATCAACACCGGTAATTGGTACTTGATTTCCGGTGGCGTCTGTGCCGTGATCATAGGTGATGTTTACCTCGTCAAAGTTCACGATTAATGCAGATTGATCCGCAACATCCCGGATGCCCTGACAATCCAGATATCGAGGCGCTCCATTGCCCTCGCCGGCAGTTGCACCATACCGGGCGGCCTGCCGTGAAGCATTGGTGACCGAGGTATAGATGAATATCAAGCGTGCCACTTCTATAATTCCATATAGAAGGATCAACAGGATTGGCAGAACCAACGCGAACTCGACGACCGCTTGACCGCGGGTTCTGTTGGTTTTTCTTGAAGCAATCGCTTTCATGTGATTTTGGAGGCCGCAGAATTGTGGTCCCACGTCAGGCAAGCCGAAAACGCGGTTATAACCATAGTTCCGCTGGCTTCTATGGCTCCTACTATGAGTCTAGGGATAGTCGCATAGGCACGCAATCCTACCCCGGTACCAGTCTGGCCATAAAATCGGGCATATAGAGAATAAGAAAGGTACTGAGGATGAAATATGGCCCGTATGGGACAAAAACCATCAGCGCATTCTCCTTATAGCGGCGTGTGACGAGCAGCCAGAGCAAAAGGAGCAGGCTAATCGCGCCTCCCAGCAGAATGCCGGTTAACAGGCCAAGCCAGATCAGCGGCCAGCCCAGCATCAATCCAATGATGGCGGCGAGGATCACATCGCCAGCACCTAATGCCTCCTCTTCATCTGTGGGCTTTCCGGCTTTCTGGAGTCGCCGCGCCCTGACTCGGGAGAACAGCACCCCAAAAAGATAGAAAACCAACATGATCAGGAACCCGCCGAGGCCGCCCAGGAGGGTAGTGCCAAGCCCATAGTTCCGCCACCCGACTCCAAGTCCAAGCACGGCACCGAAGATGCTGGTTGGGTGAAGAATCAATCGGTGCTCAAGGTCAATTACAAAGACCGTAGCTAAATAACCCGTCAACGGAATGGCAATAAGATAGTTCAGTTTCGATGGTGGATTCAACCAGACATAAATATGAACGGCCGCCATGAGGATCAGCACGACCCAGGCGCGCATGCTGCGCCGCTGCCCGCAGTGGTTGCAGGCTTTCAGTAGCAGATAATCTGTCAGCTTGTAGGGGGTTCCACATTTTGAGCAGGTGGGGTGCGAAAACCTTCGGCTGTCTGGCAATACATCGGCAAGATAGTTCACCGCCATGCCAACTGCCAGTCCTATGAAGAGCGGGATCAACAGGAGCGCGTTCATACGTTCCATTATATGCGAAAGCCTACCGAGCACTGCCCATGATAGTTATTTGTAATGTTGGCCGATAATTGTATAATCTGTCTTACAATTCCGATATCTCAGGAGATAACATGGAAGAATTTGTGATTGAAGGCGGAATTCCTTTGCGGGGGGAAGTCACGCCGGCGGGTAACAAGAACGCGGCGCTCCCAATGCTTGCCGCCTGTTTGCTGACGGAAGAACCTGTAACCCTTCGGAACGTGCCTCAGATACGCGATGTGCTTCACATGCGTAAATTGATCGAAAGCCTTGGTGCTCGTGTGGAAGAACTGGACGTGAACACCTTGCGTATCACGACCCCGGAACTGATCGCTTCTCACGTGGACCCGGACCTGTGCCGCCGCATCCGGGCTTCGATCCTGATCGCCGGGCCGGTCCTGGCGCGGGCCGGCAATCTGCGCCTGCCTCCACCGGGTGGGGATGTGATCGGACGCCGCCGTCTGGACACTCATATCATTGCACTGCGGGCTCTCGGGGCAAAAGTGACTTATGAGCGCGAGTTTCTTTTTGAATCCTCCGGCCTGATCGGTGCCGACATCCTCATGGATGAGGCCAGTGTGACCGCGACGGAGAATGCTGTCATGGCGGCCGTGCTGGCCCACGGGAACTCGGTGATTCGTAACGCAGCTTCTGAACCACATGTTCAGGAGCTTTGCCAGTTCCTGAACATCCTCGGTGCGCAAATTGAGGGGATCGGGTCAAATACGCTGCATATTAAAGGAGTTCCTCGTCTGCAAGGCGGAGAATTTAGTGTGGGCCCAGATCTATTGGAAGTGGTCAGTTATGTAGGCGCCGCGGCCGTGACGCATGGGGAAATACTCATTCATAACGCGGGCGTACAGTATCTTGAAATGATCGCACAGGTATTTCATCGACTCGGTGTCCACTGGCAGGTTGATGGGAACAACCTGCTGGTTCCTTCCGATCAATCCTTGGAGGTCGTGCCGGACCTGGACGGTGCGATCCCGGAGATCAAGACAAACGTCTGGCCCGCCTTTCCAACGGATCTGGTAAGTATCGCGATCACCGTTGCGACACAGACCAGCGGCTCCGTCCTCTTTCACGATTGGATGTTCTCAGGCAGAATGTACTTCACCGACAAATTGGTAGGTATGGGCGCCCGCATTATCCTCTGTGACCCCTATCGATGCCTTGTCCAGGGACCCACGAAGCTCTATCCCGAAAGGCTGGAAAGCCCGGATATTCGTGCGGGCATGTCGCTGCTGCTTGCCACTCTTGCCGCCAAAGGGACCTCCAAAATTCGAAATATCGTTCAGATTGAACGAGGTTATGAAAAGGTGGATGAAAAACTTCGGGCGCTTGGCGCGAAAATCAAGAGGGAAGCAGAGTAAACAAAAAAGAAGCCGAAATCAACTTCGGCTTCTTTTTGAGGGCTGCGCCAAATGGCCTACGGACCCTTCGCTGTAATCACCTCTGGCTGAACCACCAGGCGGATCAAGTCATCCCCAACACGCAGTTCGAAGCTCCCTGAGGAAGTGCCGCTCGTACCGCCCTTGTAGTTGATCCAGGCGTACGCATACCATTTGCCCTTCGGAAGATCCACGATTTCCTTTGCGTTCTTTGCAATATTGGTTACGGTAATAGCACCACACTGGCCGAAATCATTCTTTTCATACAAATTCAAAGAGATACTGTAAATGGTTCCGCCGGTTTCGTTCTCAATTCTGACTCGCACGGTCGGACCAGCCTCTCCAACGCTCAATGGAACCAGACAACTATTTGCGTTTCCTGACGTATTCAGCGGCGTGGCTGTGGGGAAAAAGGCAGCAACGGTTGGCAGGGTCGGAAGCGAAACTGCCTGCGTAAATGTTGGTAGTGGTGTCGGGCTCGGCGTATCAGTCGGGGGCATGGGAGTTGCGCTGGGGATCGCTGCCTGAGTCTCAGCAACCATGGTCCAGGCCGCGGCAACGGCAGTGCCTTGCACGTCCGCGGGATTCATCGTTGGGGTGGCCTTCGGGCCGCATGCCGCCAGCAGAACGGCGAGGGCCAGAAGGATGGGGATTGTTCGTTTCGACATGTTTTTCTCCATTTTGTTCTTTGCTCAGTGACTTGAGACCGCAAGTCTATCCGTGTAGAGCCTGATCGTGAGGGTACCGTTACCGTCTAGCCGAAAGCTGCCGGTCATTTTATTTCCACCCACCCAGGCAACGACAATATAATGCCCGGCAGGGGCGTCCACTGCCAGTTGACGGCGAACCGGGTACTCTATGATAGTCACTTCTCCATCGTTGGCTGTGCATTGGAGCGATACGTAAGCTTCAGCCTTCGCTTTATTAATCAGAGTTATAGTCCCAGACGGCGGCCGCGGCGGAACAGTTCCAAAGAAGCGGGGATGCAGGGTCTCAGTCGGTGTAGCCCCGATGGAAGGGTTCCGCGTGCCGGTTGGCGTAGTAGTTGTAGCGGCCGCGGTTCCCAATGTTGCAGTCAAAGTAAGCAGGGATGAATTCTGGGTCTCCGTGGCAGTCAGGGTGGCTGTAGCCGGGGCCTCAGTTAATGTGGGTGTTGTCACCACGGGTGTATTGCTTGGGATTACCGTTGGAGTCGGCTGTGCCTGAAGCGTTTGCTGGACAAATACTTCTGCCGTTGCTGGCAGGTCCACCTGCGGTGCCGGTGTGTTGCCTGTTGGCAAAGCCGGGAGTGCACACGCGCCTAGGATCAAGCTGAATGCGAGGGCAAGCAACCAAATCTTCTTCATGGCCCGACTCCTCCTTTGGAGTTTGCAGGTGCCGCAGGGAACGCGGCTAGTTTTGGCTGACTACATCCATGAACTGTGTCACTACTTCACGCAGCATACGTTCTGGCAGTGCGCCAACCTGGCGGTGGACAATCTTTCCACCCGCCACAAACAGAAGCGTTGGAATTCCCTGGATGCCGAACTTTGTCATCCATTCCGAGTTCTCGTCTGTATTGATTTTGGCGACCAGAAGTTTGCCTTCCTGTTCGCGCGCGAGTTTCTCAAGCGTCGGTGCGATCATTTTGCATGGATTGCACCACGGCGCCCAGAAATCCACAATCACCGGAATCTGAGACTGCATCACAGTCTTTTCGAAAGCCGCATCTGTAATATGAATCGGTTCTCCAGACATATTTCTATTATACCTTTCTCCAGTTGACCTGCATTCCGCTTTATGAGCCAACGGAGTATATCATAAATGACCCCATGATATAATCGCGGCTCATGATGTTACCCGGTTATTGCCGTGACAGGTGGCCGAAATTAGGGGTGCGAGCGTGCGTACGTACGCTCGCACCCCTAATTTCGGATATCTACCACGAGGATTTTCAAAGAGAGGCTCATGATTGACATGTTTTCGCGCTGGCGCGACGGCCTTTCGAAGACGAGTAAGGCCGCATTTGGTCAAATTGCCAACTTGTTTGGCGCAACGGAGATCACAGCGGAGACCTGGGACGACCTTGAAGAGCTGCTCATTCAATCCGACATGGGATTGGCAACTGCCGCTGCTGTTCTGGAGGAACTGCGCCTCACCGCCCGGGACGATGGCCTGACCAAAGCAAATGAGCTGACTGCTGCACTGAAAGATGATCTTCGCCATCGCCTCGATTCGCCGCCTCCGCTCAAGCTGGATCATCATCCCTCGGTCATTCTTGTAGTTGGCGTGAATGGCTCCGGGAAGACAACGACAATTGCCAAACTGGCCGCGCGGTTCCAAAACCAGGGAAAATCAGTCCTGCTCGGGGCTGCGGACACGTTCCGCGCGGCGGCCGTAGATCAGCTTCAGGTCTGGGGCGACCGGCTAAAAGTCGAGGTAGTAAGCGGCGCTCCTGAAAGTGACCCTGGTGCAGTGGCCTTCAGCGCTGTCCAGGCCGGGGTCGCCCGCAGTGTGGATATCATCATGATCGATACGGCCGGTCGTTTGCATACCCGCTTCAATTTGATGGAAGAGCTGAAGAAAGTTCATCGTGTAGTCGGTAAGGCGCTGCCTGGCGCACCTCATGAAGTCTGGCTGGTACTGGATGCGACGACCGGACAGAATGCGCTGCAACAAGCTCGTTCATTTCGAGAATCCGTGGGCGTGACCGGGGTGATTCTCTCCAAGCTGGATTCATCCGCACGCGGCGGCATGGCCTTTGCCATCCAGAAGGACGTCGGATTACCCATCCTTTTTGCGGGTCTTGGCGAAAAAATGGAAGATCTTCAGCCGTTTGACCCTGATGCATTTGTTGAAGGCGTTTTAACTTCATCGTAACGACCCTCCGGAGGAACTCATGCAAGATTTGTTAGACCGTTTGCAGGCCGCGGATGACCTGACTCAACAGTTAATGGTGCGTCTTTGACCTGGCGGGCAAAGAAACACAGCTTTCACAACTCGAAAAAGAGATCGAACATCCGGATTTTTGGAACGATTCCACCAACGCTCAGCGCGTGATGAAGACCGTTTCGTCTCTGCGCGAGGAAGTGGAATCCTGGCGCGGGTTCAGGCACCATTTATCAGATCTGACCGAACTGGCGCGGCTTGATGATGAATCCCTGCGTGATGAACTGGAGTCGGAGGTCAAAAAGCTTGAAGCTGACCTTGAGAAACGATCCTTCGCAGCGATGCTCTCCGGGCCGTATGACCATGATGATGCCATCCTTGCGATCCATGCAGGCGCTGGCGGCACGGACTCGCAGGATTGGGCTGCCATGCTTCAACGTATGTATTTACGCTGGGCAGAAAGCCGCGGCTTCGAAACGGAAATCGTCGATCTCACCGAGGGTGAGGAGGCCGGCACCAAGAGCGTGACCATCACCGTGAGTGGGCGTTACGCTTATGGTTATTTGCGTTCTGAAAAGGGCGTACATCGCCTCGTACGTCTCTCACCGTTTGACGCTGCGCATCGCCGTCACACATCATTCGCGCTGATCGAGGTTCTCCCGCAGGTTTCAATGGACGAGGCGGATATCGAAATCAATCCGGGCGACATCAAAGTGGACGTTTTCCGTTCCTCCGGCGCCGGTGGACAGAACGTCCAGAAGAATTCGACCGCAGTTCGCATAACCCACATTCCAACGGGTATTGTCGTGACATGTCAGAACGAGCGGTCACAGACCCAGAACCGCGAGTTTGCCATGCGCATCCTGCGGGCACGCCTGCTTGAATTGAAGCAGGCCGAAAAAGAAGAAGAGCGCGCCATCTTGCGCGGCGAATATACCAAGGCAGAGTGGGGGAGTCAGATCCGCTCTTATGTGCTGCATCCATATCAAATGGTTAAGGACCACCGCACGGACTATGAAACGGGAAATACGCAGGCCGTGCTGGATGGCGACCTCGATGCATTCATGGAAGCCTACTTGCGAGCGAAGGCTTAAACGAAAAGTGACGGTCACTTCCAGAGTGACCGTCACTTTTTTGTCCAAATTCAACTAACCACCGGTAGGGAGGCGTTTTTCCAGCGTACGGTTAAGGATTTCTTCCTGTTCGCGTGAAACCGATTTATTGGATCGTGGCTGGTGCTGCTTCTCGCGCTTTGATTTCTCAAGCGCCTCCATCCACGCCATCTGCATTGCAGTCATTTCAGGCTCGCTCGGACCTTCCTCTTCCACTTCATAGGTTTCGTCGTGGCGCTTGCCTTTGGCCTTACGTTTATCGCCGCGTGCTCTGCGCTCATCACGTTCCGGGCGGTCGAAGTGTTCGGCCGGTGCGGGTCTTTCCTCTTCTACGATTTCGGGCTGGATGGCCTTCATACTCAGGCGGATCTGTCGCTTGCGGCGGTCTACATCTAACACCTTGGCCTCGACTTCATCACCTTCTTTAACCACTTCGCTTGCCGTTTTTACAAAACCGCGTGCCAGTTCGCTTACATGGACCAGACCCGGACGCTCAGCGCCGAAATCTACAAAGGCGCCATAGGTTTCAAGACGAACGACCTTGCCCTTTACCACCAAATCGGGCTGGATCTCCTTCCATTCATACGCCAGCGGCTCGATCATAGTCAGTTCGATGCGGTCTTTCTTGACGCGCCGTACCCAAACGTCAACTGTCTGCCCCTCCTTCACAACATCTTCCACTTTATTGACCGGTTCTTTCTGGAGTTGTGAGATGTGGATTACACCGGGAAGATCCTGACCGATGTCCACGAGTGCCCCCGCCAAGGTGGTCTTCATGATTTTGCCGCTAAGTTTGGTTTTTGGTTCGAGCGCCGCGGCAGGCGCAATATCTGGTGTTGCCATAATATTCTACTCCTGCATGTTGGGGATAATGCCGAAGATGGATTATACCTGTCGGACATAAAACCGTCAACGTGAAATTTGTCTCATATCAAAAGCAAAAATGTCAGTCTTGCGAGTTGCACGTGAGATGGGTATAATCACTTATTCAAAAGCGATGATGGGAACGAGTAAATTCGTCGGAATGGCCAGCGAGTCCGAGGTCTGGTGCGAAGCGGATACATGGAGACGGTTGAAAATCCTCCCGGAGCTGTGAACTGAAATTAGTCTTCTAGTCGCCAGTTGGCTAGTCACTAAAAGTAGGGAATCCGAAGTTGTTCTTCGTTATCAGAACAGGATGATGATTGCGTCATTCACTGAGTGTCCGTCTTTTGATGGAAATCAGAGTGGTACCGCGTGAGCATTGCTCTCGTCTCTGTGTGGAGACGAGAGCTTTTTAATCCTTCGGAGGCTGAATGTTCAAACCAGTATTGTCCAAGCTCGATGTGACTTCCATGGAAGATGGAGTGCTGAAATTCTGGAAGCAGGCCGACATCTTCAAGAAGACCATTGAGCAGCGCAAGGGGAAACCCGAATACGTTTTTTACGAGGGCCCGCCGACTGCCAATGGGAAGCCGGGCGTGCATCACGTCCTGGCGCGCGCCTTCAAGGACATGTTCCCGCGGTATAAGATCATGCGCGGGTATCATGTCTCGCGCCGAGGCGGCTGGGATACACATGGACTGCCGGTCGAGATCGAAGTTGAGAAGCAGCTTGGCATCAAGAACAAACAGCAGATCGAAGAATACGGTATCGATAAATTCAATGAGCTTTGCAGGAAGTCGGTCTTTACTTACATTCAAGATTGGGAGCGACTGACGGATCGCATCGCGTTCTGGATTGACCTCGACGATGCCTACGTGACTTACACCAATGACTACATCGAGTCGGTCTGGTGGATTCTGAAAAATTTCTGGGACAAGGATCTGCTTTTCAAGGGCTACAAGGTCGTGCCGTATTGCCCGCGCTGCGGCACGCCTCTTTCGGACCATGAAGTCGCGCTGGGTTACGACGAAGCGACCGATCCATCTGTTTTTGTACGTATGCCGCTGGTCGACAAAGAAGATACCTCTCTGCTGGTGTGGACAACCACCCCATGGACACTGCCTGGTAACGTCGCCGTGGCTGCACATCCTGACGTGGATTATGTAACCGTCGAACGCAAGACCGAGGATGGCGGCAAAGAAAAGCTGATCGTTGCCAAACCTCTGCTTGAGAAGGTCTTCCGAGGCGAGGACGTGAAGGTGGTCGATACGTTCAAGGGCAGGAAGTTGAAAGATATGAAGTACCATCCGCTCTTCACTTACGTGCCTCCCGACAAACCTGCGTATTACGTGGTGCTTGAAGATTTCGTCACGACCGAAGATGGCACAGGCCTCGTGCATATGGCGCCGGCCTTTGGTCAGGAGGATATGCAGGCCGCGAATCAATTTGACCTGCCCGTGCTGATGACCATCCTGCCTGACGGGACGTTCATCCCCGAAGTGACACCCTGGCGCGGCATGTTTTTCAAAGCCGCTGATCCATTCATCACTCAGGATTTGCAGGCGCGCGGACTGCTCTTCCGCAGCGAGACATATACGCACACCTATCCGTTCTGCTGGCGATGCGGTACACCTCTCCTCTATTACGCGCGCGAGTCATGGTATATCCGCACGAGTCAATACCGCGACAAGCTGGTTGAGTTAAACAACACGATCAACTGGGTTCCTGAGCATGTGAGGGAAGGACGCTTTGGCAACTGGCTGTCCAACAATATTGACTGGGCCTTGAGCCGCGAGCGTTATTGGGGAACGCCGCTCCCAGTCTGGGAATGTGAATCCTGCAAACATCGCGAATGTGTCGGCTCTGTTGAGGCGCTTTCAAAAAAAGCCGGCCGCGACCTGAGCGAACTCGATCTGCATCGTCCGTATGTGGACGCGGTGGTTTGGGATTGTGAGGACTGCGGTGGCAAGATGGCGCGCGTCCCCGACTTGATCGATGTATGGTTTGACTCGGGCTCGATGCCGGTGGCACAGTGGCACTACCCGTTTGAGAATGAGGAAAAATTCAAGTCGCAATTCCCGGCAGATTACATCTGCGAGGCCGTGGATCAGACCCGCGGCTGGTTCTATTCCCTCCACGCCATCAGCACGCTGCTGTTCGAATCAGTGTCATACAAAAACGTCATCTGTCTTGGGCTGATCCTTGATGCGGAAGGGCAGAAGATGTCCAAGTCTAAGGGCAACATCATCGCGCCGTGGGATGTGCTCAATGCACACGGCGCAGACGCCTTCCGCTGGTACCTCTACACTGCCACGCCGCCCGGGCAGGAGCGCCGCTTCTCTTCCGATCTGGTGGGCGAGGTGATCCGCAACTTCACGCTCACGTTGTGGAACGTCTACTCTTTCTTCGTGACATACGCAAACCTTGACAATCCCACCGTCACCACCGTCCCTGCGGCCACAAACGAGCTCGACCGCTGGCTGCTATCTGAGCTAAATGTGCTTGTTCGTGACGTGACTAAAGCATACGATAATTACGATGTGCCAAATGCCACACGCCCAATTGAAGAATTTGTGGAGAATCTTTCCACCTGGTATGTACGTCGCTCACGCCGCCGATTCTGGAAGAACGAGTCAGATTCAGACAAGCAATCTGCTTACTCGACCCTGTACACGGCCCTGGTAACCGTCGCAAAACTGCTCGCACCCGCCATGCCTTTCCTGGCGGAGGAGCTTTACCAGAATCTGGTTCGCTCTGTCGATGAAGGCGCCCCGGAATCCGTTCATTTGGCGGATTGGCCGAACGTGTTTCCTGAGTTCATCGATGAGAGCCTCAACCGCGATATGAAGGTTGTCGTGCGCCTGGTTTCGCTCGGACACTCCGCCCGTCAAAAAGCGAATCGCAAAGTACGCCAGCCATTGGCTGAGGCCGCATTCTCGGTCGGTAATCCCGTCGAGCGCAAAGCCTTGCAGACCTATGCCGACATCGTAGCCGATGAGCTGAATGTCAAACAGGTGCGATTGCTCGATAGTGCTACCGAGGCTGTATCACATACCGTCAAGCCGCTGCCCAAGCAGTTGGGCCAGAAGTACGGGAACAAGTTTCCGGCCATTCAGAAGGCCATCGTTGCGATGGATTCCGAGGAGGCTGCGCGGACGTTGTTGACTGGCAACGCCTTGCAGATCAATGTCAACGGTGACAGTTATGAAATCCTGCCTGAAGAAGTAGAAGTGCGCGCCCTGGCTAAGGAAGGCTTTGCGGTGGCGGAAGAAGGCGCGTACGTGGCGGCTCTCGTCACCGAATTGACTCCGGAGCTGGTGCGAGAAGGACTGGCACGCGAGTTCGTCCGTCGCGTGCAGGACCTGCGTAAGGCTGCGAACCTGGATGTGGCGGATCGCATCGAATTGTTTATCGAGGCCTCAGCCGGCCTGAAGTCCGCGCTCGATGCGTACCAGGGTTACGTCACGGCCGAAACGCTGACCACCCGCATGACATTTGAAGCGCCGCCCACTGACGCATCCATTGTAGAAGACAAGTTCGAGGGTGAAGAGGTCAAGGTTGGCCTGAAGAAAGCATAGCCAGGTTTAGTTTACAAAAATGAACGGTCGTCCCTCGGCCGTTCATTCTTGTTTTAATCCTTTATAATCACGGCCGTAATTCAACGAAACGAGGAGCGCATGACAACAAATGTTTCCATTCTTGAGGGGAAGAATCCAGTGCGGGTTGCACTGGCATACGCGGTCCATCTGTTCACAGCAACCGGAGCCGTGTGGGGATTCATGGCGTTGCTTGCGGTCTTCGACCATGACTGGCGCATGATGATTTTTTGGATGATTGCGTCGGTGTTGGTTGACAGCCTGGATGGCATGCTGGCGCGCTGGTTGGATGTCAAGACCTATGCCACTGGCGTTGACGGTGCTTTGATGGACAACATCATTGATTACCTGACTTATGTCATTGTGCCTGCACTATTTCTTATTCAGGCCGATGTGCTGCCCGAAGGTGTTCGGATGTTCAGCGCGTGTGCAATTCTGCTGGCATCCGCCTATCAGTTCACACAGACAGGTGCGAAGACCGACGATCATTATTTCAAGGGATTCCCTTC
>JAKOVF010000146.1 GCA_029782225.1 Chloroflexota bacterium | reverse complement strand
AACAGATTGACGCCGGCCCAACCAATGTTAAAGCCAGGAATTTGGTGATGAAATAACATTACACCTATAATGGCAATCGCTCTAAGGCCATCCAGCTGCGGAATGTATTTGGGCAGTGCTGACGAATCAGACGGCAGATGATTTGTCACGCAACGTCTCCAAAGCCAGCCTCAACCACTTTACGGAGAAAACATCGCTGAGGCATGGTTTCAATTTCCAGCAGCAAGTCTGATTTTATTGAACTTTTCAACGGTAAAGTCAATAGACAAAATCAAACCGCGAAGCACGCCAAGAAACCGTGGAGTCTTCGCGCCTTCGCGGCTTGACCGGTAATCCGTGATCCTAGTCCGCTATATTTGCCAGACTCTTAGCGTCGTCGAGTGAGGGCAGGCAAACCCGCAGCACCCGCCTCCCAGCAGCTTTCAGGGCTTCGTAATCACCTAGAGCCTGCGCGCGGATGAGCGTGCCAAAAGTCAGGCCTTCATTGGGGATTTCGATATCCTTCTCGACGTCATACACGACCTGGATGAACCGGCCCTTGTTCGGGCCGCCTTTGTGGAACTGGCCGGTCGAATGCTGGAAGCGCGGACCGAATCCAGCGGTCACCGCACATTTTGTCATTTCGCGGATACCAATTCGCATCGCCTGCAAAACCTCGATCATGTCGCTGGTACGCGGGAGATAGGCATTGACGGACACAAAATGCCCGGCCTTCGCGCCAGACAAGAACTTCTCAACCGCAGCTTTCGCATCCGACAGATTTACCAGCTCGACATCTGCCAGCTTGCCAGTCTTTTGATAATCCGCGATCTTTGCCTTCGTACGTTCCTTGCTATCCTGAACATCGGGCTGGTCAAAGGCATTGATGCCGAGAATGTGACAGGCCACAGCGATCGCCGTTTCCCAGCGGAAGAACTCAGCGCCGGCGGCGTAAGCATCAGCAATCGGAAATTCGATGACCGGCTGGCCTGCGTTCTTCAACGCCGCGAGATCGGCATCCAGATCACCTTTGTGACGCAGGTACATAAATAGACGATCATTCCCGTAGGCTTCTGGGGCGCCGAGCGGCTCCAGGGCAACGGGAAGGATTCCCTTGCCGTTCTTGCCACTCGACTCGGCGATGACCTGCTCGATCCAGCCAGCCAGCGCCGCTACAGACGGATCAGCCACGATCGTCAGCTTGTCGCGGCCTGCAAGAGCAGACTCAGCCATCAGGGCGCCCAATGCAAAACCGGGATTCCGTGCTACTGGGACATCCGCCAGGCATTGATGTCGCATCCAATCGGCGCGATCCAGCAGCTTGTTGAGGTCGAATTCCATGAGCGCGGCAGGGACGAGTCCAAAATCGGTCAGCGCGGAGTAGCGGCCACCAACATTTGGATCGGCAGAGAAAATCTTTCTAAAACCGCGCTGCTTGGCCAGCGCTTCCAGTGAGGTACCCGGATCGGTAATCGCGATAAACCGTGAGCCATCCCCTTCGCTGAGACTCCAGAAGTAATCAAAAGCAGCATTCACCTCGGCCGTGCCGCCTGATTTGCTGGAGACAATGTACAAGGATTGATCGGGCGGGAAATACTCCGCCATCTGCGTCACCTGGTTCGGATCAGTGGAATCAAGAATGGATAGTGAGACGCCCGCCTCGAGATTCGTCCCTGCAGCCAGGGAGCTAAGGACTTCTGCGGTCAGGGACGAACCGCCCATTCCCAGCACAAGGACGCGGCGAATGCCGGCATCGTGGATTTCCCTGGCGAAGGAACGATAGCCATCAAGTCGCCCGCGAGCATCGGCCACCGAGTCGAGCCAGCCGAGTCGAATCTTGACTTCAGCCTGGCCGGCTCGGTCGCTCGCCCATAAGGTGGGGTCATGCTGCCAGAGTCGCGCGGGAACCGAGTCCTCTTCCAGCTTCGCAATCCGTCTGGAAACGGAATCGGCCAGCGGCCCAATGGAGAAGGCGGCCTTCTTGCGTTTGTCCTCGATCGCCGAAAGGAGTCCTGTAAAGGCTTCTGAAAATGCTTGAACGCCTTCCACCTCCAACTCATAGGTCACTGTTTCCATCGAGATGCCCGCCGCTTCGATCTGAGCAATCTCGTCGCGTGCTTTGTCGACATCACGCGTGATGGCAACCTCAGGGACGCCATGATCGCGGAAAGCCTCGATCGTAACCGGCGGCATAGTGTTGATCGTATTGGGACCAATCAGGTCGTTCACGTATAGCGTATCGGGATAGGCCGGATTCTTGGTGCTGGTCGAAGCCCACAGCGGACGCTGGAGGCGCGCACCGTGCGATTTTAGTTTTTCCCAGCGCTCACCTGAAAACTTCTTCAGGAACAATTGATAGGCGAGTTTGGCATTTGCATTCGCAGCCTTGCCGCGCAATGGTGAGTTTTCGGGCAGCTTCCCATCAACTTTCGTGTCTACGCGCGAAACAAAGAAGGATGCGACAGAAGAGATGGTTTGAATCGACTGACCGGCTGTAATTCGATCTTCGAGCCCGCTGAAGTAGGCCTCCATCACTTCAGCATATCGATCCAGCGAAAAGATAAGCGTGATGTTGATATTAACGCCAGAGGCAATGGATTTACGAATAGCAGGGATACCTTCTGCGGTAGCGGGAATCTTAACCATCAGATTCGGCCGCGCCACGCGCACCCATAACTGCTGTGCCTGTGCAGTGGTTTTTTCCGTATCATTGGCGATGAACGGACTAACTTCGATGCTCACGAAGCCGTCGCCGCCGTTGGTCTCCTCAAAGAGCGGCATAAAGGCGTCACAGGCGGCACGAATGTCTTCCACAGCAAGCTGCCAGAATATTTTCTCCGCATCCCAGCCTGCCCATGCAAGCGGAATGAGTGCGGAATCATAATCGGTGGTTTTTGCAATCGCCGCGTTGAAAATGCTCGGATTTGACGTCACGCCGCGAATATCGCCACGCTCGATCATCGCACGAAATTCTCCGTTTTCCAAGACCTTTCGGCTGATGGTATCCAGCCAGATCGACTGGCCCAACTCTGTTAACTTCTTGATTCTCTCTGACATAATCACCTCTACAAAACTGATTCGCCCTTCTCCATCCTCTTGATTTTTTCTACGCGCCGCGCCAGACGCTCTCCCCCGGGATCATTGCCGATGTAGTGAGCACCCAGGAAAGCCTTGACAAGGGAGCTTGCCACCTCGGGCCCGATCACGCGTCCGCCGAGGCAGAGCAGATTCATATCATCGTGCAGGACACCCTGCGCAGCGGAATACGTATCATGGCAAATGGAAGCGTACACACCTTTCATTTTATTGGCAGCAATGCAGGCACCCACCCCGGAACCGCAAACCAGAATACCGCGCTCGGCCTCCCCGTTTTGAAGTGCACGGCCAACTTTCTCTGAGTAGTCAGGAAAATCCACGCTTTCAGGCGTGAATGTACCGAGGTCAATTGGCTCGTGGCCCTCAGCGCGAATCGCTTCCAGGATGACATTCCGTAGCGGAAAACCCGCATGGTCAAAACCAATCGCAACTTTCATAAAGTCCTCATCCGCCTAACTGGGATATTCCCTTCAACCGTCCAATACCAGGCAGTGGATCAGCAGAATGCCTTAGCGGTATCGGTTACGCGGTCTGCAAAAGCTCACGCGCCTGGGCCATCACATTCTCAACCGTGAAGCCCAAATGCTCAAAGATGGTTTTGTACGGAGCTGACGCGCCGAAATGCTCGATCGAAATGATCCTGCCAGCCGAACCGACGTATCTTTCCCAGCCGAGGCCGGCCGCCGCTTCGACGGAGATCCTGGCCGTCACATCTTTCGGCAACACGGACTCACGATATTCCTCGCTCTGTTTCTCGAATAGGTTCCACGAAGGGAAGGAGACCACGCGGACGCTACGGCCTTCCTCCGCCAGCTCTTTCGCCGCTTCATAGATCAAGGTAACTTCTGAACCGGAGGCCATCAGGATAAGTTCTGGCTTATCGCTGCCAAAAGAGGCCAGCACGTAAGCACCCTTCTCCACGCCAGAGGGATCGGTCCCTTCCAAAACAGGCAAAGTCTGGCGGGTCAATGCCAGGGCGATGGGTCCCTTACGATGCGTGAGCGCCACCTTCCAGGCTTGTGCCGTCTCATTTGCGTCTGCGGGACGGATCAGCGTCAGGTTTGGCATGGCACGCAGCCCGGCTAATTGTTCGATCGGCTGGTGTGTCGGTCCATCTTCGCCGAGTCCAACGCTGTCATGAGTAAAAACGAAAATCGTCGGGATTTGTGATAACGCCGCAATGCGGATCGCAGGCCGCTCATAGTCTGAAAAGATCAGGAAAGTCCCGCCGTAAGCAATCAGCCCGCCATGCAGCGTCATGCCGTTCAGGGCCGCGCCCATAGCGTGCTCACGCACACCGAAGTGGAAGTTGCGTCCCTGCGGGGAATCTTTTTCAAATGCAGGGCTGCCATCGATCATAGTATTATTCGAGGGAGCTAAATCTGCGGAACCGCCGATCAACTCGGGCAATTTCTTCGCCAACGCGTTGATGACTTTGCCGGAGGCTGCGCGCGTCGCCATACCTTTCGCATCCACCGGAAACACGGGCACTGCCTTTTCCCAGTCCCCGGGTAATTCACCCCTCATGCGGCGTTCAAGGTCTGCAGCCTGTTCAGGGTTCACCTTTTTGTATTCCTGAAGTTTCTGGTTCCATTCTGATTCTAGTTGTGTGCCGCGCTCAACCGCTTGATGATAGAACTCGGCCACATCGCCGGGGATCAGGAAACGCGGCTCCCTGGGCCAGCCCAGGGCATCTTTGGCAGCATTCAGTTCTTCATCGCCGAGAGGCTCGCCGTGGGCCTTTGAGGTGCCTTGTTTGTGCGGCGCACCATAACCAATGATCGTGCGGCACATGATGATCGAAGGGCGCCGGTCAGCCTTCGCTGCCTGAATCGCCCGATCAATCGCTTCCACATCATTGCCATCGGGCAATTGCTGGACATGCCAGCCATAGGCTTCAAAGCGACCGCCGCGGTCTTCGGTGAAGGCCAGCTCGGTCGAGCCATCGATGGAGACATGATTGTCATCGTAGAGATAGATCAGACGGCCGAGCTGCAAATGGCCAGCCAGGGAGGCGGCCTCCGAGGACACGCCTTCCATCAAATCCCCATCCGTGACAATCTCATAAATATATGCGTTGAATAGTTCCGGCGAAAATGTCGCGGCCAGATGGGCCTGGGCAATCGCCATGCCAACACCCATGCCAAACCCCTGTCCCAGCGGACCGGTGGTCGCTTCCACGCCGGGCGTCAGCCCATATTCCGGGTGACCGGGGGTTTTACTTCCCCACTGGCGAAAGTTCTTTAGCTGCTCAAGAGGCAGGTCGTACCCTGTGAGATGCAGCAACGAATACAATAGCATGGACCCATGTCCGCCCGACAGGATGAAACGGTCGCGTCCCATCCATTTCGGATTGTGCGGGTTGTGGCGCAGGTGGCGCGTCCAAATGGTGAATGCCATTGCGGCAGCGCCCATTGGAAGTCCAGGGTGACCCGAGTTGGCCTGTTGAACGGCATCGGCTGAAAGGAAACGAATCGTGTTGATCGCACGTGATTGAAGGTCGGTCATTGTTAGTCTCTCCGTTATACGATTGTACCACCTGAAAAATCGGGGGTTTTCGTCTGCTTAAACTATAATCGGCTGTAGCTTGATCTACACCACATCAACTAGGAGAGGTCGTTAGGAGGTACTTATGCTTCAGCCTGAAATATTTAACGAGGTCCCGCTCTTTGAATTACTCGATGCTGACGAGCGAAATGTTCTGGCACAACAGGTATCCAGCAAGACCTTCAAGAAAGGGCAGGTGATTTTCAAGGCCGGTCAACCGGGTGGGCTGGCTTACGTCATCCAGAAAGGAATGGTTCATGTCAGCATCAAAGATGCAAATAATGAAACAGTGGTGGTGGACATTGCCGATGAAGGCGGGCTGGTCGGTATGTCATCTTTATTGGCAGAAGAGAACCACCAGACGACCGCCGTGGCAATGGAAGATACTACGGCCATTGAGATTGACCGCAATGACATCATAGCGCTGCTCAAGGCCAAGCCGATGGCCGGCCTCGATATGTTGACGATCGTAGAAAAGCATTTGCGAGCCGCCCATGAACTGATGCGAACGCGGGTCACGCGCAACCTGAACGAAGAGATTGAAGAGCAGGAGACTTTTGGCCAAAAAATGGCCGATGTTGTCGCAAGGTTTGGCGGCTCATGGACTTTTGTGATCCTGTTCGGTTTGGTGCTTGTCACTTATGTTTTTATCAATGACATGCTGCAGCATCCATGGGATCCATATCCATTCATCCTCCTTAATTTATTTCTCTCGATGCTGGCCGCAATCCAGGCGCCCGTCATCATGATGAGCCAGAACCGGCAGGATGCAAAGGATCGCTTAAGAAGCGAACTGGACTATCGTGTGAATTTGAAAGCTGAATTGGAAGTGGAGGATATCTTGCAGCGCGTTGGCAAGATCGAGGAGCTGTTGTCAGAAGTCCTGCCCAATGCCGACGAGTCGGACTAAAAGCTAATATTTCTCTTTTAGCTCAGAGACCGGCAGGATGATCAGTCCCTCGCTCGCGTCGCCCATTGCCAGAGCTGAGGCAGGTTTGTTGGCAACGCACCATGCCGTAAAAGCAGCAACCAGCGCGTCGAGCTGCTCAGGTAGATAAAGCAGATTTACAGGCCATAGACCCTTCGTCAACTTGTAGCGTGTGATCTCTTCAAAAAACTCCATCGCATCTCGAAGGCGGATCCCACAATCATAGAGCAATAGTTGGCGCTGGATCCGTCCTTCCAGCGAAGGCTTTGAGAGCGGGATTCCCCCGGCCAGCACACAGAAACCGGCGTGCGGGTGAGTCTCCAAAATTTGATAGGCCGAATCAGAGTCTGGATACTTTCGAAACCCCATTTTCTCGAGTTTGTGATAAAGGTCAAATCCCAATTGGATCCAGGAGGGGCAGGCCGCCACGTTGGAAGGTGTTCCTGAAACCGCGATCCCATGCTCGCGCAGTTGATATTCAGCCATCCGCAGTTCGGCACCCCGGATTTGGTGCGGCGTCAACATCTCCCTTTTGATCTTCTCGCGGACAAGTCCCCGATTCACCCCTGCCGGCGCATTGACGGCTACCGTCGCCGATTTCTGACCGGCAAGGAATGCTGTCACATCCTCCATTTCGCCATCGCTGAGCGAAACCAGATTCAGGCCCTTGTCAAGACATGCGTAAGTGAAGGACTTCCGCCCTGAAGTAGGATCGATGCCGACGAAAACGGAGTCTGTGAAGAGCATGAGGTAATGGACTTATTATTCAGGTAGACGAATACGCCGGTGACAAAGAAAACAACGGAACGCTTCTATTTTACACCCGGCCCGTGACTACTTGTATCCCGGTCTACTTGTAGGTGCCTCAAATCATTTATACTCCAGCCTATGTCGCAGACACAACGGATCATCCTCTACATTCTTATGCTAATCGCCGGCGCTTCGTGGATCCTGCTTTCTACCGATTCAAGCGGGGCGTCCACGTCTGGCAGCATCCCTGCACCGCAATCAGGCTTTGCTGCACCGGATTTTACGCTTCAAACTACGGACGGACAAACGTTTGCACTTTCGAACTTACAGGGGCAGGCAGTATTGGTCAACGTGTGGGCGACCTGGTGCCCACCCTGCCGCGCGGAGATGCCAAGCATCGAAAAGATGTACCAGGAATATAAAGCGCAGGGATTGGTTGTTCTTGCAGTCAATTCCACATTTCAGGATGAACCCTTGGCAATCGTTCCGTTCGTCGAGCAGCACAAACTAACTTTTCCAATTTTGCTGGATGAACAAGGTAGCGTCTCCAGCCTGTATCAAGTGCGTGCGCTGCCGTCTTCTTTTTTCATAGATCGCAAGGGGATGATCAAAGAGGTTGTCATCGGTGGCCCCATGTCTGAAGCCTTGCTTCGCACCTATATTGAAGAGATCATTCGATAATCATGTTGACCATTTTTCGCCAGCTCTTTGCACCGCCGCGCCACATGATCCTGCTCGTCCTCGCAGCATGGATCGGCCTCAGCCTTGCTGAAAAGCGCGCAGACCGTCATGGTATCAGCAGGGAAGATTTGAATAATCTCACTTTCTATGGGCTGATTGCTTTTATTATCGGCGGGCGTATCTTTTTTGCCCTGCAAAATCTCCCTGCATTTGCGAAAAGTCCGCTTGGCATTTTCTCGATCAATCCAGATCTTTTCGATCCGCTCGGTGGATGGGCCCTTGCAGTCATTGCCGCAGTCGTATACGGCCAGCGACGCAAACTGGGTCTCTGGTCAACGCTGGATGCGCTCACGCCGTTCTTTGCGGTGCTGGCAATCGGTTTGGGATGTAGTCATCTCGCCGCAGGCACTGCATTTGGGATCCCAACGAATTTGCCATGGGGAATCAATTTGTGGAACGCGAGGCGACATCCAACCCAGATTTATGAAATCCTCGCTTCGCTCCTGACCTTCTTCCTGCTCTGGTTTCAAAGGCAGAATCCACGCCCGGGCATTCTCTTCCTCACCTTTGCCGCGCTGACGGCGGGCTGGAACCTCTTCATCCAGGCCTTCCGCGGTGACAGCACATTGATTTTCAATGGCGTCAGGCAGGGACAGGTCATCGCATGGGGTGTACTGGCAATCTCTTTTGTGCTGATTGAGATCAGGTTGGCGCGGGGAAATACTTCAGCGGCGGATAGCGTATGAAACGCCGCGCAAACATAGCGTCCAGAAAGACGCGGCGCTTCGACGAGGATTAAATCTGTAGTGGCGAAGACCCACGCGAGATGTTCGCGAGAAATTCCTGACGGGTGGCAAGGTTGGCACGGAACGCGCCATGCATGGCTGAGGTCGTCATGCGCGCGTCGTGTTTCTTCACACCGCGCATCATCGAGCACAAGTGAAGGGCCTCCACCACCACCGCGACCCCCTGCGGTTTGAGCAAGTCGCGCAGGAAATCTGCAATCTGGCGCGTCATGCGCTCCTGCACCTGCAAGCGCCGAGCGTACATCTCGACAATGCGAGGGATTTTCGAAAGACCCAGAACCTTGCCATCTGGGATATAGGCCACGTGCACGCGCCCCATGAACGGCAGCATATGGTGTTCACAAAGGCTGAAAAATTCAATGTCACGCACGAGCACCATTTCATCGTACTGTACATTGAACAACGCGCCGTTGATGATGGTAACAGGATCCATCCAATAGCCGCCCAGCAATTCATGATACATGCGTGCCACCCGCCGCGGCGTGAATTGCAGCCCTTCACGCTCCGAGTCCTCCCCCACTGCCCTTAGAATTTTCCCAACCGCATCCTCGATCGCAGGATCGTCCACAAAGGAACTGTTGGTTTCTGCCTCAATGACATCGTCAAATTCCATTTTCGCTCCAAAACTCCTGGATTTCTGCCTCCGTCTGGCTCTCTGAGTTGAACTAACACAATTTTACACTCCTCGCGCTTTCTATGCACGTCTGGGTGAAAGCAAGCAGTGCGAATAAAAAGGCTGGCCTGACGTTTGTCAGGCCAGCCAAATACAGATGCGATCAGCCAAGCTCAGGCTCAATTAAGCCATAGCTTCCGTTGCGCCTCCGATACAAGACATTGATCTTATTTGTCTCTGCATTGTAGAAGAGAAAGAAATTATCGTGGCCGAGGTTGCGCATCTGCACGATGGCTTCGTCTTCGGTCATTGGATAGAGTGCGAATTTCTTGCGCCGGGCAACCATCGGAGAAAGCTCGCCGGTCTCATCATCAATGATTTCCTCGACCAGATCCACAGCCGAGCGGCCATCGCCACGCCCGTGATAATGCTTTCCCTTGTAGCGTTCAATCTGCCGCTGCATGTTATCCAACGCAAAATCAAAGGCGGCCAGGGCCTCATCCGCGCGCTCCTCTGTGCGGAGCGTAAATCCCTTTCCACGCACAGTGAGCTGAGCTACATTTCGGTCCTTGGCATCTCTTGCGGCCTTGTGATGCGCGAGCTCCACACGAGCCTCTTCGATCGTGGGCAGGTAATGATCCAGATTTGCTGCCTTCTTGTTGACGTACTCTTCGATTTTCTCAGTCAAGCGGATATTGCGTGTCTGAACTTCTACTTTGTTGGACATGGATCCTCCGTTGGGGTTAGAGATTCATCAACAAAAAACGCTCATGCATTCGTCAGGCCATGACGTGGCAATGCACGAGCGACTGTCAACGCATATACACTTTTTGCACCTGATAAAAGGAACGCTTCCGCTCCAGCCGATAAAGTTGATCCCGTTGTAGCGACATCATCCATCATCAGGACTGTCTTTCCTTTCACCTGCGGATCGGCGATGAACGCGTCCCGAATATTTTCGCGGCGGGCATCCCGACTCAGGCCCACTTGAGAGCGGGTTTCGCGCTTGCGGACCAACGCCTGGGGGGCGTACTCCAGATTTAGAGCCATTGCAAGCGGACGGGCAATCAATCCAACCTGATTATACCCGCGTTCCTTCAGTCGCTTCCTGCCCAGCGGAATGGGCACCACCATGTCAATCGGCCAGTTCAGCCCGCGGACAAATCCCAACATTTCCCTGGCCAGTGAGTCACCCAAACCAATATCGCGACGATATTTCAAACGGTGCAGCGCTGGCTGGATGGGCCTGTCAAAGGCAGCCCAGGAACGCAGCGCGCTAAAGCCTGGCTTCTGAGCCCCACAAGCAGAGCAGACGCCTGCACTTTGGAGCGGAATTCCACAGAGATCACAAAATGGAGCCTGGATAACAGCCACCTGCCCCCTGCAGGCGTCGCACCAACGTGCTCCCGGTTTTCCACAGCCACCGCACACAGGGGGAAAGATCAGGTCTAGACCAGACCAGACAGATCGATACAGAATGTAGTTCAATGAATTGCCTATCATGCCCACCTCAATTGACGAGCAGCCGGTCAAGCCGGCAGAATTTTGATTCTGCGCTGGCGGGGATTATCCGCCGCCGAACGTATTGCCAAAGGTCTTGGCGATCTGAATACCTGCGGGTGTTAGAAGAATGATCAGAATGGAAGGGAAGGTCAGGAAGACCATTGGCAGAATCATTTTGACAGGTGCCTTGTGAGCTTCCTCTTCCGCACGCTGGCGGCGCTTCATACGCATCTGGTCAGATTGGATGCGAAGCACCTTTGCAAGGCTGACGCCGAGGATCTGGCTCTGGATCACAGCCGCAACGAAACTGGTCATCTCCGGAATCCCCAGACGGTCTGCCATATCGCGCAGAGCCTGTCGCTGTGTCTTTCCCAGTTGAACCTCACGGATGCAGCGACCAAACGCAAGCGAAAGTTCATTCTCCCACTTCTCACTCACCTTGGACATAGCCGCGTCAAAGCCCAAACCTGCCTCCACACAGATCGTCAACAGGTCAAGCGCATCTGGCATAGCCTTCCGGATCCCCTTTTGGCGGCGGTCGATCCGGCTCTGCAGGTACATCTGAGGAAAGAAGAAACCGAGTACGGTGAACAGACTAACCACCAGAATGACCCGCCCCAGTGGCCACTTATTGGGCGACAGGAAAGATATCAAAAGCAGCAGACCGCCAAATAAGAACGCGCCTACGAACCGAGAAGCGAGAAAAGTAGCTGCATCAATGCGCCCGGGATTGCCTGCCAATTCTAATTTTCGCGTCGTCTCCTCAAGGAGTTTTTGGGGCGTGAAGCGACTCGAAAGATCGCCGACCCTCTTCAGGATCGGAACGATGACTCGTTCGCTAAAAGGCTGCTCAAGCTCAAGCTCTTCCAGTGACAGCACCTCTCCCCGCTGGCCCGCTTCAGTCAGACGAGCGAGCAACGGATCAGCCTCGTTGTCTCTGTTCCGCATACTGCGCATGCCCACCACAATCAGTGCGATCATTCCTCCCAACAAGACTACACCAACAACAGCCCAGAGCAAGATGGTTGTTGTATCCATGTTACACCTCGATATCCGCTATACGCATCATTACGAAATAACCTGAACCTACAAGTCCGACCACGACGCATGCAACAATGATCGCACAAGTAGTCCCGGCATCCATAAATGACATAAGATAGTCAGGATTCAGAAACCACAAGATGATAGCCAGGCCAAAAGGAATGACTGATAGTACCGATCCGGAGGTCCTTACCTGTGCAGTAAGGGTACGGATCTCACCCTTGATACGAACGCGTTCACGGATGGTGAAGGAGATTGTATCGAGAATTTCAGAAAGGTTGCCACCGACTTCGCGTTGAACATTTATGGCGGTCACCACAAAATCCAGATCAGGGCTCGGGATACGCCTCAACAGGTTATCCAGGGCTGTCTCAATCGTAATGCCAATCTGCATTTCCTGCACGACCCGTCGAAATTCGTCCGAGATCGGTGACGGTAACTCCTTGCTGACCGCTTCCATTGCCTGCATGGTCGAATAGCCCGCGCGCAGGCCATTGACCATTAAATTCAACATGTCGCTCAGTTGGTCATTGAATTTGTTGAGACGTTGTTGCTGCTGCCTGCGAACATAGAAACGGGGTGCAATGAATCCAAGAATTACGCCAATCCCAAAGGAGATAGGACTTCTGTTCCCGAGTAGCCAGGCCAGGACTCCCCCTCCAGCCATTGCCAGGAAGATTAAAGCAAAATACTCACCGACCTTGATTTTGAGATCCGCCCGTGCAAGGTCGCGTGCTACGCGATCTCCAAATGATGTTTTCTCGACCCTTTTAGAAACCCAGTCAGTTAAGACTGCGCGCTGCATCTGGCGCTCTTCGGCCTGCGCCTCACTTCCCTCCAAATACTGATTGAGGCGCTGCTCAACCATCGAGCGCTCACTATTGATGGAAACCACCAGTCCTATAATCAGGAGGACAATGGTGATAATGCCACCAACGATGATAATAGTAGTTAGGTTCATATCTTTTCAGGGACGCAGGCGGTTTTAATAGCGCCGGCGCTCACCAATTCCAAAGATGGACGGAGGCAGATGAATGCCCGAGTTCTCGATCTTGTCCATGAACTTGGGCCGCAACCCTGTCGGACGCAAATGCCCAATGATCTGGCCGTTTTCGAAACCGGTCTGTTCAAAGATGAATATGTCGGTCATGGTAATGACATCACCCTCCATACCGCTGATCTCAGTGATATTCACGACCTTGCGGGTACCATCGCGCATACGGTCCTGATGCACAATCACATCAATGGCAGAGGCGACCTGCTCACGGATCGCCCTTGCGGGAAGATCCATCCCCGCCATTAAGGTCATGGTTTCGAGACGGGCAAGGGTATCGCGTGGGCCGTTGGAGTGCAACGTTGTCATGGAACCATCGTGACCTGTGTTCATGGCCTGCAACATATCCAGCGCAGCCTCATCGCGGATTTCGCCAACGATGATTCTTTCAGGGCGCATACGCAAGGCGTTGATGACCAACTGACGAATTGTAATTTCACCGCGACCTTCGATATTAGCCGGCCGCGATTCGAGTGTTACCACATGCTCCTGACGAAGCTGCAATTCTGCCGCGTTTTCAATTGTAATAATGCGCTCATCTGCCGGTATGAAACTCGACAGAATATTCAAAAGCGTCGTCTTGCCTGAACCCGTACCGCCCGAAATGACCACATTCAACCGGGATTCAACGCACGCCTTCAGGAATTGTAGCGCTTCCTGTGAAATTGAACCGAACTGCACCAGTTGTTCAAGCGTGATGGGGTTGCGCGCAAATTTACGGATGGTCAGTACCGGGCCAACGAGAGAGATCGGCGGTATGACAGCGTTCACGCGGGATCCATCAGGAAGACGGGCATCGACATAGGGGCTGGCCTCATCGATACGGCGCCCCAGAGGAGCTACGATGCGATCAATAATACGCATCACATGATCATTATTTTCAAAAGTAACCGGGACCCGGTGCAGTTTGCCCTTGCGTTCAATATATATGTTCTTCGCCCCATTGACCATGATTTCTGTAATTGTGTCATCTTCCAGTAAAGTCTGTAAAGGACCAAAACCTAGAATCTCCGCTGCGATCTGCTCGAACAAGCGTGCACGTTCTGGTCTGGATAAAACGATGTTTTCTTCCGTAAGGATCTGTTCGAATAGCTCTTGAATGGTCCGCCGTACTTCATCCGTCTTGGAAATATCCATGGACGGATCAAGCTCCGCTAATAGCTTATTCTGGACACGAGTCTTTAGATCAAAGTAGGACCCGGCCTGAGGGGAAGTAATCGGAGCGCTGACACGTCTGGCCTGTAAGGAAGAGAGGCGGGAACTATCGCCGCTACCGGATTGTGCCCCCCCGCCCGTGGAAGGCTTAGGCGCAGGCGATGGACTACCCTGTGGACTATTCTGGTTCTGCCCTTGTTCTATTCGTTTAAGCAATGACATACAATCTCCTAACGCTTACTGACCGGCTCGCCCAGCGACTCTAAAGCGATCACACGGGCACGGACCGATTCGGCCAACGATAAAATACCTCGTGCAACTGGCTGCGATTTGTTATCCAACATAAAAGGTACGCCACGATTTACCGATGGTATAACTATCTTTTCATCCATGGGGATCACAACCGATACTTCCTGCTTGAGGTTTTCTCCAACCCGCTCGGGCGTAATGGCAATCCGCTTATCGTATCGGTTCATAATGAAAACGATGCGCTCGCGGACTACACCCATTGTATGAAGTAAATCAAGAAAGAGTCGGCAATTCTTGATGGCAGGAATTTCCTGAGTTGTTACCATGACGATCACATCACTGGTGTCCACCACAGAAAGTGTGATGTCCGTCAAAATCGTTGACGTATCCACAATGACATAGGCGTACATGCGTCGTAAGTATTGCAAAATCTTGACGAACTGCTCAGCAGATACTTTTTCTGCGTATTCGGGCCGCTGCGGAGCCGCCAGCACGTGCACCCCGGAGGGATCGTGTTTGATCAGAAGGTCGCTGACGATTTCCGGTTCCAGTTCATCCACGCGAGGGGCAAGCTCAAGTATAGTATTTTTGCCCTGCTCATTGATGAACACCGCCACGTCGCCGAATTGGAGGTTACCATCCACAAGCACCGCACGCGTGTCTTCATTGTGCAGGGCCATCGCAAGATTGACGGCAACGGTGGTACACCCCGTTCCCCCTTTGGGGCTATAAACCATGACGATCTTACCATTGGAAAGCAAGTTGAGGTTGGCGCCAGGGATGGCAGTGCCTGTTGCACCCGCCGCCGCGTAGGATTGCCCGGCCTTGGCCCGCTCATAGCGGGACATTTCGCCGGCACGACGTATCGCCGAAATCAACTCATCGCCGCTCGGTGGTTTGGTCAAAAAGTCCCGGGCGCCAGCCAGCATGGCACGCCGCATGTAATTCTGATCGCCCTGCACGGACAGGATAATCACTTGCACATGGGGCGACCTCTGCCGGATGGTTTCTGTCGCCGTGATGCCATCGATGTCGGGCATATTGATATCCATCAGCACGACATCCGGATTGAGCTCCTGGGACAGTTGAATCCCTTCTTTGCCGGAACGCGCAGCCCCAACCACCTCCACATCGGCCTCAAACTGCAGCAGCTTTTTCACGTTCTCTCGTGTTTCAGCTACGTCATCAACTATGAGAACACGAACATTTTCACCGGGCATATCCTAACCTACTTTAAGGACGTAAATTCTTTAACGGTAACCGTCAAATCATTATGGGGAAACCGTGACCGCATCATTTGGCAGTGAGGGCGGCATCAGCGCAGAGAGCGCCGGCTGCATGGAGTACGGTAGCTTGGCAGGAACCGGAATATTGTATTGGCTCAACAGAAACTGGAGTGTCGAAGCTTCCGTAGCCTGACGAGCTTGATCACTCGGATTACGCAAGGTCAAGAGAATCTGCGTGTTACATAACGTTTCTGATGGAGTCTGACCTCCAACGGGTGCGACGGTCCTGCCGCAGGCAAAGACTAAATATGAAAGAGTGACCGAGTCCTGCGGCGAAACGATCAAGGTCACGATATCGGGGGCAGCCGGTTGCGTCTGCTGAGCATTCTGGTCTGCCGCAGGCTGCGTACTGGCACCCGAAGTCAATGGGAAGTTCCCACGTTTTAGAACAACCACGTCCTGCAAAATCATCTGGCAGACCTGACGCGGACGCTGCGCCTCCGATGGAATCAGGTAATAAGGCTGTTGGACTGACGGCTCCAACTCCAGACGTCCCTGAGCCCCACCTGCAGCACCCACTCCGAGCGAGAGCGTTGGTAGGGCATCGGGACCAACCCCGGTCCCGGTCAGCGCCGCCGTTAAATTCGGGAGAGCCGTTTGAAAGGTTGGGTCAATATCTATAAAGAGGAAGCAGGCATTGACGTTTACGTGCGCTCCGTCATCAATTCCGTAGCCCGCTAACGCCAGGCGTGAACTAGGAATCGTGATCGCTGTCATACCGGGCGGGATCAGGGCCGCCCACTGCGGGCCCGCTATCGGCACCGCCGCAGATCTATCGACGATCATCGACTCGGTAATGATTACCCCTGGATCCAGGGGGTATTTTGCGACCTTATTGCTGGTTAAGACACCCAACTCATCAGTCGTAAACATGACAGCGGCCACTTTGTCCTGCGGGAGCGAGATGGTGGTCAACACCGACTCGGTTATGTCGCCGCCTTGCGGGATACTCTGACCTACTACATAGACATTTACATCTGTGGTTTGAGAAGGTTGGTTAACTGGTGATCCTAGAAACTGTCGAAGAGCTACGAACGCGACAACCAGACCTATGACCAAAATCAACACCACAAAGATCAGTATTCGACCACGACGCATCAGGTTCTCCTCTCTTTGCGACCCAAATTAGGGTGTTTTATAACATACTTATTATACAAGAAAAATCGCAAAATCATTATTCCGAAAAAAGTGGGACTCTGTCTCTCAGAGTCCCACTTTTTTAATAAAAAAGAGTGAGCTAGCCAAAGCTATTCATGCTTGAGTTGATCTTGCTAAAGACATTACCGACGATCGGGCCAAGTATCAATAGGGCTGCAAAAACAACAATAGCGACCAAAACAAGGATCAATGCGTATTCCACTAGACCCTGGCCCTGTTCTTTAGGTGCAAACAACATGACCGTCACCTCCTTTCCAAGAAGGTACTCTTGCAAACTCGGCGAGACTGTCTCGATTATAAAGCCCTTGATGGAAAATGGTGGGTGGCACGGGGGCCAGGACTTACAAATCTGTAATCCGAAGTATACCGCGATTGCCCCTCCCAAGCTCTACGAAACAGACAAAAAACAACCCGCAGGGAAGAGAACTCTGCGGGTTAATGATGTTTTCAACTTTCAAGGGGAACGGTGAAGGCGATCCGCGTGCCTTTTCCGATCGATGTATCGATTTCAAAAGTACCGCCGAGCATCTCAGCACGCTCCCGGATCAGCTTCAGGCCAAGATTATTCGATTGCTGGACCGTCTCGGGATCAAAGCCCTTTCCATTGTCATCGACGGTGACTCGGGCCAGATCATTGCCCAGGTCCACATGAACTTTGATCAAATTAGCCTGACTGTGCCGGGCCGCATTCCCCAATAATTCTTGAAGTGCACGGAAGATCATCACCTCAATATAGGCTTCCAGTCTACGCTCATTACCGGTCACATTCACATTGACGTCGAGGCCAGTCTGTTCCTTGAAAGCATCCACGTACTTGCGAATCGTCGGGATCAGCCCCAGGTCATCCAGCATCATGGGACGAAGTTCAAAAATAAAATTTCGCACTTTCTGGAATGTGCCCATGGCCGAGGATTTCAGACTGCTCAATTCATCCTTTGCCTGGGCAGGATCCACATCCAGCAGGCGCATCGCAATTTCGGTCTGCAAAATGAAATTGGACAGTGCCTGGGCAGGACCATCATGCATTTGACGGGATAAGCGTTGGCGCTCCGCCTCCTGTGCGTTGACGATCATTTCGATTCCAGCAAATTGACCTTTCGCGGCCGCTGAGGCCTTCGACCCCTCCCCTTCTATCCCGGAGACTATGTTCTCCAGTATCGATTTCATTTTTTCCAGGTGGTTCTTATCATTCTGCAGCTTTTCCAACTGGCCGCGCATCACAAAAAGCCGCTGTTGCGCGTCCAGGGCTGAATCGTATGCCATGCGCAGTTCCTCCACCGGGATCTGCGACTGTCGCTGGGCCTGCTGAAGATGAGCCGTAATCGCTGCGTTTCTCTGGGTGATCTTGGACAATTCGCCCTGACTCTGTTCCATCATCAGGGTGACCTCACGCAAAGAACGCCGAGTTTCATCCAACTCAGCCTGATAATCCACCGCTGAATCAGGTGAAGCTGTCTCCAATTCTTTGTTGACCATGTTACTCCTGACGCCGAATATCTGTGTCCCTGAGCGTGACCCAGCCGCGCTTTAGGGCATAGACAACGGCTTGCGTGCGGTCCTCAACGCCAAATTTGCGCAGAATCGCCGTGACATGATTCTTTACCGTCTGGTGACTGATGCCAAGAAGACTGGCAATCTCCTTGTTACTCATACCGCGCACGACGCAGGCCAGTACTTCCATTTCCCGCTCGGAAAGCGGATGGAACGGGCTGCCGGGCTCGCTATAAGACCGCCGCGCACCTTCAATCTGTTCCTCGACCCAGCGCTCCAACTCGTGGTGATTAAAAACATTTTCGCTGAAAACGTATTTTCCTTCAGCAACTTCGCGAATGATGCGGGAAAGGGTCTGCGGCTGAATATCCTTGGAGCAATAACCGTGGGCGCCCGCGAGGGCGGCATGGATGGCCTGTTCCACATCATCATATCCGGTCATTAAAAGGATGCGCGTGGGTAATTTGTCCTGTGTTACCTGATGAGTGATTTGCTGGCCGTTCATGCCCGGCAAATTCACGTCCAGTACGGCCACGGACGGTTTCATCGTGCGGATCATTTCCAAGGCTTCATCACCGCTCGCTGATTGACCCATGACGCGCATGTCAGGCTCGAACGACAAGGCATCCACAACACCTTGACGGAACAGCGGGTGATCATCAACGATCAAAAGTGTTATCTGGTTCATCCCAAACCCATTTCTATGAGTGTTTTGGCAGTGCTTTATTTTAACCCATTAAGGGCGGTTCCAACGAAATACGGACATATTCTCCTCGCCGAAAAGGGGAGCAATGGGCCCATCCGTCGTGAAGACCACACTTGCGGATTTGCAAAGTGCCGGGTAGAAGCCCGGGAACGCGATGAGGTAATCTGCCCGGCGTTCATTGAGGAATATCGCCAGACGCCCTTCGTCGCGAATGAAGGGGATGACCTCCGGCGAGATCAGGCCCGCGAGATCAATGATCGGGTGATTGTCGAAGTAACCCAGTGCGCCGATATCATGCGCGGCAATCAAGGTCTCAGGGGGCAGGTTCGCTGAGACCCACTTCGCGGTCTGCACCATCTCACTTTCGATCAGCGCCACATCCTCTGCGTACGAACGCGCACCGATCCCCACAAACAAAATCGCAACCACTGCCATACTGACCTGCCATAAAGTCTGGACAAACCAATGGTAGCGATTGAAAAGCCGGGAGTCGGCAAATTCCATGAAACCCAACAGGCCGAAGAGGAAAAAGATGGGCATGGCCGGCATAATGTAACGTCCATGCTGATAGACGGGCAGTCGGGAAACATAAAGCCAGAGATACCCCGCGCACCAAATCATTGCCGCCAGGCTTCCCCAGTCTCGCCGTCGGATGGAGGAACCTAACCAGCCGAGCACGCCCGGTATGACAACGAAGCCCGTTCCGACCAGGAGCTGCAGGAGCATCTCGCCGAGCCGCTCCAAAATTGGCTTGGATTGCCATGCCGCGTATTCGGCTTGCTTTGCGTAGAACGTGTTTGGCATCGGTGTTCCGCCAATCGCCAGGTTAAACAATAGATACGGGCCAAATAATGCCCCGAAGCCTATGATGAATCGTCCAAGTGCCTTTGCCCGCGCAGTCATATCCGGCTCGACAAGAAGAATCGTCATCATGACCGGACTCACCAGAGTCAAACCGTCGGGGCGGACCCAGACCGATAGTGCAGTCAGCAGACCAAGGCGCAGATAGCGACGCGAGCCGGTCATCAACAGGATTAGCACAGTCGTCACCAAAAGCGCGTGGAGCAGAGTCTCCATCCCGGACATCGCAGCCCAGGCCAGATGCCATTCAAAGACGAGGAAAAGTCCGACCCACGGGAAGCGAGGCTGATAAGCCGGCCTGATCTGGCGCACGCCCCACTCGCCCAGGCAGGCAAGCCCAAACATAGTCAGTGCGCCCAGGAAATATGTCCAGATGTACGGCGAGAGATGAAGCAGGAAGCCAAACGCGAGCAGAACAGACCAGAGCGGCGAAGTCGAACCGGCTGAAACGATCCCCGGGCGAAAGGCCCATTCGCCTCGCAGCGCAAGGTTGCGCGCATACGTCTGATGGATCCACGAATCGTCAAGCGGAAAACCAATCGCATATGTGATGCGACTCCAGAGCAGATAGATCGCAGCAACGAGCAAGACGGCCAGCGCAAGTACGCCAAGATCGCGCGGTACAAGCTTATGGGATGATCTCATAGATATGCGCCCCATCGATGTCGCCGAGATAGTTGAAATGCTCGTGCCCCCCCGGTTGGTCATAGAGTTCTTTATTCTGCGCAAGCACCGCCTTGGATTCCAGGATCAGGTAGCGCGCGCCAAATTGCTTTGAAAGCGCCAGGATGGTCTGCTCATCCCCATAAGGGACGACGATCGCAGAGCGACCAGAGGCGATGTAATATCCGACAGGGTTTCGGACAATCACGACATCATTCTGACGCGCCCCATCCTGCACCAACATCTGCTCGACTTTTGGATAGAACGGTTCACCTTCTCCCCAGCCCAGATTGAAAATCCGGAACCAGACGACGTAGCCCGTTAAGATGATGACGATCAGGACAAGTACGCTTCGAAACAGGACCTGGGCCCGGTCGCTGAACCACTCGCGTTTCCTCGCCGATGAGACTGCCGCTTCAAGGCCAAGCGGTGCCAGCGTCCACCACAGCGGCTGCAGGGACGCACCGGCATGGAAGAATGCGCCGCGTGCTCCGGCAAACGGAAAAATGACAGTCATTACAGCGAACAATATCAGCCAGGCTATCGCGCCCAGCTTGACACGTTCATCCTTCCAGTACTTTATGATTCCAATCACGATGAAAGGAAACAGGATGATCGCACCATGTGCCGCAAATCCACTTTCGAGGTTGTTGCCCAGGGCCCAGAGTCGATCCGACAGGATTTCCTTCCAACCCAGGGCAAGGAATGATTGCACCGTCAACTGTGAGGCTGGATAAGCAAAGGTCTGGTCATAAGTGTCAAGCCAGAGTGCGCGGCTTCCGCCCGGAGCCATGATCGAACCATAAACATGTAGATTGCGCGCATACCAGGGTCCCATGATGAGGAGAAAGCCAAGGACAGTAAAAATGAGGTTGCGGGCAATGAGTAACAGGCGACGAGTGATGGGTTGCGAGTAAGGAGTAAATAGGAGAATTGAGAGGAGGAAGGTGAGTCCCAGCCAGAGGAGACCGTCACTGCGGGAAAGAGTCATCAGGCTGGCGAGGATGCCGAGAAAGAACCAATTGCGAGAGAGGAGAGGATTGGTGAGTAGAGAGCTAGTAGCGAGAAAATACAGCCCGCCCAAAAGCATAAAGAGGCTAAAGTTATCACTCACACCGACGAAGGGCGCGTGGTAAACGGAAAAGATGGCGAGAAGAGCCGAAGTGATCGCTAGGTCGCGGCGACCGGAAAACCTATATGCCAGCGCCGCGGTTAGCGGTGGGATGCAAGCCGCGATGAGAATAAATGGAATTCGAGCAATTGCGTAGGTGATCTGACCTGTCAGCCACATCGCCAGCGCAGCCACGATGGAGGCGAGAGGCATCCAGTAGTTGTGGGAAGGGTGCGGTAGGGACTGCGGATCATCAAGATAATTCCAGAGATAAGGTTCGGTGAAGCCTTTCCCCGTGGCAAGTTGAATCCCGCCTGCGTAGTAGTAATCCGAATCAAGATAGCCCGGGATCGGCTGAAACAGCGAAAGGGTAAAAGGCAGAATCAGGCCAGCAAGGAAGAGGATGAAGTAGGTGCGACGAGACATGGCCATTGTGAGGGATCAGTGAACGAACAGGGTCAGTTGAGGCGGGATCTGTCAAACAGGATGCGCGGCGGACGGATGGCCCACCAGCGGACCCAGTACACGCCGGTGAGCGTGAAAGTCGGGAAAAAGAGAAAGAGAATATCTTCGCCAACCTGGCCCATGCGCGGCATAGCAAAATAATAGACTGCCCAGGGGACGGCAAAAACAAGCAGCAGAAGCAGAAAGATCAGCACGCCGCCAAATCTCTTCCAGCGCTCATAAGTGATGGCAAAAACCAGCGCCAGCGGGAACACCAGAAGCACGAGGTTTTCCATCTCGGTGCGGAAGCCAAGTAATGGCGCCGCGGCGAGGCTCAGGCAGGCCGCCCAGTAGAATCGACGCGGATGGGAACGGCGCGCGATGTTCCATTCATAAGCCAGTGCAGTAAGAAGCAAGATCGTCAGCCCCCAGGCGAGACGACTGCCAAAGTCCGGCCAGAGGTGGCTGAAAACTGTCTGCGTGGAAATCCCAAAGTCCGAGCGAAGATTGTTGCTCGTAGCACGCAGAAATGGCAAAACCCAGCCGGGATAGACCAGGAACGAGAGAATCAAGAGAATCGCTGAGATCATCGCGAAGCCTGCAAATATCCGTGTGCGGCGTTCGTGCAAAACATGGAGTGCTATGAGTATAAGGAAAGGTCCGCTTACTTCCCAGTGATAACATGAAACTGCAACGAGCGCGCCGGCCAGTTCATCCTGTTCCGTGTGAAAGGCATAGAGAATCCCGGCATACAGAAAACCCAGAAAAAGGACAGGCGTGGCTTCGAGAACAGCTCGAAAGGTATATAAGTTGAAAACACAAAACAGGACGAACAGACCCGCAAACACAGGTGGCACTTCCCAGCCAGTAAGGCGGAGACTCAAATAAGCGAGTCCGAACAAGGCCAATTCGGAGATCAATGTAAATATCGCCCGAGCGAGCTGAGGGTCAGAGAGAAGCGAGAAGGGGAAATAGCCAACGATCAAATGAAACGGGATGTCCGTAATGTAAGGCTTGTCACCCGGCCCCGCGGCGCGGTCATAAACCAACTGTTGAACATGTTCAGGGACATACGTACCGTAAGGGTCCGCGTGCTCAAAGAGGAAAGCACGTCCAGCCGCCCACGGAAGATAAAACCCGCCTCCCCCGCCCAGGGGATTGATGTAATTCAGATTTACATAGAGCAGCGCTGCACAAAAGACAAATATCCCAAACACAACCAGGACGATGAACTGGTAATCGCGCAGTGTGAGGGATTTTGAAGGCGGTTTGAAGGAAGTTGCCACGGTATGACTAATCTGTGATCGATCTGTCTGGAAATGTCCGTCAGCCGTGCCAACTATAACACAGCGAAGGGGCTCAGAATCACAGGATATTTGACACTATATCCCGAGCCTCTGCAGCGCGATAATCTATCTGGGAGGCTTGCCCAGGCAGGGCAGGTTGCAAGAGGGGAGGGAGGGAAGGGAGAGATGAGAAAACTTACGATCCGACGTCGGTCGGTTCGGTGGGGGATTACGGCAGCATTGCTGCTAATTTTGGCGATTCCAGCACTTCAACCAGCATTTGCAATATCAAGTCCGGAGGCTGAATATCAGGATCCGGATCTTTCCGATGTGATTCTACGGTTGGATGACCTGCCGTCCGGGTTCGAGCTCCTGAGCGGAAGCGAGCTGAGCCTCTTCAGATCTTCGCTTGATCTTGTTGAAGGGACCATGTCGGCTACATCTCAGGCAGCCCTCCAGAACTTCACAGGCTTCAAAACATCTGATCCGCGCAATCCACAGTTTGTGGTCAGTGGAATCGTCGGTCCGCTCTCGCTCGCGGAACAATTATTGATCGATCGTCAGCTGGCAAATCCGGACAAAGTGATGCAGCAACTCAGTCAGGCGGCAGGTGGAACGGACGCTGCTGTCCTGAGCGGTGCAGGCGATATTGGAGACAGCCGGATGGCTTTCTCGCTCATACTTGGAAGTGCGTCAATGCGGCTGGACTATGTGGTGGCGCGCCGCGGGCCTGTAATTATCGAGGTCGCTTACATGTACTTGGAAAGCCCTGCAAGCCCGTTCCTGAGCACACTTACGAGCGCTGTGGACGTTGCGCGCCTGCTTGATGAACGAGCCGTAGCCGTTGTGGGGGAGGAAAGTGCCACCGCATTCCGGCCGGCGGGTCCGTTCGTTCCTGAACTGACCACCTATATCCCCACCCCACTGGATGTCTCAACCAGCCCCGGTGTGGTCGGGACGAACCTGTTGCTTGCCGCGCTTCTGATGCTGCCTTTCGCGGTCGCGGCGGAAATCTTCACACACATCCTTGGCGAGCATGAAGAAGCTCTCCGACGGAGGGTCCGCGTAGTGGACTGGGTGGCGCGCATGCAATCGAAACTGGAGGCAGCCGCCGGGTCCAACTTGAGGCGGCCCGGATTGCAGAATGCCGTCAAAGTGTTAGGCATCGTCTTTTTCTATGGCGTGGTCTTTTCCCTGCTTGACCGCACGTGGAATCCGCTCACCAGCAAAGGATTGATTCTACTTGTCTCGATGATGATCGCATACGGGGTCGTCGGCATTGCCGATGACATTTTCCAATGGCGGGCCATCCGTCGCTGGGGTCTGGAGGCTGACCTTAGAATACGCCCCACGAACTTCCTGCTGGCGGCATTCTCTACCACCGCGTCGCGCCTGTTTACACTTGTGCCCGGCCTCATGTTCGGCACTCCAGAGGCGCTCCACACCGAGGAAAGACAATTCGACGAACCAAAGCAGCGCAGTCTGCTCAGGATCAGCGCTACAACATTGACGGCCATTGGCCTCATCGTCTGGATACCGACAGTACTCACCGGGCTTCTACAAAAACTCAATCTCGCTGAAGGGTTAAAGAACCTGATCGGCGGGGTGGAAGCCTTTCTGCTGGTTGTGTTCGCAGTGGCGCTGGAAAATCTCTTCGTCCAGATGCTCGGTATGCCGGGCAGCCTTGGTCACTCACTCAAGCAACGCACCCGCTGGGGATGGCTGGCGGCACTGATTGCGGTCGGGTTTCTTTTCTATCACACCCTCATCAACCCACGCGGTGAACTGGCTGCAGCGATCCGGGAAGCCAATGTGCTTGTCTTCTTTGGGATCGCCCTGGCGTTCATGCTCGTTGCCTTTGGACTGCAGTTTTATCTTGGACGACGGGAACGCGCGAAACCTGTGATAGAGACTCCATCCCCTCGCATCGAATCCGGATCGTTGACAGGCTCCCGCCAAATGAAGAGACAGACGCCTGTGAGCACTGCCGCCAGACTACCAGCGGCCGTCGATCTGCAAAAGGCGTTGAGCGTGGTCCCCATGGATGAGTGCAAGAAGTGTCCGGTATGCGGTGAGTTGATCAAAGCCGAAGCAAAATTGTGTCGCTTCTGCCGCGCAACCTTCACCGTATCGATCAAAGGTTATTGCACCGAATGTCACCAGGTTGTGGACGTGGATGAGACAGGAAATTGTATCGGCTGCGGCAAAGGACTGACCGACATGCACGTGGAAAGCCGCTTGCTAAAAGCGCCGCCAGTCATACCGACGCGCGCCAAGGCAGACGAACCGCCACTCGCAGAGACAACCGATACGAAGGAAGATGGGAATGTAAAACAATGCCCCTCCTGCGGACAAACGATCAAAGCAGAGGCGCGCATCTGTCGTTTTTGCCGCGCCCGCTTCGAGGTCCGAGAACGAGGCTATTGTCTCACGGATCATGCCATCGTAGATGTGAGAGATGGCAAATGCAGTCAATGTGGCAATGAAGCTCAGGATGTCCACTTCGAAAGCAGACTCGCTGGAAGTCCCGTGCCAGACCTAAAACCGGCGACGGCTGTGTCCTCACTGCCAAATCCTTCAGAAGCTTTCCGCATCGCTACTCCCATCGAGCAGGCCGATCACATGTCGCTGATATTGAATTGGTGTGAGCGCAATAAGGATCATCCCATCAAAGTCAATGTCATTTCAAAGCTTGGTGCTCGCGAGGATACGATCACTACAGCGAATGGCAGGATTCTGGAAATCGAGGAACGCCCGGCCCAAAAAGGAATCTACCGCATCGAATTCGAAAGCAGCATCAAAATGAGTTCCGAACATGACGTCATCATGCTTGGATATGAAATCTCCGGGGTCACTGAAAAGGGCGAGCAGTTAATCATCCAAAAGGGGCCCAATCAGCGCTTCGAGTTGATGGCCGGCGCGGAAACATCAAAGGTTGAAACTGCGCCAAAAACGGACTGGCCCGAAATCCCCGGATATAGCTTCCAATCATGCTTCCCCTGTGGGGGCAAAGGCTCCAAAACATGCGAGAGTTGTGAGGGATATGGCAGGGTCCTTGTGCGCGAACCAGCGCAACGCTGCCCCGTGTGTCGTGGAAACGGCTACTTGATTGAGCACGAACTCTATCTGGGAGGCAGGTGCAGCGCGTGCCAGGGAACTGGCTGGCAGGATGCCCTCAAGTATTCCGAAGCGGCTGAAATTGCCAAAAAGTCTTCGCTCACTGCGCCATGAACCAGCCTCGATTTTCTCCGTCGTGGCTGACAAGGCTTGCATCCATTATTTGTCGATAGCACCTGGCCAACAAGGAAGAAGGACATGGAAACCACAACAAAGAAGTGCCCGATGTGTGCGGAAGTAATCCCGCTCGCGGCTGCGAACTGCGAGTACTGCGGCACACAATTTGAAGTGACCATCACTGGTTACTGCCAAAATTGTCATCAGATCCGCGAGGCGGATGAAAATGGTTGCTGCAAAGTGTGCAATGGCGAAATCATTGATCGGCGCGTGGAAAGCAAACTGGTCGAAGAGCCAATAAAGGAAACCATACCCATACATGAACCTGCAATCCGTAAAACCAATCGGAAACTTCTGCCAAGGGGAATCCTTGCTGGTGTTGTACTGATCTCCAGTATTGGTGCATACTTGTTACTCAGGCGCGATGACCCGCCCGCTGCGCCCGTTCTTATAGATACTCCCACTCCAATCGCCACATTTGCACCTCCGCCGGCTGCAGGGCCAGCAATAATTCAAACGACGGCTCCCACGCATACCCTGCGCCCGACATCAACGGCGACACCGATTCCAACGTGGGTGACCAATTTTGCAGAACCCATCCTTGCCGCCATCGCAAATAAGCGTCCGCACTTTCAGGATGATTTTTCGCAAACATCAGTCAGCTGGCGGTTTGTGAACGATAACTACGTTGAGATGGATATCGAAGATGGGGTTTTAAAAATGACCAGCGGGCAAGGGGGGACTGGCTATACGGGTTACTCTGCATCTCACCCGGCAATGCGTTTCAAAAACTTCGCGCTGCGTGTTGATATTGATCTCAGCAAGTTGGGTTCAGGTGATGCAGTAGGGATTACATGGCGTGGAAGAGATGACTATCACGACCTAGTAGAGTTCACTCTTTCGAATTCTGGTAGTTGGTGGATTGCTTCTTCCAACCCGTATTCCGAGTTAGCCTCAGGTAGGAGTTCAATCCGCCCGATCCAAAAAGTAACTATCACCATCATTTCTAGAGGCACTGAATACGCAATTTACATTAATGAAGCCCCTGTTTCATATCTGAACGATAGCGGGCGACGCCTTGGAGTAGGAATCACATTATACGTATACGATAACGATCTAAGGAGTCCGACAATGGTTACATTCGACAATCTAACAGTCTGGGATCTGGACAAGATTCAAATCCAACCTTAGCCGCTACGTGGAGTAAACCATGAATGAAACCACTAAGAAATGCCCTATGTGTGCTGAGCAAATTCCGCTTGAGGCCACTGCCTGCGAATATTGCGGCGCGCGATTCGAAGTGACCAGCACCGGCTATTGCCAAAACTGTCATCAGATCCGCGAGGCGGATGAAAATGGTTGCTGCAAAGTGTGCAACGGCGAAATCATTGACCGACGCGTGGAGAGCAGGCTGGTCGAAGAGTCAGTGCAAGAATCGCTTCTCGTACCTAAACCCACTGTTGGGCCTGCATCACCAAAGACCAGGAAAAGCCTTTTACCATTTGGCGTTCTCGCAGGAATACTGATCTTTGCGGTCATCGATGCTTTTTTGTGGTTTCGAGGCGGCAGCCTGCCCGCTGCGCCCAGCCTTCCTGCGACCAGCACACCCGGTGCAACAAGGATTCTTCCCCCAACACTGACACCAACTGTGAAACCCACACGCACACTGCGCCCGACGCCAACCACGACGCCTGTCCCAAGCTGGGTGACAGAATTTGCAGAACCAGTCCTTGCGGCCATCGCAAATCATCCACCGCAATTTCAGGATGATTTTTCGCAAGAATCGGTCAGTTGGCGGTTTGTTGATGGCAATAGCCAAGGTGAGATGGAAATCAAAGACGGAGCTTTAGTGGCGACCATCCGGCAGGGGGGCAGCGAGATAGAGCGTTTTCATGGTCATCACCCGGCAATGCGTTTCAAAAACTTTGCCTTGCGTGTTGATGTCGATCTCAGTAAGTTGGGTTCAGGTGATGCTACGGAGATCCAATGGCGTGGAACAGATGATTCGGAGGGCGTAGGGTTCGCTCTTTGGAAAGATGGGAGATGGGAGGTCATTGCTTACACCCACCCGGCCACATATTTAGTCGCAGGTGATCAATCGATCGACTCAACCCAAGAGGTAACCATCACCATCATTTCCAAAAATGCAGAATATGCAATTTACTTAAATGAAGCCCTTGTTTCATACATCAACGATAGCGGGCGAACTCCCGGAATAGGAATCTGTTTATGCGTACTCGATGATATAGGGAGTTCCACAATTGTTACGTTCGATAATCTGAAAGTCTGGGACCTGGACAAGATACAAATCCAACCTTAGCTGCTAGGTGGAGCAAAACGATGAATGAAACCACAAAGAAGTGCCCGTTGTGCGCCGAGCAAATTCCGGTGGATGCCACAATCTGCGAATATTGCAGCGCGCGGTTTGAAGTGGTCCTGACCGGCTACTGCGGGAACTGTCACCAGGTGCGGGAGGCGGATGAAAAAGGTCGTTGCAGAACCTGCGGCGGCGAGGTGCTGGACCAGCATATCGAGAGCAGACTTCTGACAGACAAGGCGCAACGGAAGCCGATCATGCCGGTCGAGGCACCGCCGGTCTCGGCTTCCCGCACTCGCTCTGCTTCGCCTCCCAAAAAGCGCTCGGCCGTAGGATGCGTGATTGGCATTCTGATAGTCATGGCGGGAATCAGCATCGTTGGCACGATCTTGCTCCGGTCCGGACCTAAATTAACTCCCTCGCTCGCACTGCCAACCCGTACATCTACTCCCACACAGACGCCCACCCCGACTCCAACACATCGTCCAACGCGTACGGCGACCCCGCTGCCTCTGGAAATTACCTTCGACACCCTGGAAGATTATCCGGTCGGGCAGCAGGTTATTCTGCACGGGCAATTGGTCATGTTCGGCGGCACCTACTGCGACACAGATTGCGGAATGCTGTTGGCAAATCCGACTAAGACATCGCAGAAGATCACCATCTTCGTGACCCTTGGAGAAAGCCGCGAAAACACACTTCCTAACCAGATGAGACCGTTGCCTGACCCCTATACAAAAAAGGATATCCAGGTTCGGCTGGACGATGGCACCTATGCAGGCATCGGCTCACGCATCATTGTCACCGGCAGTATTTGTGAAACGACCGATGGAGATGTGTGCATTCACGACATTCTCAAGATCGAGGTCTGGAAATAGAAGCAGGCAAGGAATGCCATGAATAGTGCAACTAAGAAATGCCCAATGTGCGCGGAGCAAATCCCGCTTGAGGCAACGACTTGCGAGTATTGTGCCGCTCGATTTGAAGTGACCAGTACTGGCTATTGCACCAAGTGCCACCAAATCCGCGAGGCCGATGAACATGGTTGCTGCAAAGTATGCAACAACGAAATCATTGACCGGCGAATCGAGAGCAAGTTGATCGAGGAACCGAGCGACCAATCGGTCCGGCCGGTCGAAAGTGTGATACCTGCTGATTCAACTACGCACAAGAACAAGACCTGGGCATGGGCGGTTGTTGCTGTGGTGGTTTTGGGAGTATCAGCACTTGCAGCATTCGGTCTCGCCCGCAAGCCCCTGGCAGCTATTGGGCCGGGCACCGTGACACCTGCTCAGACTGCGACGTTCATTCCGGCTCCCACAGCAACGCGCACGCTGCGCCCAACTATGACAGCCACATCCATACCGGGCTGGGTGATGGATTTCGCCGAGCCTCTCCTCTCGGCGATTGCCAACCGCTCACCGAGCATCGCGGATGACCTGAGTGATAATTCTGGTGGATGGGTGAAGGACTGGTGCAGTCCATCCACGCCGAAATATCAGATTGCTGGCGAACTATTCCTGGGTGACTGCGCTGGGACGCGGAGCAAGATGGCCTACCAGGATTTTGTGCTTCAAATCGACGTGCGTTTTATCGAGTCTGCCAGCGACGCAGTGTGGGTCACATCCTTCCGGTGCCAGGGCGGCGGGGCCGATCCCTGCTATGCGCTCAAATTAGAGCACAACGGGCGTATGTCACTATCTGGCAATAATCATCTCGGCAGGCATTTCGAAGTTGAGATCGGGCAGATTCAAATATCCGAGGCGGCGAATCGGATCATATTGATCGTAAGAGGGACGCAATTTGCAGTCTACGCCAGCGGGCATCCCCTGAGCTATGTGGATGATCAGACCATCCCCTTCAAGGGTTCAATCCATTTTGATGCCTGGGCCGGAGGCAGCCCACGCGCCGGCTCATCGATTGCCGCCATCGATAACCTCAAGATATGGGATTTATCTGAAATTTCCATACCATGAAAGAGTTGTTGTCAATCATAGGAGCACGCGTATGTCTGACATAACAGAGAATGAGTATTTCAAGCTGGGACAGAGCGAACAATGGCGCGGGGATTATGGCACGGCTGTCCAGTATTACCAGCGGGCGCTGCGGGATGAGCCGGAGAATGCTGCGATCTGGTGGGAGCAGGGACTTTCACTGGCACACCTTGGCAGGGGCGCAGAAGCCAGGGCCTCCTGGGAGAGAGCCGCCAGCCTCGACCCAATGTATGCAGGAATTTATGAAAAGAAAAAAGAACAGAGTCGAAAGGCCAGGGAAGCAAAGGAGGCGACGCAAGATGCGGAGAGAGGGGAAACGCTGCAGAAGCCTGTTGAGGAGACTGCCGCGCAATACACAGAGGCACCGGTTCGCGTCACCGCTCACAAAGTGGAAGATGGCCCCTCCGCAGTGGCGGTCATACCCGAGGTGGACGAGGCCGTTACCCGGTCCGCGCCCGAGGCACCAGCGACTGTCAAAGATTCACCTCCAATAGAGAACAAGAAGTGTCCCATCTGCGCCGAGACTATCAAAGCCGAAGCCAGGCTGTGCCGCTTCTGCGGCGCTCAATTCGTGGTGACGCGCGTCGGCTACTGTCAGACCGACCATGAAATGGTGGAGGCTGGTGAGCAAGACAAGTGTAAGAAGTGCGGCAGCCCGCTAATGGATGTCCGCTACGAGAGCCGGATCATCTCAGAGGTCAAGCCTGCCGCGGCAACGTCAACAGATGAGGTCGAGTGGGTCATCGAGCCCATCCGCGGCGAGGGAGTCAACCTGCGCTTCAGCGGTGTCTTCCTGGATCTCATTCTCATCGAGCTGATCTACACCTTGATCGCAGTAATTGTTGTAAGCTTCACATCCATTGCTGCTGGAGGCGTGGAAGATTTCGGTTCGTTATATTCAGGTATGATCCTCGTTTTGCTCCCCGCCATTTGGTTCCTGTATTTCTTCCTATTCGAATGGATCAAGGGGGCAACCCCCGGCAAGGCGAGCAGTTGCCTGAAGGTGATTCGCAGGGATGGCAGGAAGATCGAAGGGTGGCAGGCGGCTATCCGTGCCATCCTGGGCTTTTTCGAATACAACATCATCGCTGCGATCTTCGTCTGGGCCACGCCGCTCAAGCAGCGCATCGCGGATTTGATCGCAGGCACGCTCGTGGTGAACCGCGACAAAATCCATAAAGTGGAATTCCGCCCGAATTTCATCGGCTTCGAATTCCACGATTACCGGCGCATCGAGTTCTCAAAGATTGCGGAAGGGCTCATCCACAAATTCGGTTTTGCCCACCAGGTCACATTGACCGGCGTTTCTCCCGCAGGGGAACCCGTTACCTTGCATTGGAACAGCCAGTTCCAGCGCGACGAAGTGGAGCGCATCCGTTGCGAGCTTGAGCAGCGATACGGGGTCGCTTTTTCGGAAAAGATCATTCTGTGGCGGCTGATCGTGGTGATCATTGCCGTATTGATGCTGCTTGCCGTAATCGCCATCGTGTTTATTGCTTTGAATTGGTGACCCGTTAGCGCTACAGAAAATGCCAGCGGTTGAAATCGCTGGCATTTTTCTTTGGAATCTCTGATTCCGCATCGGCTATTTTATGAAATAGCGAAAGATCGGCCGCGTCGGTGAGTTGCGCGCCACTTCCTTGAAACCTGCCTGTTGAAATGCGGATGCGGTTCCCGTGTAGATGAAGGGAGCGGGCATATCCTGCCGGGCATCAGTAGGATAGCCCTCCACGATTTTGCCACCATGCTTTTTCACGTGATCCACTGCGGCTTTCAGCAACGCCACGGTCACGCCCTTGCGGCGGTAATCCTTCTGTACAAAGAAGCAGGTCACGGACCAGACCTCTTGGTCGTCCACGGGCGTCAGTACTTGCGAATGTGCAAGTTTCGGATAAGCGCTGCGCGGCTCGACCGCGACCCAACCAATGGGATAGCCATCTCCATAAGCGAGCAGGCCGGTGATCACCTTCGCATCAATGATGGACTTATGCATCTGGCGCGTACCGCTGCCGGTGTTATCGGAAAAAGCTTTTCCGCGCAGCTTCCAATACATGCACCAACAGCCGCCGCAAGCGCCGTTCGGGCCAAACAGGATTTCAAAATCACGCCAGAGCTTTTGAGTGAGAGGGTGGAAAGTGAGGTCTAGGGATTCTGTCATGACTGGACAATTCATCAATTTATTTATGGAAGAATGATCCTCAACCGCTTGGGGAAGATTTCATATTTCAGATTCTGTACCCATTCGGGGAACAATTCGCCATCCGTATGCGCCGGCGATGGTTTGTCAAGCTGGATGGAAATCCGCTTCGCGTGGACCTCGTGAATGCCATCCATTTCAACGTAGCTTCCTTCGTCCGGCTTCATTGCCCGCGGCAGTGCCTGGAACATAGCCAATCGTGTTTTGCGATAGCCGTAGACAAAGGTCAGCTTGCCGTCGCGCGGATCGGCATGCGGGGACATGAAGAAGATACCGCCTGTGCGAGGCCCATTCCCAACGGAGACCAACGAAAGCGGCCCATTGTACGACCCGTCATCCCATTCGACTTTTGCCTGCCAGTTGGGTCCGTCCATGATGGCCTGAACAGCCGCAACCAAATAGCGTGGCACACCTTTGACCCAGGTGATTTTTTCCTGCTTGGTAGTGACATAAGGCTCCAGGCCCGCGGCAGAATTATTTACGAAATATCTGTCGTTGCACTTGCCCACATCGATCAAATCGATCTTACCTGCCGCGATAACTTTTGCCGCAGCGGTCAAGTCCTTTGGAATCCCGAGGTTATCCACCAGGTCATTGGCAGAACCCAGCGGGATGATTCCCAACGGCCCGATCGGCTTCTCCAGGGATCCCGCCAGACCGCGGATCATGCCATTGACCGTCTCACCAATAGTACCATCGCCTCCGGCCGCGATGATCGGAGAGAAACCGGCACGCGTCGCTTCCTCGGCCAGCGCAATCACCGCGCCTTTTCGTTCGGAAACAACGACTTCAAAGTCCACGCCTGCCGCACGTAACGCGGCCTCAGCTTCAGGCCAGCGTGCCTTTGCGTTCCAGCGATTCGAATACGGGTTCAAAACAACAATGGCAGTCATCTGCCCTCCACGAGGCGATCATGGTCAATTTTACCCCGCAGGTTCCATTCCTTGAATTGGGATAGTAGAACTGCAATAAAAATCAATGTGCAGCCAAAGACCTGGATCCCAGCCAGTTTTTCATCCAGCAGCAGCCATCCCGAAAGAACGGCAAAAACAGACTCGAGACTCAGAATCAACGCAGCATCCGCTGGAGGCGTATGTCTCTGCGCCCAGATTTGAAGTGTGTAGCATAAACCAAGGGAGAAAAACGCGGTGTATGCGATCGATCCCAGCAAAGGCCATGATACAGGCAGCGATTTTTCCGCGAACAGACCGATGCCCAGATTGAGAGCCCCGCACACAACGAGCTGCCCGACGGAAAATGAAATAGACTCAAACTGCGACGCGTACTTTCCCAACACAATGACATGGAACGTCCAGAAGAACGCGCTCACTAATTCAAGTGCATCGCCCGCGCGGACCTCATACCTGCCCGCCGTTGAGAGGAGGAACGCTCCCACCCCGGCCAAAACCACCGCAGCCACAGACAGCCAATACGGTCTCTCGCCCCAGACGACAAATAAAGCAAACGGGACTAAAACGACGTAGAGCGCTGTGATAAATCCAGCGTTCCCGGCTGTGGTATACACCACACCGAGTTGTTGAGTTGCGCTGCCGAGAAACAAGACAAAGCCGGCGACGAACATCCATTTGTATTGTTCGCGAGGCATGGATGTGACGCCTGCAACATGACGTGACCGTACAGCAAACGGCAACACCACGACCGCTGCCATCAAGTAGCGAACACCATTGAATAGATATACGCTTCCCAATTGCCCCGCGACGCGTTGAGCAACGAACGCTGAACCCCAGATGATGGAAATGAGGAGGAGAGTGATGTCTGCTTTGAGGCGCATGCTGAGAGTGTGAAGTGCTCCGGTGTCAGGTTTGGTTGTACAATTGCGCAATTCTTACTCGTTTGCGCTCATCAATGATAGCATAGGATTTACATGTACAATCTTGAGCAGGTAGCAACAGAAAAAGAAGAGCTGCAAAGGGCTGTGCTCAACGCCCGCGCTTATAAACCTCTGTACGTCAAAATTAAAGTGAATTATGGATGCAACCTCAAGTGCGAGATGTGCAAGCATTGGCGTGAGACGCGCGAGCCGCCCATCTCCATGGATCGATTCAAAGAAATCATCAGCGAACTTGCAGAACTTGGCTGCCAGAAAGTCCACATTTCAGGCGGCGAACCGATGCTTCGACCTCAACTCCCAGATTTAATAGAGCGTGCTTCCCAGCTTGGGATCCGAGTCACGCTCACCACCAACGGCACATTGATTGACAAGGTCAAGGCCAAGCGGTTGATCGAGGCGGGTCTGAGAGGCGTGAATGTGTCGATTGATTCACCTCTGCGCAAAATGCATGAGAAGATTCGCGGCGTTGAAGGTTCGTACAAACTTACCACGCGTGCCGTATCACTCTTTCGGAGGTATGCGCACAAGGGCAAGGTGAGCGTCCGCCTCAATACCGTCGTTGGCCGCTCGAACTACGAGACGCTCGCAACGCTCCCGGACCTCGCTCATGAACTCGGCGCAGATGGGATTAATCTGATACCGGTGGATGATCATTGCGGCGAACATCTGTCCATGCGAAAGAAGGACATCGCGTTCTTCAACTCTGAGATCGCGCCGATCATCGAACAGCGCGCCAAGGAACTGGGCGTGAATATCGCGGATGAGGATGCGTATCCATTTGGGCGGGACGACTCTGAGGTCCGTTTGGGACGCGCCGGCCGTTATGCGTTCGGTTACTATGGCAAATTCCCCTGTTACGCGCCGTGGACGCACGCCCTCATTGACTTCAATGGATTGGTCTATGTCTGCTGCATGACGCGCGAGCAGATCCAGCCGCTGGGCGATCTTCGCAAACAATCGTTCAAGGAGATTTGGGAAAGTGAAGCCTATCGCCGCGTCCGCCTGCACATGCACCCGCCCGCGCTCAAGCCATGTCAGCGCTGCGATGATTTTATAGAGCAAAACAAGAAAATCTGGGAGACGATCGGACCGTATTAAGCGGATTTCTGTCATTGCGAGGAGGCCTTCGCCCGACGAAGCAATCTCCTTATAACTGAGGATTGCTTCGGCCCGGTGCCCTCGCAATGACAGAATGAGGCTAACTCAAGTCCGAAAAGAGATCCGTGCTGTCATCATCATCCCATGTGCTGGCACGGCCAAAGGTATCGAGATCGGAGAGCGTGAATGTCGCTGCCGCGATCGGCAGGGTTACCGGCATATCCAGCCCCTGGAGGCAGGCCAGACAGACCCGCCCTTCCTTCGTTTGATTGGTATGTTCATCACAAAAGCCACGACCGCATTTGATGCATTTCCCCAGAGAGGGATTTTCACAACGATGCGGGACCAGGTACCCAATAATCATCTCACATTGCTCAGCCATGTTCACCTTGTTGAATAAAGAATATGAAAATCGCCTTGCTCTCTGAAAAGTATACACCCGACATTGGCGGGCTCGCAATCTCAGCGGAACGCCTAGCCGATCTGCTTGCCTCTGCCGGACATACGGTCCGCGTGTTTGCACCGACCCTTAGCTTGCCAGCCTCCGAAAGGCGGACTCTCCCCTACAACGGAGTCAGCGTTACGCGTTTCGGCGCGCACAAGCGTGTGGATGATACACTCGTCGATTGGTTTGAATTGCTTTTGGAAGAACACGAGCGTGAGCCATTCGATGTATTTCATGCCTATTTTCTTCCGCAGGCAGGATTCATCGCGACGTATGCGGGAAAGCATTTGAACGTGCCCAGCGTTGTTTCGATTCGTGGAAATGACATTGAACGCGCCGCATTTGATCCAGCGAAATTTTCACACGTGATGTATGCGTTACAAAACGCAGGCGCGGTGACGACGAATGCCAGGGAACTGGTCAAAAAAGCAGAGGCCTTCTTGGATCGTGAAGTGATATTGATTCCAAACGGAGTAGATGCCGAATGTTTCAAACCGATGGATAAGAACCTGGTATTAGCAGAGACCTTAGGCATAAGCACATTCCCTGTCATTGGCTTTGTTGGAGAGCTGCGTGCAAAAAAAGGATTGCCTGCTCTCTTAACCGCCTATGCGCAGTTAATCAAGAAGCGTCCGGCTGCTCTGCTGATCGTCGGTGGAATTCGCGCTGGCGAAGATCAGGAAAGGTTTAATGAACTGCAGGCGTCAATGGAAAGTAAGCATATCATGGTCACCGGGCAGATAGCACATCGAGAGCTTCCTTCGTTCTATTCCATTATGGATGTGTTCGTACATCCTTCACTGAGAGACGGAATGCCAAATGCATTGCTTGAAGCCATGGCTTGTGAAAAATCGGTCATTGTGACTCATGTAGGGGGAATCACGGATATTGTAGAAAATGAAAAGAATGGTATGCTTATTAACATCAATGATGTGAATGCTCTCACTGACCGACTGTGTGAATTGCTGAACAATAATCAAAAAAGTAATGAATTGGGAAAGGCTGCACGGATTACAATTGAAAGCAGATTTACTCTGGAAAAAGAATTAACAGCAAACCTCAGTATTTATCGAAGCCTTGGGCTCAGAGCATAATTGTTTCGACAACATTACAGGTGATACATGAATACGATTTTTGATTCAACAAAAAATGTGAAGACAGAACTCGGAAAGCAAAGTTACATTGCTTCCGATGAGATCTCAACGATTGTTTATCTTGCGTACAAATTGGGGAAACCACTTCTTACCGAAGGCCCTGCCGGCGTTGGTAAGACCGAACTCGCAAAAGCAATTGCCTGCGCGACAGGCCGTGAACTGATCCGCCTGCAGTGCTACGAGGGATTGGATGAGTCAAAGGCATTGTATGAATGGGAATATTCCAAGCAGTTACTTTACACTCAATTGCTGCGCGACAAATTAAACGATACGCTGGGCAAGGCCGATTCCCTGGCCGAAGCCGCGGACAAACTGGCGGGCGAAGAAGATGTTTTCTTCTCCGATCGTTTTCTCTTACAACGCCCGCTGCTGAAAGCGATTCTAAGCGAACGACCTACGGTGCTATTGATCGACGAGATCGACCGTGCCGACGCCGAGTTCGAGGCCTTCCTGCTCGAAGTGCTGAGCGATTTTCAGGTGTCCGTGCCTGAGCTTGGAACATTGACCGCCCGGCACAAACCGTTTGTGATCCTCACCTCCAACAATACGCGGGAACTCTCGGAAGCGTTGAAGCGCCGCTGCCTCTACCTGTTCATTGATTACCCCACGCTGCAGGAAGAACTGGCAGTCGTCCGACTCAAGGTGCCGGATCTGAACCCGAAGCTGGCTCAACAAGCGGTGGATTTTGTCCAGAGGCTGCGTAAAGCGGACATGCGCAAGTCGCCGTCCATCAGCGAGACGCTTGATTGGGCCAATGCGCTTGTCGCCTTGAACGCACAAAACCTGGATAAACGCACATTGGAAGAGACACTTTCTGTTTTATTGAAACATGAGGCCGATCTACAAAAAGCAAAACGACAGTTGAGTTCTCCCTCATCTAGGCAGAAGCCTGAGGATTTTAGTCGTTTCTCTGGAAATTAGTAGTATTGTCATTGCGAGGAGCGTTCTTTGCGACGAAACAATCTCCTCATAATAGTGGGATTGCTTTGCCCTGGCGGGCTCGCAATGACAGGAGTATATGATTTATGGAAGCCCGCATCTTACAGTTAATTGCTGCATTGCGTTCGAGCGGGGTACGCGTCTCCCTGGCAGAATCGCAGGAGGCGTTCTCGGCGGTGGATTTGATGGGGATTCAAGACCGCGAGGAATTTCGACTCTCTCTGCGCGCGACGTTGATCAAAGACGCAAAAGACATCCCCACCTTCGATAAACTATTCCCCCTCTTCTTCGGCTCCGGTCAACCGCCCGCTATGGGCGGAAATCCGATGGATGATATGACGCCCGAAGAAGCGCAGATGCTGGCCGAGGCGCTGAAGCAATACGCCGAGAATCTCCGTCAACGCATGGAGAGGCTGATGAAGGGGGAGCCACTGACCAGGTCCGAGTTGGAAGCGCTTGGGCAGTTGGTCGGTTTGAATCAGGCGGACAATCTCGATTATCAAAACTGGATGGCACAGCGCATGATGCGCGCCCTGGCATTCCCGGAAGTCCGCGAAGCTTTGAAGGAACTGATGGAACAACTCGCACAGATGGGCATGAGCCGCGAGCGCGTCGAGCAGTTGCGGCAGATGATCCAGCAGAACATGCAGGGAATGCAGGAGCAGATCAATCAATTTGCCGGCCAGCGCATCGCCGAGAATATGAGTGAACGCCCGCGTGAAGAGGGCATTGATAATCTGATGAACCGTCCCTTCCAGGCGCTGACAGATACAGAGAAGAAACTTTTACAGCGCGAAGTCAAGCGGCTCGCGGCTATGCTGCGCACGCGAATCGCGCTCCGTCAGAAACGAGCGAAAAGCGGACAGCTTGACCCGAAGGCTACCATCCGCAGGAACCTGAAGTATCAGGGGGTACCGATGGAGATCATGCACAAGGATCGCGTGCGCAAACCCAAGATCGTGATCATTTGCGATGTCAGCACATCCATGCGGTTTTGCTCTGAATTGATGCTGAGTTTTCTTTTCGCGCTACAGGGACAGGTCCACAAGACGCATGCCTTCGCGTTCATTGACCATCTCGAATATATTTCAGAGGAGTTCAACGGCTCCAACGCGGACGAGGCGATTGCCTCCGTTCTGTGGCGCATGCCCAGCGGACACTACAACACCGATCTCGGCTGGTCGCTGGATAACTTCAACAACGACTACCTGGATACACTGAGCGGGCAAACTACGCTTCTGATCGTTGGCGATGGGCGGAATAATTACAACGATCCGCGCCTGGATGTTTTCTCGCTGATGGCGCGCCGCGCAGCCCGGACTATCTGGATGAATCCGGAACCTCCGCATTTATGGCACGGTGACAGCGACATGCCGAAGTATGCGCCGTATTGCAGCAATGTATTGAAGGTCAGCAACTTGAAAGAGTTAGCTGACGCAGTGGACGATTTGCTTTCGGCATAACCACCTCGCTTGATGAAACGTTCAGAACGCCATGATAGTTTGGAGCGCGGACTAAGGTCCGCGTTTTCCCTTTAACGATGCGTCCCAAGTCTTCAACAAGCCAAACGATCATAGTTGGCGCCGGCCCGGCAGGGCTGGCCGTTGGTGCCAGCCTAAAACAAGCCGGTATCTCTTCCATTATTCTGGAACAAAACGACAGAGTGGGATCCACCTGGTACCGGCATTACGACAGACTCCATTTACACACCGACAAGAGAAATTCGGCTTTACCCTACCTGCCCTTCCCAGAGGATTATCCGAGATATCCATCGCGCGCTCAGGTGATTAATTATCTTGAGTTGTACTCGAGCAAATTTCAACTGGATATCCGCTTCGGTCAGAAAGTGATCGCAGCAAAGTACGATTCCCATCAATGGGAAGTTCAAACACAGACAGATCGCTTCCGGCCCCAGAATCTCGTGATTGCCACAGGATATAACCGCGAACCTTACACCCCCGCCTGGCCCGGCATGGAATCATTCAAAGGGACATGCCTTCACAGCTCCCAGTACAAAAATGGCGGGCCATTCAGAGGAAAAAAAGTTCTGGTCGTCGGTTTTGGCAACTCCGGCGGCGAGATTGCCGTCGACCTGTGGGAGCACGCTGCATACGCAAGTCTTGCGGTGCGAAGCCCGGTCAATGTCATTCCGCGCGAATTATTCGGGATTCCCATCCTGTCCATTGGCATCTTGCAGAGCAAGTGGCCTGTCTGGCTGGCAGACGCGGTCAATACACCCATCCTGCGGGCGGTCATCGGTGACCTAACTCCTTATGGACTCCCAAAGTTACCATATGGGCCTCTACAGCAGATAGAACGCAATGCCCGCATCCCACTGATTGATGTGGGCACGATCAAGCTGGTCAAGCAAAGGGAAGTCGGCGTTTATCCCGGGATCCGACAGTTCACGGAAGAAGGCATTATTTTTAATGATGGGAGGGAAATGAAATTCGATGCTGTGATCCTGGCCACCGGCTACCGACCGCGCGTCAGCGCGTTCCTGCAGGGCGTTTCCGGCGTGTATGACGCAGATGGAACCCCTATTTCCGGTGGAGATGCCAGTGCGGTACCCGGATTGTTTTTCTGCGGATACCATGTCTCCCCGACCGGGATGCTGCGCGAAATAGCGATGGAGGCGAGACATATTGCCGCCTCCATCGCACACAAGCTAATCTGATGCTAGGTCTTGACCGCGTGTCCGCGCGGGGTTTGGTTCAGAGGATAATTACCACACCCTGTCTGAACTATAGTTCTCATACATTCGCTGAAAGATCTCAGCATCATCGCGGGAATTGATATTCACCTCAAATCCAACGTTGTATGAATTCGGGGAGAGCTTATCCATTGCGCACCACTTGCTACGACCATTAAAAATCATTGAGGTTTTATTTGCCATTTCCGGGGTCAAGTCCAGGCGCAGCTTGTAATTTGTGTTGACCGGCAGCGGCCTTTCGCTATCCAGCCTGATTCCCAACGGGCTGATATCCGAGAGATGACCTACGATCTGCAATGTGTTGGCGTCAAGGACGGGCATATAGTAGGTAAATCTCCGTCGCTTTTGTCTTCGCCGCTCTGAATCCATAAGGTTGCTCCTTTCAACTGTACTACTCCGCCGGGCACTGGCAATCATGAGGCTGTATTGGGCTGGCTAAAGACAGGTATCTGCTCTCATATTATAGTATATCCATGTTGGATTAGGATTCAATGGGTCTCTTGTCACAGAAAATTAGACGCCGCCAGACCCGCTTTTCTAACATAAGAATGCGCTGCACTCTTCCAATCTACAGTGAACTTACTCCATGCCCACTTTTGCATTCATAACCAATGGATTGACCAAACGCTTTGGTTTACCATTAAGTTGGTGAGCATAAAAGTGCGGCCCGCATTAAATTACCGCGGGGGTGAAGTCAATTTCGGTCCATCTACACTCCACACAAATTACCATAAGCTCTCGCTCGTTTATGCACCTTGACATTCTTTGTAAACTAGTTTATTATATAAACTAGTTTACGCAAGGAGCAAACAGATGAATGTCCAGATTGAAAACGCAATTAAACGAGTTCGGGGATACTGGTTCATAGACGGCTTCACGGAGATGTCCGCAGGAGGGCTATTTACGTTGCTGGCAGGCATCCTCCTTCTCCGAGAGAATGCGTCGCAAACATCATTCGCCTGGCTCATTTCGGTTGTAAGTCAAGTTACCGTCGCAAAATTTGTAGGCCTCCTCGTCGCCATCTTAATCCTATGGTGGCTCAAGGATCACTTTACTTATCCGCGTACAGGGTTTGCCAAAGGAAGCAAGATTACGATGGCACAGGTACTCGCCATGATCAAGAATATCTTTCTTTTCCTGCTCCTGCCCTTATTTGGATTACTGGCTGTCTCCTTGTTCATGGCCTCAACAAGTAGTGTTTTGTCCTCCATGCCAGTCTGGTTCCCGGTTGCACTGGGCATTTTATGGTCAGTGCTGTTCGTACTGGCAGGAGAGTGGATGGGATTGCGCCGCTTCCGGCTCATGGGAATCGTGATCCTGCTGGCAGGAACGGTCATTGGCATCCGTCAATTTGTGGCAGGCCGGCCCGCTGTTCCGGCCAATGCTCAGCCGGAGATTTCGTTGGTAGTTGAGAGCCTCAACCAGACTTTGATAAGTCTCAGTCTGCTTATCCTGGTCTCCGGTATCCTCCTGATCGTTTCCGGCATCCTGACGTTCATGCGTTATCGAAGAGAAAATCCATCACCCTACACGGAGGATGTATGAGCGGTTCTATTCAAGATATCTCCGCGTTGGATCGCGTCATTCATGAGCCGGCACGTTTGATCATCGTGGCACTCCTCTCCTCTGTTGAATCCGCCGACTTCCTCTTCCTTCTCAAGGAAAGCAATTTGACCAAAGGAAACTTATCGGTGCAGCTTTCGCGGCTTGAGGAAGCAGGCTACCTGCAGATGGAAAAAACCTTTAGGGGAAAAATTCCGCACACGGAGTATCACCTCACTCCAAAAGGAAAGTCGGCTTTTGACCAGTACCAAAAAAGCCTAAGGTCGATCCTGAAATGAGAAGAGGCACAAAATGGAACTTGCAATCGAAACCAATGGCTTATCAAAATCATATCGCGATGTGCGCGCAGTCGATTCTGTTAGTTTGCGGGTGAAACGCGGCGAGATCTATGGCTTCCTCGGCCTCAATGGCGCAGGCAAGACGACCACCATTCGGGCGCTGCTGGGCATGATCCGCCCGAGCGACGGAAATGTCAAAGTGCTGGGCCAGACAGTCGGTCCAAATGGACGCGGACCGTGGGCGCAGGTGGGTCACCTTGTGGAGAGTCCCTCAGCATATCCGGATCTGAGCGTTCGCGAAAATCTGGAAATCATGCGACGCTTGCGCGGGATCAAGGATGCGGGCTCGACCTCGCAGATTATCGAAAAACTCGGCATCGCGGCCTACGCGGACCGTAAGGCTGGCACGCTTTCGAGCGGCAACCTCCAGCGCCTTGGGCTGGCGCGCGCTCTGCTGCACGAACCCGAGCTGCTCATCCTCGATGAACCCGCCAACGGACTCGACCCCGCGGGTGTGGTGGAAATTCGCGAGCTGATCCGGTCGCTGGCCGTCGAAAAGGGGGTGACCGTTTTCATGTCCAGCCACATTTTGACCGAAGTGGATCGACTCGCCACGCGCATCGGCATCATTCACCAGGGTCGTCTCATTGAAGAATTGGATGCCGACAAACTGGAACGAATGCGAGCAAGATACCTGGTGGTCAAAACGCGAAATAGCAGCGCAGCGTTCGACGCGCTGAAAAGTGCAGGCTACACCATGTCATCCGATCACGGCGAATCGATTCGGCTCGATGATCCGCGCGCGGTGGATGCCCCGGATGAAATTGCGCAGGTGCTTGTCCACGCCGGCACGCCGCCTATGTATCTGGCGGTTGCGCAGGAAGACCTCGAAGACCATTTTTTGAGATTAACACATTAACTTGTCACACCTGCACTTGCGTCAGGTCGCTCCCTGCACCTGCGGTTCGGGGCCGGTGTTGCGAGTGCAAACCGCAACTCCTTACAATGACAGAAAGCTGGAAAAATGACTCACTTTTCTTCCGCTCTTTGGGCTGAGACACTGAAAATGTGGCGCTCGAAAGTCCCCTTCTTTACGGCGCTGGGTTTTTCGATGGCACCCCTGGCCGGCGGACTCTTCATGATCATCCTGAAGGATCCTGAGGCAGCGAAATCACTCGGATTGATCACCACAAAAGCACAACTGCTGACAGGCACAGCGGATTGGCCCGCATTCCTGGGTTTTCTGGCGCAGGCAGTTGCCGCAGGAGGAATGGTTCTGTTTTCCATGATTACCATTTGGGTATTCGGACGTGAGTTCTCCGACCACACCATTAAAGAGTTGCTGGCATTGCCAACCCCGCGCGAGGCAATTGTGACCGCCAAGTTTATCGTCGTTTCCATATGGTCGCTTGCGATCACCCTGCTCATCTTTGGCGTCGCCTTGATCGTTGGAAGGTTGGTTGTCATTCCCGGCTGGTCAGAGGACCTCGTTCTCACTTCATTCACCAGTATATTGGGCACTGCCGTGCTTACAATCCCATTGACATCTTTCGTGGCATTGCTGGCCAGCGTTGGCCGTGGTTATATGCCTCCCTTCGGCTTTACCATCTTTACGCTTTTCCTGGCGAACCTGTCAGCAATCCTGGGCTGGGGTGACTGGTTCCCGTGGGCCATCCCCGGACTGTTCAGTGGAGTTGCGGGTCCCAGGGCGGACGCGCTCGGTTTACACAGTTACGTGCTGCTGATACTCTTCAGTATTATTGGTATCATTGCGACATTCTACTGGTGGCGGAGCGCCGACCAGACAAAGTGAAGACCTATGTATGTGATCATCTGGGAATTCCAGGTAAAAGAAGGTCGCCAAAACGATTTTGAAAAAGCTTATGCCCCAAACGGGATGTGGGTAAAGCTCTTCCGAAGAGGACCAGGTTATATGAACACGGAACTGATCCGTGATCCCAGGCGCCCTCAACGCTATGTCACTATTGACCGCTGGATCTCTTCTGAGGCCTATGAAGCTTTCATTGAAAGATGGAAAGAGGATTATGAAGCGCTGGATGCCTATTGTATGACTCTGACCGAGCGCGAATCCCAACTGGGTGCCTTCACACAGCTGTAGCTGGAGGAAAACATGATCGTCAGAATGTGGCACGGACGAGTCCCAACTTCAAAAGCAGATGCTTACCGCGAATTCACCAACGGACGCGCAATTCCCGATTATCAATCCGTCAAAGGAAATGTCAGCGTCCACGTGCTCGAACGACAGGAAGGTGATATCACACACTTCGTCACATTGACCTTCTGGGAAAGTCTCGAAGCCATCAAAGGCTTTGCCGGGGAAGATGTGGAAGTCGCAAAATACTATCCCGAAGACAAAGACTTCCTGCTGGAGTTCGAACCAACTGTGGTGCATTACGAAGTCGTGGGGCAATCGTGAGAGGCGCGAATGCGTCGCACCTTACAGACAGCAGGACCCGTCTGAACAGATAATTCATTCGGGTGGATAACATCAACTAGATCTGGCGCGACGCATCCTCCAGAGGAGTTGCGGTAAACTAGCCGCATGTCGAATCTCGCCGAGGTCATCGCACTCTTCCTCAAACTCGGCTTCACGGCCTTCGGCGGACCTGCCGCGCACATTGCGATCATGCACAATGAAGTCGTCGTGCGCCGCAAATGGCTGACAGATGAAGAGTTCCTTGACCTGCTCGGCGCCACTAACTTAATCCCCGGTCCCAACTCAACTGAGATGGTCATTCACATCGGCTATTTGCGCGCAGGCTGGCCGGGTTTGATCGCGGCGGGACTTTGCTTTGTCACACCGGCGATGCTCATCGTGCTCGGACTGTCATGGCTGTATGTCCACTATGGAAGCACGCCACAAGTTGCATGGCTGATGTATGGCATCAAGCCGGTCGTCATCGCCATCATCCTTCAGGCGCTTTGGACACTCGGAAAGAAAGCTCTCAAAAACTGGCTGCTCATTGTTACAGGCGCGGCAGTCCTGGCGCTATACTTCCTCGGCCTCAACGAAATCGGTCTGCTGTTCGGCGGCGGACTGATCGCCATGCTGATCAGCAACTGGAGACGACTGAGAAAAGCATCGCCCCTCCTCATGCTGCCATTCAGCGGACTTGGTCTGGCTCAACTGGCAATTCCTTTTAGTCTGCCGCTTCTGTTCCTGACCTTTCTCAAAATTGGCGCAGTGCTGTACGGAAGCGGCTATGTCCTGCTAGCCTTTCTGCGGGCGGATTTCGTGGTTCGCCTCGGGTGGCTGACGGACCAGCAACTCATCGACGCGATTGCGATCGGGCAGGTCACGCCGGGTCCGCTTTTCACTTCAGCCACCTTCATTGGCTACATCCTCGGCGGGACACCCGCTGCACTGCTTGCGACCCTTGGGATTTTTCTTCCCTCGTTTATCTTCGTAGCACTGTCAAATCCACTAATACCGCGCGTCCGCAACTCGACCTGGATGAGCAGCCTGCTGGATGGAGTCAACGCATCAGCCCTCGGACTGATGGCTGCAGTGACGATCCAACTGGCATCCTCCTCACTGACAGATTTTTGGACAGTGCTGATTGCCGCCGTTTCGTTGATTCTGCTTCTAAGGTATAAAATCAACTCAACCTGGCTGATTGCCGGCGGCGCTCTGATTGGGTTTCTGCTCGCGCGCTGAGCACAATCGGAGTGCAAAGTCTCCCGACTTTGCACCGAAGTCAGGTCCCTTGCAGGGATGATAAGACTTCGGACTCCCCAGATAAAGGATCTTATGCCCATCTCCTCCACTTACTCCAAAACCATCACCATTCCTCAATCTGCTATTGATGAGAACGGACACGTCAATAACGTCATCTACGTTCAATGGATGCAGGATATTGCCGTGGAACACTACGAATCCATTGGCGGTACCAACCCGACGAAACTGATCGGCGCGACCTGGGTCGTACATGAGCACAGGATTGAATACCTCCTGCCAGCCTACGCCGGTGAGGAGATCGAAATCAGAACGTGGGTGGAAAATCTCCGCCGCGTGAGGTCGTTAAGGAAGTATGAATTTGTGCGAAAATCAGATGGAAAAACTTTGGTCAGAGGCGAAACGGACTGGGTCTTCGTGGATGTGAAAAGCGGCAGGCCAATAGCCGTCCCTGAGACAGTGAGTGCGGTATTCTCACAAAAGGCAGAAAGGTAACCAGCTATTCAGACAATTTACCTATCCACGCAAAGATGGACTCCCAAACGGTTGACATCCCTTTTAGACTTCCAATCATCATGGCCAGCCCGAGAATAAAAGTGCCTATGACACCTTGGATGCTCACCGACAGATAAAGGACAAAAGTCGCCGAGAAGCCGGAATAGTACAGAACGGCTTGGTATATGCTATATCCCATCAGCCCAAGTCCAGTCAAAAATATAAAGAGCGCCGATATCATCAAAAGCGGACTCTGACCAACGACGATTTCGTCTTTATTTTCCAGTTTCAGCCGTTCTACCTCCGCCTGCACATCCGCCCAACCTAAGCCTGTTTTTTCACAGATATCCAGGATAATATCGTTTTCGTCTTCCGCACCAGTGAGGCGCTCGACGATTTGATCTTCCAGTTCTTCTGAAATTTGTGCTGCCATGTTTGCTCCAATGTATTATGACAGAAGCTTCTCATATACCTTCGCCAGTTTTTTCTGCGACTCGTGCCACGTGAACTTCGTCAGAGCGCGCTCTGAAGCAGATTCAGCTAACCGCCGGGATAATTCAAAATCCTTGAGCAACGTCAATGCCTGGTGCGCGAGATCGCCGGGGTCACTCGGTGAAAACAGCAAGGCATCCACATCCTCCCGCACAAGTTCACGGATGATGGGCATGTTGGAGGCCAGCAGTGGACGCCCGGCAGCCATGTATTCCAGCACTTTGATCGGACATGCACCCTGGGTCACATTGCGGTCGTTCAGTCCCAGCGGGGCAACACAAATATCAGATTCTGCGATCAAGGCAGGAACTTCATGATGCGGCACCGCGGGCTGAACCGTCACATACTCTTCGATGCCCAACTTGCGGATCTGCTTCCCGAGCATCTTGCGCTGACGTGAGCGTCCGTGCCCGATGATGCGGAGTCGAACCGCTTGCCCTTCGAGAATTCTCGGCAGGGCGCGAACGACCACATCCAGTCCCTGCCAATCGGCCAGAGTACCAATATAAAGCAGAATGGGCATGCGGCCCTCTCGGCCCAGAAGAGGAGACGGGCAAAAATCTGAGGCGCTGACCCCGTTCGGGATAACGGTCACCCGCTTTCGGTCCACGCCCAGAGACGCAATGTAATCCCTGGTCACATGCGAGGGACAGATCACGGCGTCGCTTAAACGGAGAGTTGCCATCTCCTGTTCCTTGATCTTGAGCAAAAGGTCGTGGTCAAGGCCGGGGTAGTGGTACTTCAACTCAATGGAAGGCAGGCCGTTTACCTCGAAGAGAGTTTTGTAGCCAAAACGCTGTTTATTCTGCGCGAGCGTGAGGCCATCCCTGATGTTTCGATAGTGGACAACATCGTATTTCAGCGAGATGGCAGCGTGAGAGGCCACGGCTTTTCCAAAATGGACCGCGCGCGCCAGGAAATTTTGGGTGAGGTCTTGCGAAATACTCGTAACCCGCGCACCTTCGATAGTATCTTCGGTGGGTAGAAGGCCGTCATTCGGTGTGATAAGATGCATGTCAAACCCGGCATTGACAAGTCCCCGCAGGTTATGCAGAATATGCGTGGAAGCCCCCTTCGGGCTCGGTACAATATCGAAGGCTGTGTAGAGAACGCGTTTCATTTTTAGAATTATAAAGGATTGGCTGCACGATGGCGCTTAAAGGTTTCTTTGTGATCACAGACATCTCGGGGTATACAGAGTATCTCACGCGCTCTGAGCTTGACCATGCTAATGAAATCCTGCAAAGCCTGTTCGATGCACAACTGGCAGCGATCAAACACCCGTTCGTTCTTTCAGGCTTTCGAGGGGACGCGATCTTCATGTACGCCCCCGAGACCAATTTCATACAGCGGCAAAGCTTCCTTGAGGCGTTGGAAAATTTCTATATCGTTTTCAGAGGCACGCTCCAGCAAATGCAATACAACACCACGTGTACCTGCCGCGCCTGCAAGAACATGTCCATGCTGGATTTGAAGATGTGTATTCACTACGGGGAGTATCTCCTGCAAAAACTGGCCGACCGCGAAGAATTGCTGGGCGCGGACGTGATCGTGCCCCATCGCATGTTGAAAAACCACGTGATCGAACAGACGGGAATCGCATCCTACGCCCTCTTCAGTGACGCGGCCGCGGCGCAACTCAACTTGACCGAATACTGCGACAGGATCATTCATCACTCCGAGAGTTATGAACACCTCGGAGAAGTTACCATGTGCGTGCATGATCTGCGTCCCGTGTGGGAGCGCGAGCTGGCAAAGCGGCGGACATTTGTCAGCGCTGAGGAAGCCTGGGTCCAGTGCGAAGTAGATCTGCCGTTTCCTCCAGCCTTGATCTGGGAATTCCTTACAAAACCTGAGCTGGAAGCCGGTTTCCTGCACTACGATTACGCTCTGCGTACAGACGATCTGGGTGGCCGACTACGGGAGGAGTCGCAGCTTCACTGCGCACACGGCGATATGCATGTTTACAGCAGGATCCTGGATTGGAAGCCCTTTGAGTATTACACCCTGGAACAGAATGTACTGGGACTCAATTACATCTGCACTCGCCGCCTCATTCCTGCCGAGGATGGAAAAACACGTGTAGGAATCTATATAGGCAAACCCATAGAATCCGCACCGCAGGCAGTTCAGCAATTTGTGCAATCCGCCATGGATGAAGGCTACTCGGGGCTCGAACCGTTTATCGAACAGGAGATCGCCAGCGGGAAAGTCACATTGAGCTAGAACATCCCCAGAACTCATAGGGGCTGTCATGGAAGTCGTGGATTGCATGATTGGGATTGTTATCGTTGCGCTGTTTTTCTATCTACTGAATACGGCACGCCAAAAAACGCCAAAAGTTCCTGCCTCGGGGAAAAAGACTATACACCGGTCTACATCGCGATTGCAGATAAACCGTCTCCATCGTCCAGGGTATGGATCGATTCGTGGACGAAGTCAGTCGGACGGAAAAGGCTGGCGACAAATGGCGGTGGATTCCCCTGCTCATCTTTTTCGGCGGTGTAGGGCTGGTTGCCATTGACGGTTTGCTCACCCTGTTTGGATATACTTCCCTTGTGTTCACCGCGGGCGCGGTCGTAGTTTGGATCGCCGCTTTCGTCATGGCACGTTCACTCCGTAAAAGCGACTCCTATGACTTCTCGCCTCGCTACAAAGGGACCGAGGAAATCCTGCGCACGCTGCGTGACGACCTGCGGCCGGGTTCCACTTTTTTGGGCCATCTCGATCTGACAGGTCCCATGCTCAACACCAAAGTCGCGCGTGAGACCAAGGATGCACAGGACCGCACCACCCAATTCTTCCGCGACGAGTGGCTCGCGTTGAAGGCAAAGCTGTATGATGGAAATGTGATCCGTATCTCTGCGATCCAGAAATCCAAACAGCGCAAGCCCTATACCAAGCGCAGCCGCATCAGCGGAAAGTACAAGACGAAGCCGGCCAAATTCAAAGGCACAGAGCATGATCTAAAAGTTCGGATCGTGGTGAATCCCGAGCTTTACCAGATCGGGAGCAATCCCAAAGTGAGACAGGGACAGAACATCGGCAAGTACACGATTACCGCGTTGGATACCGAAGGCGGCATCATCAACATGGTTGCCAATTCCCCATTCGAGGAAGTCGAACACGAAAACATCTTGAGCGTACTGCAATCTGCTTATTCCCTTCTACAACGAAAGGCCGCTTAAATGAGCAAAAGGTTCATTCCCTTCATTGTTGCCTGTGTCCTCATCTGCCTGATCATGATAGTAGCCGGCGTCTTCGCCTTCAGAGGCGCGGTCACAGCGGAAAAATTCGGCAGCAGCGCTGCCTGGTCACAGCCCTATCAAACGGCCGAAAGCATGAAAGTCATTGACCTGACGGGCGATGGGCAGGACGAACTCTTCGTTCAGAACTCCAGCGATGTCACTGTGTTCAGCCCTGACGGCAAGAACAAGACGACCCTGTCTTACTCTTCGCCGAAGACCACGCTCGGCGATGTCAATGGTGACGGTGTGGAGGATGTTGTCATTTATTACGTGGGCACAGGCATGTCAGTGGATGTTTACAGCAAGGACCACGTGACCGCGCTCGCGCAGACGCTGGATATAGGATTCCCGGCGCGCGTAGCAGTCATCCGCTTCTCTTCTGGACCTCAGATTGTGCTCGGCGATAACGCGGGCAAGCTTCTTTCCTTGGACTTAAAGGGCCAGCCGCTGTGGAACAGCACACTCGGAACCGAGGAGATGCGGGGCATGGATGACGCGAAGATCAAAGGCGAGACTTACCTCGCCGCCGCGACGCACAACGGTGTAGTTCGAGTGATTGATTCACAGGGAAAGACTGTATGGGAAAAGAATCAGGAATCGCTCCGTCGTATGCGCGCCTTTGACCTGAACGGCGACGGGGACAGCGAAGTCATTACCGGCGGCGAATTTGGCGCTTTCTACATCTACAGCGCCGTGGACGGGAGTATCCTGTTCCAAAAGTCACTCGGGCAGGCCATCAGTGAAGTCCGTGAAGTGGAACTGAATGGCGATCCTTCGTCTCGCGAGATCCTGGTCGGCGGAAAAGATGGCGGCGTTTGGGCCTTCTCCTTCGACGGCGCCACCGCCCATCAAATGTGGACCGGCTCTTTATCTGATAAAGTGACCGAGATCGCGGGCCTGGACATCAACGAGGATGGCAAGGAAGAAGCCGTCATCGGCGATGATTCCGGGCAGGTAGCCATCTTCACTGAAAACGGCACACGCAACAACTTGCCATCGCACAGCAGCGGCATTACCCGTATTGACATTGGCAAGCTGGGCAGCGAGCGCTATGTGATTGTTGCGGATGGAAGCGAAGTGCAGGTCAACAAGGTCAATTTCAAGTCCATCCCTGGATTTCAGTATACACCACTGGTTGTGGGCGTAATCGTTTCTGGTGTGATCCTCGTCATCGCTGCTATTCTCGCGTCCATCCCACCCAAGCCTGAGATGGAAGTTTCCTTCCAGAATAAAAGCCGGGAATCGTTGGAGGCTGGGCGCCGCATGTTGAAAGAGTCCATTGCGGATGTGGAGCGACTGCGCAAATCAGGCGAAATGACCGGCGACTCTTATCTGGCGCGGTTGAAGCGACTTCGTGCAGATCTCGCCGAAAACGAAGCAGCTTTCAAAACTGCTGGCTTTCCCATCAAAGTGGAGACCTTCCAATGCCCCAATTGCGGCGGCACGCTCGAATTAGGCATGGATAAATGCGAGTATTGTGGACAGGTCATCCTCTCGTAGAGATAAGGAACTAGAAACGAGTATTAAGTGAAGAGCCATGTGCGGTACACGTCCATGGCTCTTTTTGATTCAACGCTCACTACCTGTTACTCATCATTCATTTCTTTTCCACCTTTGCCCGCAAATCTCCACCACATCAATCCACCCAGCCCAGCCGCCAGTGCAATCAGGCCCAGAATAAGCCCCAGGTTAGATCTACGCGGGACTTCTGTGGCAGTGACAGGTAGGGTTCCTGTTGGCGGCGGCTGAGTCATGGACGGAGAAGGAGATGGCGTAATCATCATTGTCGCACTGGGCGTAAGTGTCGCAGTGGCAGGCGGGGTCACAAGCAGGAGCAATTTCTGTTCAGGGCGGATGACAGACGCGTTATTCAGTCCATTCCAGGCCATCAAGCTTGCAAGTGGAACGTCATACAAGCCCGCAATCCACGAAAGCGTCTCACCGCTGCGGACTGTATGGTAGTACCTGCCATCCGCCTCGGGGGTGAGTCTCTGGACGGCGCTCAAAGTCGGACTGGGCGTGATATTACCGGGGGAGATCACAAGTTTCTGCCCAATTTGCAGGGGCCAATCTGCCTGGAGTCCATTCAATGCCAGGATCCGATCCACGGGGACGTGATATGCATCAGCAATCGTGTACAGCGCCTGATATGGCTGCACTTCGTGGATGATCCTGCCGTCCGCATCCGGGGTTTGGGGCACGATCATGCCAAAGGGAGTCGGCGTGGCAAAGCCTGCCGTGTTCTTATTGGGGATGAATAAGCGCTGCCCGGATTGCAGCGGTGTATCCCGGGAAAGGTTATTCCAAACCTCCAGGTCATGGATGGTGATCTGGTAGGCAATCGCAATCGACCAGAAGGATTGACCCGCCTGAACAACATGATAGGTTTTGCCGTCTGCATCCGGGGTGGCGATTTTTACCGGCACGATCAATTGCGATGCGGCGTTCGCGCCGGTACCCGCCTGCAAAGTACCTCCTGAAGACGAGGAAGAACTACCGCACGCTTTTTCGGAAACATAAGCAGCTTGCAGGATGTAATAGATCCTGCCATTGGCTTGAGCGACGCCCGCTCCCACATTGCAATAAGCCGCCTCGACCGCAGGACGCATATGATCCGCGTCAGACCAGACTGCCATGATCTCATCAATGCCCATACCTGCACTGCTCATGGCAAAGTTTTCCGTTGCCCACACCGTGCCGCCATTGCCATATCCAGCAGCAGCCAAGCGGCCGCGTACATCACCAATATGCCATGACATACTATTGGCGGCCATGATCGCGGCCGTTGACTGGGCAACAGCATCGATAATTGGATCCTCAATGAGAGCCGGCAATCCGTACGAAACGCGCAGTGTGTTCATCGCCAGGATCAAATCATAGGCGCTGACTTGATTTGACGGGGAAAAATCACTCTCCTGAGCCTGAACAGCCTGTGGATGATGGAACGCTCCAACCCCAAATAGGATGAGTAAGCAACAACTTAGGAAACTTTTGAAACGCATACAATAATTATACAAGCCATCTCAAAAATAGAATCCCGCCCGGGAGATCCACAGAGCAAACAGGTGGAGGTTTTTGAGACAGGCACTACTGATTTTCTTTCCATGCTGTCATCTTATTCAACTCATCTATTTCTTCAGTACCTAACTTTACATCCAATGCGCCGAGATTTTCATTCAGCTGCTGCATGCTCGTCGCCCCAATGATAGGGCTGGTGATGACCGGGTCGGCCAGCATCCAGGCCAGCGCAACCTGTGAAATGGTGGCGTCGTGCGTCCTGGCTATCTCGTCCATCTTATCAATCAGGGCAAAATTCTTATCGGTCATGGCACGCTTCCGTCCCTCGGCGCGGCGGCTGTCCGGCAGCGGCTGATCCTTTCGATATTTGCCGGTGAGGAAACCACTTGCGAGCGGACTATAAGGAATCACACCAATTCCATAAGTCCTGCACACTTCTCGAAGTTCTGCCTCGAATTCTTCGCGCCAGATCAAATTGTAGTGTGGCTGAAGCGAGTCGTAGCGGACCAGCCCATATTTATCGGAGGTCCATAAAGCCTGCATCAGTTCCCAGGCTTTGTAGTTGGAAGCGCCAACATAACGGACTTTGCCCTGTCTTACCAGGTCATCATAAGCGCTCATCGTTTCTTCGATGGGCGTGGTGGTATCCGTCCAGTGGGACTGATACAAATCAATGTAATCAGTCTGCAGGCGCCGCAACGATGCTTCCACCGCGTTCATAATGTGGGCACGACTCAGTCCCTCGTCATTCGGCCCGCTAGTCAGACTGCCGCGTACTTTGGTTGCCAGGACGACTTGGTCTCGCGGGATGCTGGCGTGTTTCAGCCAGTTACCGATATAAGTCTCGGCCACGCCGCCCGGATTGCCTTCCACCCATTTGGAATACACATCAGCGGTATCAATGAAATTGATTCCAGCCTCAATCGTTGCGGAAAGAAGACGATGGGTCTCGGCCTCCCCGACAGACCAGCCAAATTGCATGGTGCCCATGCACAGGCGTGAGACTTTCAGACCTGTGCGACCCAGAGTCACATAATCCATATTCATCTCCTGATCCCAGTGCGGGAAGATCCGTTCCTGCTTTAATACCCCCTAAAGCTGACCCGATCATCGCACATGGAATGTTAATGTGTCCTTCAGGTCACCATTGAGATAGAACTCAGTTTTATACTCTCCCAACGGCCAGCCCGCCCCTCCCTTGTAGGTATACTCAAATGAGACATAGCCCGTGTACATTTCATCATCCACGGTCAGCGTTGTTTCATCCAGAAGATCACCGAGTTTATACCCCGGGACATCGACCGCATACCATTTTGCACTGACCACAGTCCCCTTTGGCGCATTGTTCAGGTCTGCTACAGCAAAGAATTCGTCAGAAGGAGAGTAGACTGTGGTGACCTTCATTCCGGTCCTGTCGGTGGCCATGCGGGGGTTGGTCAAACTTAATTTTGTGGGGGAACCACAAGCCACCAGAGAAATGAGGAGGATCAGCAATGCGGTGATGTGAAGCTTCCGGGGGGCCATGACGCAGTCTCCTTTGTCTCTAAAAATCATTCGATCTCAATGTAAATCCTTTTATTGATCGCGCCTTTGCTCTTGTAGTCTACAACTTTAATCGTTCCAACTTCAGACGTATTCCTCACGTGTGTGCCTCCGTCTGCCTGCAGATCGAGTCCAACGATCTCAACGGTCCGTACGTGCGCGATGCCTTCGGGAAGTAAATTGATCTTGGTGCGGATCAGGTCCGGGATCTGGAAGGCTTTCTCGCGCGGCAGGATATTGACCCGAATCTCGCGCCCCTTCTGGACCTCAGCATTGACCGCGGCTTCGATCTCGCGTACCAGCTCCCCGCGCATGGTCTCGAACTCAAAGTCCATGCGGCCCTTGAGCGGCTCCATGTCGCCGCCAGTGACGAGCGCACCGTAATCGCGAAAAACTGTGCCGCACAGCACATGGAGGGCGGTATGGGTGCGCATCAGCTTGTATCGCCGCGCCCAGTCCACGGTCCCGCGCGCAGCGGCGCCGGAGGCAGGCAAGGGAGTCGCACCGCCGAGGAAGTGGAGCACATCATCGCCCTGCTTCTTGACCTTGTCCACCGAATAGGTAACCCCGGCAACGACCAGCGATCCGAAATCGCACGGCTGGCCACCTCCACCGGGATAAAACGCCGAGCGGTCAAGAATTACCGCGCGTGTTTCGCTGTCTACACTGGTCACGACAGCCTCGAATTCCTTCAAATACGAATCGGTTTGATAGAGGAGTTGAGTCATATGTTGATTATAGCCGGGAGATACACATTAGCGTTAGATTAGAAAACGTTTACCCGCTTGACTTTGTTTCTCGATTCATTGTATAGTATTCTGCGGTAGACCTTCGGCACGGCCCGCTGAGCGGCGTCTGTGCCGTTTGTTTCGTCAGTTCATATTTATCCATCATTCCAATAGAATAGAGAAGGAGAGTCCATGATTAAAGTCAATGGCCTCACCAAGGACTATGGCGTACGCCGCGCCATCAGCAACGTGACCTTCGATGCAGAACAGGGTGAAATCGTAGGCTTCCTTGGTCCAAACGGCGCGGGCAAAACGACGACCATGCGGATTCTGACCGGCTACATGCCTCCGACAGAGGGCGAGGCAATCGTAGCCGGTTATGACGTTGTGAGCGAGTCAATTGAAGTTCGCAGACGCGTTGGATATTTGCCTGAAACCGTGCCGCTATACACAGATATGTCCGTCTTCGATTATCTCAAGTTCATGGCTGACCTGCGTCACATCCCCAGCGTGGACGAACGCGTGGATGAAGCGCTGGAGATGGTCGGTCTTACTGATCGAGCGGACGGCTTTATCGGCAACCTTTCCAAAGGCATGCGCCAACGCGTGGGACTCGCGCAGGCGCTCCTGCACCGCCCTGAGGTGCTGATCCTCGACGAGCCAACGATCGGCCTCGACCCGGGCCAGGTGGTGGATGTCCGCAAGCTGATTCGCGAGATCGGCAAGGAACGCACCGTCCTGCTCTCCACACACATCCTTTCGGAAGCACAGAACATGTGCGACCGCGTCCTGATCATCAACAAGGGACTCATCGTTGCAGAAGATACACCCGAGAATCTGCAGGCACGTCTGGTAGGAGCGGAGCGCGTTATCCTGCGCGTGCGCGGTGATTCTGATGATCTGGCAAAGGTGGTCGAGAAGGTTAAGGGCGTTGAACACGTCGATGCAAAGGCCGATGGCACCATTGAATTTGAATTTGCGCCGGGCAAGGATGTTCGGCCTGAAGTTGCCAAGACAGTGATTAAGGAAGGGTATGACTTGCTGGAACTTCGCCCTGTGGGCCTGAGCCTGGAGGAAATCTTCCTCGAGCTTACAGGTACGGAGTCTACAGACAAGCAGAGGTCAGAATGAGAAACATCTGGATTATCGCAAAACGCGAATACGATCATTACTTTGCCAGCCCATTGGCGTATGTGGTGGGTTTCATCATCCTGTTTCTGCTGGGCCTTTACTTTTTCGTCGTTCTACTGGCGACCAACCAGCAGGCGGTCTTCGGCGGCGGCACGCCTCCAGACGTTACGCCGTTCACCTGGCTGTTTGCATTCCTTGCTGTTTTCCTGACGCCGGCTCTGACCATGCGCCTGCTATCAGATGAGGCACGCATGGGCACGCTCGAGCTTTTGCTTACCGCCCCTCTCCGCGATGGAGAACTGGTGGTAGGCAAGTGGCTGGGTTCCATGCTCTTTATGCTGACCCTGCTGGCCTTCACAATCGTGTATCCCCTGATCCTGCAGAATCTCGTCAACCCGGGCATTGATCAGAAGGTGATGATCTCCGCCTATCTGGGCGTGATCCTCGTGGTCGCTGCGCTGCTCGCCCTTGGCGTCGGCGTTTCAGCTATGTTCACCAATCAGATCGCTGCACTGGGCGTGACCTTTCTGATCTTCTTTTTCCTGTGGTTCATGGTGGGCATACCCGCCAACTACATCCAAAACGGCGGAGATGTACTCAAATATCTGAGTATGTCATCGCATTTTGCAGACACCATGAACAGGGGCAGTATTGAGCTTGGCGATATTGTTTATTTCATCAGCCTCACAGCGCTGGGTTTGTTTGTTGGCACACGGGCGGTTGAGATGCGGAGGTGGCGCTAATGGCTAAGAATCAGAAAACCAGCGCGGCAAAATACGCCTTTGTTGCGCTGATCGTAGCATCCGTGGCGTGTGTCGCGAGCGTCGTGCTCGGACTATTCAAGGGTGCGCAGGGACTGGGGATCTTCACGCCCACCAAGGCCAATGTGTGGAACATTGCCCTCGAAATCAGCATCGGGCTGGTTGTGGTTGGATTGGCCGCTTACGCGCTCCTCGTTCCGGATAGAGTCCGCCGCCTCATCTCCGGGCGTCAGGCCCGCTACGGTTCAAATGCGCTGATCCTATCCCTGGCATTTGTCGGTATTCTGATCGTCGCGAACTACCTGGCTTTCAAGAATCCCAAAAGCTGGGACTTGACTGAAGACAAATCCAATACGCTTGCGCCTGAAACCCTGCAGGCTTTGGCTACTCTGCCGGATAAGGTTCACGCCACTGCGTTCTATTCCGCCAATCTGCCGAAAGACACTGCAGATGAACTATTGAAGAAATTTCAAAAGAATAGCCAGGGCAAATTCACCTATGAGTTCGTTGACCCGGATACGAACCCGGTGGCAGCGCGGCAGGCAGGCGTCACCGGGGACGGCAAGATTATGCTGACCATGGGAAGCCAGAAGGAAATCGCCGCGTCTGCCAGCGAAACCGAATTGACGCGCACTCTCATTCGGCTGGTCAGCCCGGGCAGTCGCGTAGTGTACTTCCTGCAAGGACACGGCGAACCAGGCCTGACCTCCGGTGATACAAGTTTCTCAACCGCAAAAAGCACGCTGGAATCCAAAAATTATACGGTCAATGCACTCAACCTCGCGCAGACGAATAAAATACCGGATGACGCCCTGGCGATCATTATTGCAGGTCCGAAGAAGCCCATCACTGACCAGGAGACAACTCTCCTCAAGAAATATGTGGATGGCGGCGGCTCGCTTGTGGTCCTTGAAGACCCCATCCAATTCACAGACTTCGGTACCTCCCCGGACCCATTGGCTGAATATCTCACAAACGACTGGGGCATTACGCTCGATAAGGATGTAGTGATCGATCTGGTCAATACGCAGAATCCGTTCCAGGCGGTGTCGTCCCAGTATAGCAGCACGCATCCGATCACACAGAACCTGACGCAGAATTACATTGTGATCCTGCCCCAGGCGCGCAGCATCACCATTGACGCGACGAAACAAAATGTTACCGATACAGCCATTATCCTGACAACGGAACAGTCCTGGGGCGAGACAAACCTGGTAGCCAACGAAACGCCTCAATATGATCCTAAGACGGACATCCTTGGTCCTCTCACCCTGGCCGCAGCCGGCGAGAACTCCGCAACGAAAGGACGCGTCGTGGTCTTTGGGAACTCTGTCTTTGCAACGGATAAGGCGTTCGATGCGTATGGCAATGGCAACATCTTTATCAACTCAGTGGACTGGGCCGCAGAGCAGGAGAATATTATCAATATCACCCCGCGCCAGCCGGTCGCTCGTACGTTCATGCCACCTACCTCTTTGGGGATGGCCGCGATCGGCATCGGCTTGATATTCATCCTGCCGGGCCTCGTGGTCGTCGCTGGCATTTCTTCGTGGATCGCGCGACGCAGGAGAGGCTAGGCCTATGGCTCCCAAGACAACGCGTTCAACAAAGCCGCGGACGACCCGATCTGCGAAATCTACACCAACGCCGATGCCCTCGCGACCGGCGAAACCGGTCATCGGTGCCGGCACGTGGATCACAGTCCTTGTGCTGGCAGGATTGATCGGGTTTGCCGTCTGGCTGAACAAGAGACCGGCAACGCCTGATGCAAACGGCACGCCAACGTCGAGCGTCAGCTATGTTTTTACCGATCAGGATGGCCGGCCAACCAGCATTGAGGTCAAGCCTGCGGAGGGCAATTCAGTGAGGGTCGCGCGCAACTCGGCCAATGCCTGGGCTTTGGAGCTGCCTGAAGCCGCGGCAGCAGACCAGGGGTCGGTGGAAGCGGCGGCTACATCCGTCACCACACTGCGCATTCTCAACAGCCAGGTCAATGGTGCGCCGGATATCTTCGGACTTGATAAACCTGCCTATACAATCACAGTAAGGTTCACGGGTGGGAGTGTCCACGTATTGGAAGTTGGAGATAAGACGCCGACCAATAACGGCTATTATGTCCGCCTAGATAATCAGAAAATGATGATTGTCTCCCTCGATGGGATAGATAGCCTGCTCACGCTGGTGCAGTCTCCCCCATATTTGAGCACGCCGACGCCGACGGCACTGCCTCCTACAGAGACACCCAACCCGACGTCAACCAATAGGCCTGAATTAACCGTAACTCCAACCCCTTAAGGTTGTTTTAAACCTGACCAATCTGAAAGTAGGATGAGAAGACGCTTTGTAATGCAGAAACATTACAAAGCGTCTGAACGTCGAAACAGTATTGATTTTCACTCTAAAAAAGTGTATTCTGGATATAACCTACAGATTTGGATGTGTAAATGGATGTTGAAAAAATATTAATTGTGGATGAGGAAGAAGAATTTCCTGCGATCGCGCGGCTCATAGAACTGGGCCGCCAAAAATCGTATGTCACGCTGGATGATATCCTGCATTTCTTCCCCGAAGCTGAACAGGACGTGGAGCAACTTGAAGAGGCCTTTTCAGCTCTCTTGAGCGCGGGGATTCCTTTTGTCGAGGATGCGGCCACACCGGAACCTACTGAGGATGAACTGGTGGCTGTGGAGGAGAGCGGTGAAGTCGAGGCGGAACCCGATCTTTCTCTCGATGATTATCTGGCCAATATCGATACCGATGATACGATCGGGCTGTACCTTAAAGAGGTCAGCCGCGTACCATTGTTGACCGCCGATGAGGAAGTTGCGCTGGCGCAGCGCATCGAGCGTGGTCGTATGTCGCGTGAGGAGCTTGCCCACGGTAATGTCACTCCGCGTCGTCGTCTGGAGCTTCGAAAATTAATTGAGGACGGTTGGGCTGCACGTGAACACCTCATTACCGCCAACTCCCGCCTCGTGATCTCAGTTGCAAAGAAATATATGGGACGCGGTGTTCCATTCCTTGACCTGATCCAGGAAGGCAATATTGGCTTGATCCGCGCCACCAAGAAATTCGATTATCGCCGCGGACACAAATTCTCCACCTATGCCACGTGGTGGATTCGCCAGGCAGTGACCCGCGCCATAGCAGACCAGGGCCGTACGATCCGTGTGCCTGTGCACATGGGCGACCAGATCAACAAGCTGCTGCGTGTGCAACACCAACTCACACAGCGCCTTGGCCGTGAGCCGAGCGTGGACGAATTAGCAGTTGCTCTGGATGTGCCACCCAAGAAGGTGGAGAATATGATCCAGGTTGCACGCCGTCCGCTTTCGCTCGAGACGCCGACCGATGATGAAGAAGACTCGGTGCTTGGCGACTTCATCGAAGACGATGAGGCCCCGCCGCCTGACGACACTGCGACCTACAACCTGCTAAAAGAGCATCTCGGCGAAGTGCTGAATGGACTACCTCCGCGCGAGGTCCGCATTTTGCAATTGCGCTACGGGTTGCTCGATGGACAGGCCTACACCCTCGAAGAAGTGGGGCGCAAGATGGGTGTGACGCGCGAACGTGTGCGCCAGATCGAAGCTCAAGCCCTGAGCCGCCTGCGGCACCCATCCATTCGCCGCAAATTGCGCGATTACCTGGGTGAGTAACACAACGAAACTGTATGGTAGGGCAGGATAGTATCCTGCCCTACTTTGCTTTAAAATCAAAATATGCTTCGCCGCGTGCAATACCGAAGTCTCTTTCTGATCCTCATCCTGGCATTGCTCCTCCGTTTGATTGGAATTGCCACGCGACCGATCTGGTACGACGAAGCGTTTTCCCTTCTCATTTCAGAAAAAGGCCCGAACGCCATCCTTTCCGGGACGCTGAGCACGGATGCTGATTCCACCGCCGCGGAGGAGCATCCGCCGTTGTATTACTTCCTGCTCTGGGGTTGGATGCAGGCTTTCAAAGATTCGGTTCCCGCTGCACGGGCGCTATCTTTGATCGCAGGACTTGCGGTCGTTGTACTGGTTTACTTCATCGCAAGACAGTTCTTTGATGAAACCTCAGCTTCGGTTGCCGCCCTCTTCGCAGCGACTTTGCCTTTTCAAGTCCATTATGCGCAAGAAATCCGCATGTACATTTTTCTGGCGCTCTGGATTGCCCTCGCGATCCTCGCCTTCATCAAAAGAAAATGGATTCTGTTCGCAGTCTCGGCCGCGCTGGCCCAGTACACCCATAACCTTGCCGCGTTCTATTTGATCCCCCTCGCTCTCATTCCACTTTTTCAAAGAGATTGGAAAACGCTTCGGGCCATGACCCTGGCCGGATTCGCCGCAACAGGCATCTACTCCCCGTGGCTAATTCAGCTCCCCGCGCAACTCGGAAAGGTTGAGCAGCACTTCTGGATTCAACCACCTGGCGTTGAACGGTTCTTCACCCTGCTGCTCCTTTTCCTGCCTCATCTGCCTTTGTCCGGTCTCTGGCTGATGGCCGGACTCGCATTCGCAGTGCTCATTATCGCCATCGCGGTTTACCAGACATATCTGGCAATCCGGCGCCGGCTTCCAGAGTATCAGCACGGATTGTGGTTTGCCTATCTGGCATTTGTCCCGCCGCTGCTTCTTTGGACCGTTTCGCAGTGGATCCCGGTCTACGTGGAGCGCGCCCTGCTGCCTTCGCATGTCATGTTTTGCATCTGGCTCGCCTGGGCTCTGACAAAAACCCAACTCCCCCGCGCGATCCAATCAGCGATGTATGTGCTTATCTTCGCCTCAGCCGCTATCGGGATTTATCAGCACGTGACCTACAATGGTTTCCCTTATGGCCCCTTTGTCGCATTGGACAGATCATTGAACGAAAGATTTGAAGCAGGGGATGTGATTATCCATTCAAGCAAGTTGTCCTATCTACCTGCTTTCTATTTCGATCCTTCTTTGAAGCAGAGTTTTGTCGCGGACGCGGCCGGCAGTGACACCGATACCCTTTCCCCAACAACCGTTCGCATCCTGGGCCTGAGCGCCGTGGATGATATGGAAACCGCGACAGCGGGCACGTCCCGCGTGTGGTTCATCATTTACCAGGAATCCATGGATGAATTCACGGCAAATAGCGGGGAGACGCATCCACAATTGAAATACCTCGATAACAATCTTCAGCTTGCCTCCGTTGAAAAGATGGGTGATCTGAGGCTCTACCTATTCACGAGGCCCGCGCCATGAACCATGCAAAGACGAATCTTTTAGGGCAAATGTCAGTTTTTGTGGGGCTGCTCACGTTTGCCCTCACGTTCTTCCTCCTCAGCCGCACCCCGGCGGATGCGGACATGTGGTGGCACCTGCGCGCCGGACAAGTCATGTGGGAAGAAAAAAGGATTCTACTTACAGACCCGTTCAGTTTTACACGGACAGGCGTTCCCTGGGTCAATGCCTTCTGGCTGGCTGAGATCATTTTCTATCTGATCTATCGTCTTGCAGGATTTTTCGGGATTGCATTGTTTGTCGCACTCATGGGCGGAGTCACATTTTGGCTGATCTATCGCCGCCTCACAGGAAACCCTCTCCTCAATAGTGCAATCATCTTGCTGGCAGTTCTCACCGCCGCGCCGATCTGGAGTCCGCGCCCGCAACTGTTCTCGTTTTTTCTGCTGGCTTTGCTGGACAAGTTGCTCGATGACCATCGTCAAGGCAGATTCCGCAAACTCTGGATGCTGGTGCCATTATTTGTTCTGTGGGTGAATCTTCACGGCGGCTGGATCTGGGCATTTTTATTATTGATTGCTTATATCATCGGAAGCGTCATGGATATGCTCTTTACGAAGGACCTGCGGAACACCGAAAAATGGAAGGATATCCGCTCGCTTCTCCTGTGGACAATTGTCGGCGCACTTGCCATTGGCTTGAACCCGAATGGACTCGCCATCTGGAAACTACCTTTCCACACGGTAGATGTTTCCATGCAAATACAGGAATGGCAGTCGCCTGATTTTCATCAAATCAGTTTTCATCCCCTGCTGTGGATAATATTCCTTCTAATTATCACTGGCAGCTTATCCGGCAAACAACGAAGTTGGGCTACGCTGCTAAAACTTATCGGCTTTGCCTACCTGACCTTTGTTTCGCAGCGGAATATTGCCCCCTTCGCGATTATTGCGGCACCGATCCTTGCCTCCTGGGCAAACACTGCCTTGGAGGAACTGCTATCCACATGGCAGCTAGAGAAGATCAAGGTGTCCTCTCAGGAAATAAACCCTCGCATTGCCGCTCTACTGAATTCATTTATTCTCGTGCTGCTGTTGACGATCTCCATCGTCAGGCTGGCATGGCTATCCACTTCTGACAAGGTAAACAAGGAGTATCCTTTGGCAGCCGTGCAGTGGATTCAAATGAATCGCCCCGAGGGGCAGCTCTTTAACTCCTACAACTGGGGCGGCTACCTGACCTGGACCTTGCCTGAATATCCCGTGTACATTGACGGCCGCGCGGACCTCTATGGAAATGAGCTCATCTCAGAATGGCAAAGCATTGTCCGGGGAACGGCCCAGGGCATCTCGTCGCTGGATGAACGAAACGTTAATGTTGTCCTGCTTGAGCCGGACCAGCCTTTGGTCAAGGAACTTGAGGCTGGGGGATGGATGACTGCATTCAGCGATGAAATTTCGATTGTGCTGATCAGAAAATAGATGCAAAGAACTGTTCTGAAACAAGAATGGTGGTGGGTACTGATCGTCAGCCACGCAATCTTTCTCTTCAGTTCCCTGCCCTTTGTCGCCGGTTACGCCGCGCAGACCAGCGACCGCGACTTCGCCGGAGGATTTCATTCCCGGGGCGATTACGCGGTCTACATCGCGATGATGCACTATGGCCAGCAGGGTCACTGGGATTACCACTTGCGCTTTACATCAGAGCGGCATAACGGGATTTACACAAGGCTGTTTTACGTCGCTGCCGGTAATCTCTCGCGCTGGACAAGTCTAAATATCATCACTGTCTTTCACCTTGCAAGATGGCTCCTCGGGATTGCGGTTTGCCTGAGCCTGTATTTCCTGGTTTCGCAAATCTTCCCTGAGATCATCTGGCGCAGATACACTTTCCTGCTGGCGGCGACTGCCGCCGGTGCAGGCTGGCTTCAGGCTATTTTGGCTCCGTGGTCGCGCCCATTGGACATCCTGTTTGCAGACGGATACGTTTTCTTCGGACTGGCGACATTTCCGCATTATTCGGCCACAACAGCAGCGATCCTGCTATCGATCTCGCTGTTTATCCTGTACCTCAAGCAGCCAAGAATCAGATACCTGATTGGCATTATTCTGCTCGGCATTTTCACACAATTCATTAATCCAATTGCCTACGTTCTTGCAGACTTCGCTATGGCCGGCACACTCATCGGCTTCATGTGGAACCAGAAGCGACCCGCGCACCGTGCCCTCATTGGCTTGCTGGTTATTGGCCTGACTCAATTCCCCCAGCTTTTCATCAACATCCATTCCCTGGCCCTCGATCCATTCTGGGCACAATTCACGGCTCAAAACTCCATTCCCACGCCGCCGATTTCGGGTCTGCTCTGGGGCTATGGCTTGCTGTGGCTCATCCTGCCGGCAGGTGTCTTCGCTGTACTCAAGCTCAAGAACTGGCTCACGCTTGGACTCCTTCTCTGGCTGGTTGGGGCGCTTATTCTGGCATACAGCCCCCTTGCCATCCAACTGCGCTTTTTACATGGCTTTGTCATCCCCTTGAGTGTTCTCGGAGCATTCGGCCTGAAGGAAACACTCTTTCCCTACCTGCAAAAGAAGGGGTCACGCTGGCTCTCAGCACGGCGGAATCTGATTCCCTTTATGTTGCTCCTACTTTCGATGATCACTTCAATCAAAGTCAGCCTGGGCGATGCCCTGTTTCTTTACAACAACGTGGACTCGGAATTCTACGAGCCACATTCGCTCACTCTTGCCCTCGATTGGCTGAATAACAATTCAGGTCCAGACGACATGATTCTCGCGACCGAACAAACCAGTCAATGGGCCGCGATCCGCATTGGGCGACCCGTGTATCTCGGTCATTTGTTCGAAACGCTCCATTATCAAGCCAAAGGTGCCAGAGTTGGCGATTTCTACAATGACAAACTTCCACCCGAATGGCTGACACAAAACAAGATCCACTGGGTCATTTATGGGCCTCATGAAAAGGAAGTCTCAGCATCATTCCAACCCATCAATTCCATGCAGCTTGTTTATGAGAACAAGGCAGTAAAAATCTATGAAGTCATCTCGCACTAAACAACTTACCGAAGATGAACTGGCAGTTTTGATCGTATTCTTTGCCACCTTGATGGGGTTGTTGCTGCGCCTCGCATTTCCGTTGATTTCATCTTTTCCTCTCAACGATGGCGGCCTCTTTTACGCGATGATCCGCGACCTGCAAGCCAATCGTTATGCCCTGCCCGCTTTCACCAGTTACAACCACGCGCAAATCCCGTTCGCCTATCCCCCGCTTGGGTTTTATATCGCCGGTCTTCTTTCAGACCTCACACACGTTGATTTGCTCCTGATTCTGCGCCTCGTTCCGCCACTAGTCAGCGCGGCAGCCATCCCAGTTTTTTATTTGCTCGCTAAGGAGTTCCTGCCCTCGAAGACTTCGGCTGCGCTGGCCGCGCTCCTATACGCGTTCGCACAACGAATCTTTGGATGGCAGATCATGGGTGGCGGGATCACGCGCGCCTTTGGATTCCTCTTCGCGCTGCTGACAATTTACTACGCCGTGAGATTGTTTCGGTCCCACACCACCCGCTACCTTTTCTGGACCTCAATTTGGGCCGCGTTGACCATCCTGACCCACCCCGAGGCCATTCCCCAGACCGCGCTGGCCGTTCTTATTCTTTATCTATTTCTTGACCGCTCCCGCAAAGGACTTCTTCTCTCGCTCGCCTCTGCCGCACTGATTTTGCTCCTCGTTTCACCATGGTGGATTACTATCATAACCAGACACGGACTTGACCCTTTTGTGGCTATCTGGGCTGCCGCCTCAAGCAACAGCAACTCACTGTTAGCGCGGCCGGTCGCTTTATTTCAATTCATGGTTACCGAGGAGCCTTTTCTGCCGTTCATTGCATTCTTCGGCTTGCTTGGAGCATTCAGAAGTCTCGCGCAAAGAAAATACCTTCTCCCGGTTTGGATAGTGCTGCCCTATATCCTTGATCCGCGCAGTGGACCTCTCTACCTGCTGATTCCTCTTCTCCTGCTCGCCAGTCAGGGACTGGTTGAGATCGTTCTGCCAGCGTTCAGCCGCGATAAAAGCGACCAGTTGATCGTCCTTCTCAAAAGTGGAGCGGCCCGAGCCTTCCTCATCTTTATCGTCCTGTATCTTTTAGTGGCAGGCTATTTTTCAGCGGCGAGAATTTATGAGGGCGCCACCCTCACCGGGTCCCAGAAAGAGGCGATGACCTGGATCGGTCAGAACACGCCGGAAGATGCCTCCTTTGTCCTCATCACCGGAGAGCTGCCTCTTCGCGATCCTGCCTCCGATTGGTTCCCTGCTCTGACCGAACGCCGCAGCACTGCCACGGTCTTTGGATACGAATGGCTACACGACGGGCAATTTGCCCAAAGGATCGAGCGCTACTCGACCTTGCAGGCCTGTGCCGATCAGACCGTGGAATGCATACAGGAGTGGGCCGACAAAACCACGACGCAATTCGATTACATTTACATCCAGACAGATTTGGATTTCTCTCCCTTGAATGAAAGTCTGGCGCGATCCGGTGACTATACGCTTGTGTATCAAGCTCAGAACGTTAGCCTCTGGAAAAGATTGAGGACTCAATAGGCGATCCGGGACCGTTGGTGGCGGATTCCCGACGGTAGAGCGTCTTTTTAGGGGATTGCAAAATAGCTCTAAGGTCACAGCGGCGCCTTCTCACCTATAATCTCCAATTGGAGATTGACTATGAGAATTCCCCGTATCTCACTGGACTTGAGAATTGCATTTACCTACCTCTTATTTGGGGCAGTCTGGATTATTACCAGTGATTATCTTCTGGAAAGATGGGCGCCAGATATTGCCACATTTTCTCGCCTGGGCCAGTACAAAGGTATCGCCTTCGTCCTGCTGAGTGCCGCCTTGATATACTTCGTGGCTCATCGGGATCTTCTGGCCTTCACAAAGGTTGAAACAGACCTCCGCAAGAGTGAAAACCTTTACCACTTGTTGGCGGATAATGCCTTGGATGTCATCTGGATCCTGGATACCGAAAACGGGCGCTTCCGGTACATCAGCCCTTCGGTTGAGCGGCTGAGAGGCTACTCGGTGCAGGAAGCACTGGAACAGTCGGCCCAAGAGTCGCTGACAACCGCTTCCTGGCAAAAGCTGATGGACAGTCTGCCGCCTCGGATTGATGAATTCCTCACGGGATCAGGCAAATCGTATAAGGATGATCTCGAACAGCCGTGTAGGAATGGTGACACGGTCTGGGTGGAGACTCACAGTCATTTCATGATAAACCCGGAAAACGGACATCTGGAAGTCCACGGCGTGTCGCGCGATATTACGGAGAGGAAAGAGGCTGAAAGGAATCTGCGTGAGAGCGAAACACGCTTCCGCACTTCGCTCAACCGGCTGATCGAGGGCTGTCAGATTATTGATTTTGACTGGCGCTACATCTATGTGAATGACGCCGCGGCCAGACAGCTCGGTGGCCGCCCGGAGCAATTGCTCATGCGGACCGTGAAGGAAGTCTATCCAGGTATTGAAGGAACGGAGTTGTCGCGGGTAATCCATTACTGTATGACTGAGCGGGTGCCAGGTCACGTGGAAACCGAATTAGCCTTACCGGATGGGTCGACTCGTTCTTTTGAACTCAGCATTCAGCCGATACCGGAAGGCTTATTCGTGCTGTCGATGGACCGGTCAGAGCGCAAACTCGCCGAGCAGGCCCTGAAGGCAGCCGAGGAGAGATATCACGCCATTTTTGATGGAGCTGTGGAAGGAATCTTTCAGTCCACGCCGCACGGCCAGTTCATCACGGCCAACCCTGCGCTGGCAAGGATGTGGGGTTATACATCACCTCAGGAATTGATCGAGAGCATCGAGGATATTGCCCGTCAGATCTACGCAGAGCCGTCCGTCCGCGATCAGTACGTGCGCGCTCTGCAGGATCGAGGCGAAGTATATGGCTTTGAGTATCAGGTTCGCCGCAAAGATGGTCGGCTGATGTGGGTATCTGAGAATGCCCGCGTGGTAAGGGATACAGAGGGAAAGATCGCGTATTTCGAGGGTTCGATCGAAGATATCACGCTGAGCAAACAGGCGGCCGATGAGCTTCGGATTAGTGAAAACAGGTATCGCGGTTTGTTCGAGGATTCCCCGATCTCCCTCTGGGAGGAAGACTTCTCCGAGGTCAAGCTCCGCCTGGATGCTCTGCGAGAGGCCGGCGTTACCGACATACGGGCCTATTTCCAGGCGAATCCAGCAGCCGTGATGGAATTCATCCGGCTGGTGAAGGTACTGGATGTAAACAAGGCTACCATGGAACTTCAGCAGGTAACAAGCAAAGCCGAACTGCTGACCAACCTCGGTACTGTGTTTGGCAAAGATGCTCATGGAGGCTTCATCACAGAATTGGAAAACATTGCCGCGGGCCGAACACATTTCCGCTGGGAAGGAGTTAACTACACCCACAAAGGCAACCGGCTGGACGTGAGCATGAAGTGGACAGTTGCTCCAGGTCACGAAAACGATCTGTCCCGGGTTCTCATCTCGATCGTTGACATTACCAAGAGCAGGCAGACGGAATCTGCAATCAAGGAAAGCGAAGCACGATATCGTGGCCTCTTTGAAAATTCTCCGATCGCGCTGCGCGAAGAGGATTTTTCGGCAATAAAACAGAGACTGGATGCTCTTCGGAAGGATGGAGTGACAGATTTCCATTTGTATCTTTCGATGCATCCAAAATTAGTCACTGAGTGCGCAGCGCTCGCAAGAGTGATCGACGTGAACAACGCCACATTGCGACAGTATGGTGCAACCAGCAAAGAAGAACTCCTGACAAACCTGGGCGAAATTCTCGAGGGAGATGCTTTCGAGCACTTTACCCACCAACTCGCAGATCTGGCTGCAGGTCAAACAAGGTTCAGATGGGAGGGCGTTGACAGAAAGCTCGATAAAAGTCTGATCAACGTCGACGTCAACTGGTCCGTGGCGCCGGGCCATGAAGAAGACCTTTCCCGGGTCATCGTTTCGATCATGGATATCACCGATCGCAAGCAAGCCGAGGAGGCCCTGCGAAGCAGCGAGGAGAAATACCGGAAGCTGTTCTCCGAGATGCTGGCGGGGTGTGCCTTGCAGCAGGTCATCCTCGAGGACGGCAAACCTGTGGATTACGTTACGCTGGATGCCAACAGCTCCTTCGAGCGCCTCGTTGGTGTGTCAAAAGAAAGTGTGATTGGCAAAAAGGCCAGTGGGTTTCTGCCGCCGGCAGAACTGAAGCAGTGGCTTTCAGTCTTTGGCCCGGTTGCGCTCGAAGGTACATCAGCACGTTATGAAATTTACTCGCCGCTGAATCAAAAGTATTTCGAGGGGAACGCCTTCTGCCCGGAGAAAGGGATTTGCGCCGTCACGTTTTCGGATGTCACAGACCGCAAACATGCGGACGAACGGATACAGCAGCAGCTCAAGCGCATTACCGCGCTGCGCGATATTGACCGCGTCATAGCATCCAGTCTTGATCTGCGCCTCACCCTGAATCGCCTGCTGATCCACGTAACCGAACAGCTACAGTTGGATGCCGCGGCCGTACTGCTCTTTAGCCCACATACGCTTACACTGGAGTATTACGCCACGCGTGGATTCCAGCAACCACAGATGCCTGATTTTCATGTTCCTCTAGGGGCCGAATTGGCCGGTCAAGTCGCTATGGAACGAAAGACGATCCACCTGGATCTCAACGAGTTTCAGACATCTTCCGGCACCCACAACCCGCTGCACGAACTTCACTTCACTGAATACTACGGCCTGCCGCTCGTGTCAAAGGGACAGCTGCGAGGCGTGCTGGAGGTTTATCACCGCGGCCACCTTTCCCCGGACGCGGAGTGGCTGGATTACCTGGACACGCTCGCCGGTCAGGCCGCCGTTGCCATTGATAACATCCAGCTCTTCGATGGTTTGCAGCGCTCCAATATTGAGCTGGCCCATGCCTATGACGCCACCATCGAGGGCTGGTCACGAGCACTCGACATGCGCGATAAAGAGACTGAAGGTCATACCCGGCGCGTCACTGAATTGACGATTGCGCTGGCGCGCGAGTTCGGTTTCAGTGGTGAAGAACTGACCAATATCCGCTGGGGGGCGCTGTTACACGATATTGGCAAAATGGGAATTCCGGATGCCATTCTGTTAAAGCCGGGCCCCCTGACCGAGGATGAATGGACCCGGATGAAACAGCATCCGCAGCTTGCCTATGAATTACTCTCGCGAATCCAATACCTGCACAATGCCCTGGATATTCCGCGCTATCATCACGAAAAATGGGATGGAACCGGCTATCCGCACGGATTGAAAAGGGAACAGATCCCTCTGGCAGCGCGGATCTTTGCGGTGGTCGACATTTGGGATGCCTTGCGAGCCGACCGCCCTTATCGCCCGGCCTGGTCGCCAAAGAAGACACTTCAGCACATCCGTGAGCTGAGCGGGACCCATCTCGACCCCAAGGTTGTGCAGGTTTTCATGGACTGCAAGATCCACGAGATCAAAGTGGTCCAACGCTAAGAACAAAGCAAAAGCCCTTCGAACTCGACATCGAAGGGCTTTTGCTTTCTTATAGCACCGCATCGATCACAATGGCGAGGAATATGAATGCCAGGTACATGCTGGACCATCGGTACATGGTCCAGGCCACTTTATTGCCTCCCACCCTCCAGACACGCCAGGCTGCATACAACAGACCTAATCCAAGCACGATGGCCGAGATCAGGTAGATCAGCCCCGCGAGATTGAAGATCGGCAGCAAGAACGTGACCGCGATCAACTCCACTGTATAGATCAGGATTTGTTTGCGGGTCTCTTCCTCCCCACGCACGACAGGCAGCATAGGAACACCAGCTCGCGCATAATCATTCTTGCGCACAATGGCGAGTGCCCAGAAATGCGGCGGAGTCCACATGAAAACGATGGCAAAAAGGATCCACGCGGCCAGCCCGAGATGACCGGTGGCCGCGGCCCAGCCCACCATTGGCGGGATCGCGCCCGCGCCTCCACCGATAACGATATTTTGCACGGTCGCTTTCTTCAGCCACACGCTGTAGAAGAGCACGTAATAGAAGATCCCTGTCAGCGAAAGCAGCGCCGCCGTCAAATTGACAAAGCCCGCCATCACGTAATAGCTGAGCAAGCACAGGGCTAATCCGTACGATAGGCCCTCTGCAGCCGTCAAACGCCCATCCGCCAGCGGTCTCTTCGCAGTTCGCTGCATGTGCTTGTCCAGTTCACGGTCGATGTATTGATTGAGCGCGCTGGAACCGGCGGCAGCGAGAGCTCCGCCCAGCAGAGTCCAAAATGTGAGTTGAGCAGAGGGCCAGGCACGGCTGCCAGCCACCAGGCCGCCGTAAGTTGTCACGAGCAGAAGGAGCACGATCACCGGCTTCGAGAGGACCAGGAAATCCTTGAGGCGCTGACGCAAATCCAACTTCGGCAATTCGGTCGATACTGAGGTGGAGTGAAGGTTGGCAATGCCGGACAAACCCGAAACGAAAACCAGCATACAAAGCGAGATCCACAAGGAAATGGCCGTGAGACTATGCAAGACCACCAGGTGAAGCGCAAATGAACGTGTCACCTGGAGTGCGCCGACGAAAGCCTGCCCAAGGAACAGCACAGCCGTGACCGTGGTCAGCGGAAGGATCAGCCGGTGGTCCCGCTGCTCACGCCAGGCCTTGCGCAAGGTCCACGCCATGATGAGCGCGGCAATGCCCGCGAGCGCCATATGCAAGAGTTTCAACCAGCCAAAAGGTGCGGTCGGCACACACACTGGCCAGCCGGGGCAGACCGCCCACGCTCCGGTCACCGCCACCACACGGCCCGCAATCGTCAGAGCAAAGACTGAGATAAGCAGCGCCAGCGTCCAGCGCGAGAACGATGATCTCAAAGAGTATTTCATGTTCACTCACATTTCCTGTTTTCGCAAATAGAACGGATAGCCAGCCAGCAAAATAAGAGAAAACGTAAACCACTGCAAGGCGTAACCCATATGAGGGCCCTCGGTCAGGTCAACTGTCGGCTGGAAGGGAATCGGGGGGACAGTGTCAGAAGGATCAACGTTCGGCTGAATGTAGATCGGCAGCAATGGATAAGGACTCTGCCCGGAGATTCCCTCCACATTAGGGTTATTCCACATCATCAGCTTTTCCCCGTTTAGCGGCAGCGCATCTGCGACTCCGCCGAAATCCGGTCGGCTGCGCCCAAGCCGGATCTGCCCCGTGACGGTCGCCTGCGCCGGCTCGTCATATTTACGCCAGTCTGCGGGCGTGGAATTTTCATCTGGGGGAATCCAGCCGCGATCAACGAGGACAGCCCTCCCGTCCGATAGACGAAGCGGTGTCACCAAATGGAAGCCGTACTGGTTGCCATTGTACTGATTCCGCAAAGCGATCTGATTTGCAAAATCATACGTCCCGCTGACCGTGACCCGCCGCCACTCCATTGAAGTCAAAACCTGCGGTTGATCGGCATTGAGATCCAATGGAGGCAGGGCACGCATGGTTGTGACCTGAGCGTTGAAGATACGGCGTTGTTTTAGACGATCCAGCTGCCAGATACCCAGACGAATGCAAAGCGCTGCGCCAAGCAGGACAAGGGCAGTGGTGATCAGCCATTTACGGCTGAATATTTTTCGCAGGAGCATTTTGTCCCTTTTTCCTGGATGGCGCCCCGAGGCTGTAGACCGCGATCAATAAGCCCAGTGGGAGACCGGCATAGATAATTCCGTAGACCCGCGTGCTGAGCGTGAGCGGCTCGCGGACATCCAGACCGAGATATTTGCTCGGCTGGAATGAGCATTCGAAGGCGACATTTTCCACCTGGGAAAGCGAGAGCTGCCCGGAGGCGCCGGCGGGAATCCACAGCGGACCCAGTTGATGAGCCACCGCATCCTGGTTTTTGACCAACAGCACATCACCTACAACGAAGACCATGTTATCCGGAAGCGTGGGCGGTTGTTCACCGCGCGCCACACTTTCCGCCGTCCCCGCGGGAATGGTCAGCTCGATCGTTTGCGGCGGGCGCGCAGTCTGCTTCAAGACCAGAAACGACAGTTCGGTAAACAGGGCACTGATCGCTATGCCGATCAGAAGAGAGTACAGGATGCGTTTTACGATGAGAGGTGCAGGAGGCATACGTCTAACCTGATTCTTTTAACGGGCGAAGAGGCTGTTTGCTCTTATCGCAGCAGGAGCTTGATATCATGAACGATATTATCCACGGGGGTATCGATGCCATACGAGAGGCGCATGTTGCCTTGCTGATCAATCAAAGTAATGCGCGCTGTGTGATTGATGGTATATCCTACCGCCGAGTTTTGCAGGGGAACTTTCTCACGGAAAATACCATATGCGTCCCAGAGCGCCTGCATTTTATCCATGGGGCCGCTCAAACCAACGAACGAGGGATTGAAGTGATCGGCATATTTCTGGATCACCTGTGGAGTATCACGTTCCGGATCGACCGAGGCGAATACAACCTCCACTGAATTCGCTTTACTGCCTAATTGATCGACCACTTGCTTCAGTTCGGCCATGGTGGTCGGGCAGACATCCGGGCAGGAGGTGTAGCCGAAAAACAGCAGAACCACCTTACCTTTTTGGTCGCTCAAGCGAAATGTCTCGCCGCTGGCCTTAGTCAATTCGATCTGAGGGGCAGCAGGATAGGGTTCGGCGTAGGAGGTACCACGAAAACTGGCTGGTTTCTCAAAGAAAAAGTTGGCCGCCACTGCAATGGCGATCACCAGCAGTGAACCAAGGCCAACCCAAAGAAGCTTTTTATCCATTTGTACTTACACTCCAAATCGGGGCGACCTGCTGGCCGCCCCGATTCATCCAAACATTATTCACTTCGTTCAGCAATTCCGGTGCAAGGCCAGCATCACACAGGATCGCCAACTCCACTGGCAAAATAGAACTCAACCCACCAGTTTGCCGATCAGGTAAAGTGCGGGATAGAAGAAAATCCATACCACATCCACAAAGTGCCAGTAAACGGCCGCAGCTTCCACAGCCCAGTGTTTCTCAGCCGTGTACAGGCCCTTCCGGCCGTTCATCCAGATCACTCCCAGGAAAATGAGGCCGGTCAACACGTGGAAGGCATGCATGCCGGTCATCATATAGAAGACCGCTCCCATTGGACCGGAGGTTGGGTTCCCAAAACTGGCAACCAGCCCCTCGCGCGCAGCAGAGGGCCATTCAACACCCACAACTCCGAGCAGGAAGGCGAGCCCCAAGCCAAAGGTGACGAGAGTATTCCTGAGGAACCCCTGCCGGTCCCCGTGCGCCATCGCAGTCTCACCGCGGTTCATGAAGAAGGATGAGACCAGCAGAACAACAGTCACACCCAGACCGAGGTACTGATTCAGCGCTGGACGAGTCAGCGCCAGTAGATTGATGCGGGCGACCATTAAGCCGCCAAAAACGAATGAATCGGAAAGCAGGAACAGCCAGAGCCCGATGCGATTCGTGAGGGTCTTGTATTCGTATGATTCACGGTGCTCGTCAGGCTGCGATTCGTTCAACTTGTAAATGTGCATGTAATAGTAGCCAACCAGCGCAGCCTTGACAAGCGCTACCACAATCAGAATGGCGACTGCGACGAATTGCACCGCGACAAAGAACTCGAGGGCAGTCAGCACTGCCAGATAGACAAAGATGAGAATCCCCTGACGCATCTCGGACAGCTTATCTAATGTATGAGCCATGTTCTCCTACCCATGAGGTGTTTTGACGTGTTCTGCTTCTTTGGTTTTTATGAATTCGACATACTTTGAATCGGCCAGGCCGTAGTCATACGGTTCTCCGACGACTTCAAAGGGATAGTCATAGTTGTGCGGCGGCATAGGCGAAGGGACCTGCCATTCGGGCGAACGTGAACGCCAGACATTCCCCTCTGCCTTTTCACCATTTTTGATGCTGTTGAAGAAGTTGTAGAAGAAGATCAACACCGAAAGAGCGATCAGGAAGCCGGAGATGGTCATGACGAGATGATAGGTATCGATGCCGAGCGCGGGATCATAGTCTGCGATGCGGCGGCGCATACCGATCAAGCCGACACGCATCATCAGGAGGGTCAGGACCAGGAACGACGGCGTCATCAGCCAGAAGTGGATCTTCCCAAGCGTCTCGTTCATGCGCCGGCCGGTCGCTTTGGGGAACCAGTAATAGAGTGCGGCAAAGAACGGAAAGACAAAGCCTCCAAAGATCGTGTCATGGAAGTGGCCCACGATGAAATAGGTATCGTGAAGGTGAAGATCCGTCGAGACGGTACCATTCGGAGGTCCCGAAAGACCGCCGAGCAGGAACACAATAATCCCACCCAGCACGAACAACATCGGGGTCGGCGTCTCGATCTTACCCTTCCACAGAGTCGCAACCCAGGAGAAGAACTTCACACCGGTCGGCACTGCCACAAGCAGTGTACTGTACATAAACGGAACGCGCAGGTATTCGTTCATGCCGGAGACGAACATATGATGCGCCCAGACCAGGAAGCCGACCAACGCGATACCGAGCGAGGACATCGCCACCCAGCGATAACCGAACAACGGCTTGCGTACAAATACCGGGAGAAGTTCAGAGATCACGCCCAGGCCCGGAAGGACAAACACATACACCGCTGGATGTGAGTAAAACCAGAACAGATGCTGATACAGAATGGGATTGCCGCCTTTAGCGGGATCAAAGAATCCCATGCCAAACAGACGCTGGAACATCACCAACTGGAAGGAGAGACCGATAAGCTGGGTGGCGGTCAATGCGATCAGCGAGGTGGCTACCGCTGCCCAGACAAAGATCGGCAGGCGGAAAGCGGTCATGCCTTTCGCTCGCATGCGGATGACCGTTGCTAGCACGTTCAATGCGCCAAGGATGGAGGACCACCCCGCGCTGAAAACACCCAGGAAGAACATCTGCATACCCACCGGGGCCCGCGCAGACAATGGCGGATAGCCCGTCCAACCTGTATCGAAGCCGCCGAGGAACAGGCTCATAAGCAGGAGCACTGCGGCCGGGACGGCAATCCAGAAGGAGAAGGCGTTGAGGCGGGGGAAGGCCATATCCTGTGCGCCAAGCAGGAGCGGCACCACGTAGTTGATCACGCCAGAGACGCCCAGCAGAATGGACACGATCATGATCATCCCATGCAAAGACATCAACGTGTTGTACAGCTTCGGTCCGTTTTGATCGAACAGATTTAGATTCGTCGTCAGGAACTGCAACCCTGACTCTGCCAACTCCGTCCGGAAGATCATCGCAAACAGCCCGCCAATGGCGATCAGCAGCAGCGCAGTCACCGTATACTGCACGCCGATCACCTTGTGGTCGAGCGAAACGCCAAGATATTTTTCCCAACCGGGCTTATCAGCGTGGTGTTCCGGGGTTTCTATCCCGCGTGCCCACTTGAACCAATCATCCACGACGCCAACGCCGGCAAGAAATGAAAGCACACCCACGAGACAGCCGAAGACCCACGAGGGCTCCGTGAAGAAGAACTCACCGAAGAGAGGCATCGGTTGAAGTTTGGCAGGCATCAGGATCGGCAGGAGCCAGCGCATCAGCACGATGAAGAAGCCGCCAACCAGCGTTCCTATGACTTGCCAGGTGAGGCCGCGAGTGATGCCGCGGTAACCATACACGCCCAGGAAAAAGGCCGTAAAGGCGAACAACAGGGTAAACACTGAAGGCACGGAGCCTGTAAACTGCAGTGTGTGGTTGACCAGCAAGCCCAGCACCAGACCAATACCGTAGCCGATCACGCCAAATCCGACGAACAACAGTAATCCACGCCAGACAGGTTTGATATTACGCATATTCTCTTCCTTCCGCGAGTTATTTCAACGTCTTCAGGTACGCGATAATATCCGCGATTTCCTGATCAGTGAATTTAAAAGGTGGCATGACCGTTGGCGCAAAGCCTTTCACTTCCTTGGCCTTCGGGTCAAGAATTGACTCCTTAAGATAGGCATCATCAGCGATGACCGTCGTGCCATTCGAGAGTTCAACAGGATTGCCATACATGTGCAGCCAGGAGGGTCCGGTCAGCACGGAGCCATCGATCGTGTGACAGCCCCGGCATCCATTCGCCAGGACCAGCTGCTGACCATGGCCTTCAGGCGTAAGAGAAGCCGCGGCCGCGGCTTCCTTTTGAGCTGAGACCCACGAATCGAAGTCTGCCTGCGCGTTCACGATCACCGGGGCTTCCATATAAGCGTGGGAGGTACCACACATCTCCGAGCAACGGACTTTATAAGGGCCAATCAGCGTAGGCGTGATCCGGTATTCGGTTACGCGGCCGGGCACAACGTCCTGCTTGACGCGGAATTCCGGCACCCAGAATGAGTGGATGACATCGGCCGACTCCATTTGCAGCACCACCTGTTTGTTGACCGGCAGGTGAAGCTCGTTGGATGTGAATCCATAATCGGGGTAGTCAAAGGTCCAGCTCCATTGCTGCGCTTTTACCTTGATGATCATTGCATTCGGATCAGCCCGGCGCGTCAGTCCCAAAGAGTAGGAGCCCAAATACGCGAACACAAGGACGAGCATCAGCGGGATGATCGTCCAGGTGATCTCCAGGGCATAGTTGCCTTCCATGTGTTCCGCGTCCGTCATATCCCCTTTTTTGCGGCGGAAGACAATCAAACTGTAAGCGAGGGGGACCATGATCAGTGAAAACAGGAACGAAATGGTGACCATCTCCCAGTTCCATAACCAGTCAATGGGCACCGCCTGTGCACTTGCCTCCACCGGCATCAAGCCAATCGCACTCAACCCCAGATAAGTGAGAATGGACGTCAGGATGACGAGGATTCCCACAATCACAAAATGTCGCATACTCTCTCTCCTGAGAATAGAACTCGAGCGGGAACCGCCCCAACCACAAACCGCTTTAATTTACCAAATTTTCTACAATTTGTCACTATTTTTTGGGCAGATTGTACGCACCAATTTTGACTTTGGCCCGATTCCGCTGAACAAAAATGCCTCCACTGTGGATTTTCACCACAAGGAGGCATCCAAAATGCTCGCAGGCGCTTCAGAATTGGATTTCTTTCACGGCCTGCCGACTAGGCAGCACTGATCGCTGCCAGCACTTCCGCACTGTGCTCCGCGGGCCGTACGTGTTCGAATACGCGCGCAATGTTGCCCTGCTTATCAATCAGGAACGTGGTGCGCAGGACGCCCTCATACTCCCTGCCCATCAACTTTTTGGGTCCCCAAACTCCATATTTGTCGCAGATCACATGGCCCTCATCCGCCAGAAGCGGAAATGGGAGGTTGAATTTCTTCTTGAATTTCGCATGTGAGGCGACAGAATCCGGACTGACGCCCAGGATCACAACCCCTGCTTTTTCATAGGCCGAATAGTCATCGCGGAAGTGACAGGCCTCCTTTGTGCAGCCCGGTGTATCATCAGCCGGATAAAAATAGAGCAGAACATCAGAGCCGCGAAAATCGGAGAGCTTTCGCGGTCTGCCTTCATCATCCAATAATTCGAAGTCCGGTGCAGAAATACCAGCATCAATGGGCATGATTCTCTCTCCTTATATATTTTGTCATTGCCCCGCCGAACACAGGCGGGGTTGCGAGGAGGGCTACAGCCCGACGAAGCAATCCCCCTTGAATAGCAACCACTCCTTACTAGGAGACGCTTATTAAACAGGAGATTGCTTCGGGCGTTGCCCTCGCAACGACACAAGACGACGCGTCCATTGATGCGTCGTCTTTGTGAAATACTTACTTCTCAGTTAAGTGTGTGAAGAAAACGGATCACCTGCCAGATCTGCTCATCGGTTAGCGTACCCTGCCACGCTACCATTGCAGTACCTGGCCTGCCGGTTGCGATGCGCCAGAAGAGATAGTCGTCTGGCGCAGTCTTTTGCAGCTCAGCAAGATTCTTCGGCTTCGGGTCCAGAGCCTGCGCGGCCGGTCCGTCACCGTGACCTTGCGGCCCGTGACAACTTACGCAATTCGCCTTGAATATTTCCCCACCGGCCTCGGCTGCCTCCGGGCCGAACGGATTCGTCTTGCCGGCAAATTCAGGAGGGACTGGTGCGAGCGTGGCTTCAACTTGAGCACTCGAATTCTCTGCATTCGAACCACACGCAACGCACAGAAACATCCCAATGACCACCACCCCAAAAACCATTCGCTTCATAATTGTTCACTCTCCAGAATTAAGAATGATCGTTGGTCGAGTAGGGTTGGGCGCTCTTCCCAGCCCGTATCGAGACCAAGAGTTAGAGCTCATGTGAATTATCTTGAAACGCTGTGGTCTCGAGATGACACTCGCAACCAACGCTCGTGTCTACTCGACCGTCGAGCCTATTTCTACGACTTCAACTCTCGTGCACGAACTCGACCTTGATCGACTTATCTTTCGCTTTGGAGGTCGCGACACGGATGGCCTCCTTGTAATCGCGCAATGGGAAACGATGCGTGATCAATCCGCCGATATCGAATTTGCCCTGCCTGAATTGATCGAAGACCCACTCATAGGTATGTTTGCGCAAACCATTCCATTCGTTCATGCCATGACCATACGTGCCAACCAAGTTAACCTGGTGATACCACACCGGCGTGAGGTCCACTTTGGGCATGGGCGCCATGTGAGATCCGACCATTTCCACCGTTCCACCGGCGCGCGTCCAGCGTAAGGCATGATTCGTCGTTTCAGGATTGGCGACGCAATCGTAGACCACGTCAAAGCCGCCAATGACAACGCCTTTGTTCAAAACAGCGGTGAAGTATTTTCCACCGGCAAGTCTGGCGACCTCAGAATAGTCCGCATGTTTGAGAATGTGATTTGCCCCCAGCTTCTCCGCCAGTGCTTGTTGATGGGGATAGCGCGCGAGGACAGTAATCTCCGCCTCTGGCACAAATGCCCTGACCACCATGGTGGTCAACAGGCCAATGATCCCTGCGCCAATTACCAATACCTTGTCACCCGGCTTGGGAGGAAAGCGCAGCACTGCATGAGTCGCAATCGAGATCGGTTCGGCTAATACGGCCTCATCCTGAGTCAAAGTGGAGGGCACAGGATACACCGCTGACTCATGCGTGACAAATGAATCGCCAAATCCGCCGCCCTGGCCGCGCGGACCCGGTTCCGATTTGTTGATGCAGAAATGGTAATCGCCTTCGGCACAATATCTGCACTTAGGCTCGATTTCCAGAGTCTCGCAGTTGGCACCGGCGAAGTGTGTATCCATCATCACACAATCGCCGACGCGGAAGCGAGTCACAGCGGGGCCGATCTCTGTCACAACGGAAACAGTTTCATGTCCAAGCCAGAAGCGGGAAAGCCCGGGTAATGCAGCTGGAGCCACAGAGGGGTCCGCATGCACAAAAAGCAGAGACAGGTCCGAGGCGCAGATTCCACATTGCTGGTTTTTCACACGCAGCCAGCGCGGACCCGGCAGAGGCGGATCGGCTAATTCAGCCGCGCGCGCTGCGGAGAGAGGCGTCCACACGAAGCCCGGCCAGAACGGTGTGATCGCCTTCGTGAGCAATACGCGAGGAATATTCTTATCGACATAGATTGCGCGCATCGGCTATACTCCACTTGTGTTTAAGAGATGAAATATTTTACCAAAGGAGAAACGAATGACTTATTGGATCTGGCTGTTACGAATCGTTCACATTGTTGGAGGTGTCTTCTGGGTCGGCGGCACACTGATGATGACCTTCTTTATTGGTCCAACCATTGGTGCGACGGCAGAAGCCGGGCAAAAGTTCGTCGGTCACCTGATGAACAACCTGAAGTTCAGCAACCGCATGTCCATCGCGGCCGGCCTGACGGTTACGGCCGGGGCTCTTTTGTACTGGCATGACTCGGCTGGCTTTACTTCACCCTGGCTGCATTCCGGCGCGGGCCTTGGTTTTACGATTGGAGCGATCTCAGCCATAGTCGGTTTCGTGTTTGGCGTTATGATCGGCCGCGTCACGACGAATATGGCAAAACTTGGTGCGCAATTCCAGGGTCCGCCCACGCCTGAGCAAATGGCGCAGATGCAGACCCTGCGTAAACAGCAGGCCACCTATTCCACGATCGCGGCTGTGGCGTTGATCATTGCTGTCACATTCATGGCTATCGCGCGCTACTTCGTGCTCTAACAACTCACGATCAAAAAACGACCACTGGAAACGGTGGTCGTTTTCTATTCCTTCGATCTTGCGCTACTTCTTCGCCTGGGGTTTTTGCGCTTCACCGCGGACCACCGGCTGATTCTGCTTCATCGAGCTGGTAACCCACCCGATCAGAATTATCAGAGCGAAAATACCCAGGCCAATGAGAAGAATCCACGAGAGTGATGTATCCGGTCCTTCCGCCGCAGCTTCTGACAACAAATTCAAAGCGAGCATTTCTGCCTCAAAAGGGTTGATGAATTATTTATACGTGAAAAGAAGGTGCACGTCAAATTTACCGATCGATCCACACCGTTCGATCTTCAAAGGATGGGCGTTCCGGTGCCGGGGTGTCCACATCTGGATAGCCGACATATACGAAGCCCGCAATGTGCTGATCTTCTGCAAGGCCAAAGAACTGCTTGACCTTTGCATCGCGCGCCCATTCGCCGGTCCGCCACTTGGCCCCGAGGCCTAGCGCGTGCGCGGCCAGGAGGATGTTCTCTATTGCGGCCGAGGCTGCAGATAGATTCTCCGGTTCAAGCACTTTGCTTTCCGTGGGCTTATCCACACCTACAACGATTACAACCGGAGCGCGCAGGAGAGTTTCGCGGGGCTTGTTCAATGCCTCGGGCGGCAGACCAGGATTACGCTCGGCAAAAGAATCGGCCATCACCTCCCCAAGTCGCTGGCGCGCGTCGCCGGTTAACACGAAAAAGCGCCACGGTCTGACTTTGTAGTGATTGGGCGCCTGATTGCCCGCGTCCAACAACCTTTCGATCAACTCACGCGGTACCGGATCAGGCTTCACTTTTCCAATTGAATGTCGAGAATGGATCGCTTTGAACACTTCCATGTTTCCTCCATCACCACGACGCTGACGGGTAAAATTGTCTCACCATGAAAATATTTTACTCCGAAGCACACCGCGCACATCAGCCTCCGTTTGAAGTGTTTGACGGCGGACAGCGTACGCCCTACCTTGAGAACGTAGACCGCATGGATAGAATCCTGGCCGCGCTCCAAAGAACAGACTGGGCTGAACTGACCGAGCCGGATGATTTTGGACTCGACCCGATCCGCGCGGTGCACGATGAAGATTATCTGGCTTTCCTCGCTTCGGCGTGGACCGATTGGCTGGCCTCGTCCGAAGAGGTACGTGCCTCGCCTGAGACTCATGTCCTGCTCCCCGCGACCTTTGCCCTGAGGAGGAAGCCGCGCGTACCAGGCAACATTCTTGGCAGGGCTGGTTACTACATGATGGACTTATCCGCCTGCCTTGTAGCAGGGACGTATCAGGCCGCACTCGCATCTGCGAATTGTGCCTTGAGCGCCGCGCGAGCCATCTCCGAAGAAAACGAATCGACTGCATTCGGGCTGTGTCGTCCGCCGGGGCATCATGCGGGCAAGGACTACGCCGCGGGATATTGTTTCATCAACAATTCCGCGGTCGCCGCGAATTGGCTCTTGCAAAAAGGAAAAGTGGCTGTGCTCGATATTGACTATCACTGCGGCAACGGAACGCAGGATATTTTCTACGAACGCGCGGATGTGTTGACCATCTCCCTTCATGGCGACCCGGACTTTGAGTATCCCCACTTCATTGGCTACGCGGACGAGACCGGCGCAGGCGCGGGACTTGGCTTTCACCAAAACTTTCCTCTGCCAATGGGAACCGACAGTCAGCGCTATCTTTCAGCATTGGACGAAGCTTTGCAACTCATCCGTGATTTTGCGCCTAAATACCTGGTCGTTCCGTTGGGAATGGACACCTTCGAGCGCGACCCGCTCGGGAAGTTCAGGCTAACTCACGAAGCATACAGTGAAATTGGGCACCGGATCGCGGCGCTGAATCTGCCAACCGCCGTCATCATGGAGGGTGGCTATGCCAACGATGATTTGGGAGCGAATGCAGTCAGTTTTTTGGAGACATTCAAATAAGTTCGTATCAAAGCGTTTGTTCGTCAGAGAATTAAACGCAAAGGACACAAAGAGCACACAGGGAGAGCCTTCGTGGACTTTGTGTCCCTTATGTTTGAAAAATACCTATCGCAATACGCCTGCTTTTCTCAGCGCAGCTTCCAGACCGTCAATCGTGGCTGGCTTGATCAAGAGCGCCTGCGCCCCGCCGCGCATGACGCGCTGCCGCGTCTCGGGCTGGTCATCGGATGTGATGATGATGACCGGCACCCTCAGTAAGCGAGGCTCACGGCGCAGATAGGCCAGAATCTCCGTCCCGTCCACCCCGGGCATGTTAATATCCAGGCAAACGAAACGCGGCACACTGCTTCCAAGCACAGCCATCGCCGGACTGGAGCCATACGCCACGCGAGCGGGGACATCCAGAACATCCAACATTTGCTTCAATGCATCGGCCGTGGAACGGTTGTCGTCGATGATTAGACCTTCCGGCATTCAATCCTCCAAAATTACAGTGCCCATGACGGACACGTGGTAGCCTGTCAGCTTTGATACTTCCGCTCGGAATTCGCGCCCGGCCAATATTCCAAAAAGAGGCGAGAGCAGGTCGCTCTGCGCGTGTTCCTTCGGGATGACCAGGTCGTAGCGTTCCTGAAAGAGCGGGATGAAATCCAGATCGAGGGCTTGTGCAGCGGCAGCTATCCCCAGTCCACAATCCGCGCGTCCTGAGGCGACTGCCGCGGCAACACCAAGATGAGTATATTCTTCCTGAGTATAGCCGACAATCGCGTCGGGGACTATCCCCATTAAGCCGAGGTGATAATCGAGCAGGACGCGCGTGCCGGCCCCGCGCTGTCGGTTCACAAATTGGACGCTTCGACTTCGCTCAGCGCGGCTGAGGTCTTCCAGGCTTTTCACACCCTTTGGGTTTCCCTTCTTCACCATCAGGCCCTGATCCCGTCCCACCAGCGCGACGACTTTCACCGGGATATTCGGCATATATTGGCGGATGTAGGAAATGTTGTATTCGCCGGTTTGAGTATCGAGCAGATGTGACCCTGCCAAATGAGCTTCACCGCGACGCAACGCGATCAGTCCGCCCTGGGAGCCGACATTGGCCGAGACCAGCCTTCGGTCCTTTTGCGCCAGGAATTGTGCAAGCAGATCGAGCGTGAGGTCATGGGAGCCGATGCAAAAGATCGTCCGCTCCAATTCGGCTTGGCTTCGATACAGATGAACTTTGACCTGCTCGCCTGCTTCGAGGCCCTGTGTGCCGCGAGGAATGACGGCAAGTCCGTCAGCCTGGACAAGGGAGGTGATGACACCTGCCCCGCGCGATAGCGGCGCTGCAAGGAGCTTCTCCCCTACCTTCCCCGCAACGATTCTGACGTAATCATCATCGCCGGGAGGCGAAACGATCTTGCGTGTGAGGGTTGCTGTTTTGATAGGAAGTTCATTCGATCTGCGCCCCTGCCATTGTGCGAGGAGAGGTTCGACGAAAATCTCCATCGTTAAGGCCGCAGAAACTGGATAGCCCGGGACGCCAATAATGGGGATTACGCTCATCCGAGGAGATTGCTTCGTCGCTTCGCTCCTTGCAATGACACCCAAAATAACGGGATGTCCCGGTCGCACAGCCACACCGTGGACCAGCAGCGTCCCAAGTTTTTCTACAACTTTTGCCGAGAAGTCTTCCGCGCCAGCAGATGAACCCGCGTTCAGCAGGACCAGGTCATGCTCCTGTGCGGCCTCCTGCACACGCTGACAGATCAAGTCAAAGTCATCTTTGGTGATCGGGTAACGCGTCGGCTCGCCGCCCATCGCTTTGACCTGTGCCGCAAGGACCAGGGAGTTGTATTCGAGGATGTCACCGGCTTTGAGCTTCGACCCAATTGGGACCAACTCAGTCCCTGTGGGAAGAATGGCCACTTTTGGCTTGCGGGCAACTTTGATTTCCTGATGCCCCGCTGCGGCGATCGCGCCCAAATCCACCGGGCGAAGAATGTGACCCGCAGGCAAGACAAGCTGCGTGGCAACAATATCCTCTCCCAACGGCCGCACATAACTCCACGGCGCTACAGCAGCGCGGATCCGAATTGACTTAGGGGCGCGAATATCCTGCGTGATCTGGTTGTTCTCATCCAGCGATTCAACGTTCTCGATCGGGATGACCGCGTTCGCCCATTCAGGCAGCGGATCCCCAGTATCTACATATTGGGCTTGAACTACCTCAGTGACAAGTGACAGAGTGACGGGTGACGTAGGTTGTGCACCAATCGTCTCCTCCGCCCTGATGGCAAAGCCATCCATCGCAGAAGCATGATAATGCGGTGATGAAACCTTGGCCCAGACCGGTTCAGAGATCACGCGACCGAGCGCGTTTTCATCAAGTGGGATGATTTCCGTTCCCAGCACGCGCCAGAGATTTGACTCTTCGAGGGCTTGTCGGAGTCGCGCCTGAGCTTCGGGCAGTGGAATATCGTGCAAATATACAGACATGATAGTCTATTCGCCATGGAGACACCGCGTCACGGAGAAAATACAACGCTGTGTCTCAGCGGTTTTCCCTTATGTTTTTCGTTCCTCGCCTCATGAATACCACAAACCCAAATCTATGCGACACTATCCATCGCGGCGCCGAGGCGCTTCACGATCTCATCCACTTCCTCTTCATTGATCGCGATCGGCGGCGCAAAGGCAAGCACGTTCCCCAGCGGACGAGTCCGCAAGCCGCGCGATTGAGCGGCTTTGAAGATCCTCGCCGCCAGCATGGGATCAGCAAGTTTGGAATCCTTGTTCGAGACGATCTCCACTCCACACACCAGACCCAGTCCGCGCACATCACCGACAAAGGGGAATTCCATCAGCGTGGTTAAACCGTCAAGCAGGCGCTGGCCAAGTTCCTTTGCGCGAGCCGGGTAATTTTCCTTTTCCATGATTTCCAGGTTCTTGAGACCTACCGCACAGGCCATGGCGTGACCCGAGTAGGTGTAACCGTGCATCCAGGCTTCGCTGTCCGCCGCAGTTTCCATCGTCTCGCGGATCTCATCCGTGATCTGGATTCCGCCAAGTTGGGCATATCCGCTGGTAATGGCCTTGGCAAAGGAAAGGATATCCGGCTTGACGCCCCAGTGCTTGAGCGCAAACCACTCTCCCGTACGGCCAAAGCCTGTGATCACCTCGTCCGCAATGAACAAGATTTCATGCTTATCGCAAATAGCGCGCACGAGGGGGAAATAATCAGCCGGCGGGACGATCACGCCGCCGACTCCCATCACCGGTTCCGCGATGAACGCGGCAACTGTGTCCGCACCTTCGTGGAGGATCGCCTCTTCGAGTGCGCGCGCCGCAGCCTGGCCGATCGTCTCTCCCTCTTTCATGCCACCGTCAAAACGATACGGATTCGGCGCCGGGATGTGAACAAACCCATCCGGCGCGGGTCCAAACATGGTGTGATATTTTTCGAGACCGGTGGCAAAGGTGGTTGACAGCGTGACACCGTGATAAGCACCTTTACGAGCGATGACTTTGTATTTCCCGGGCTTCCCTTTTCGCTTCCAGTAGTAACGGGCGGTCTTGAAGGCCGAGTCATTGGCTTCAGATCCGCCGGAGGCGAAAAAAGTGGTATTCAGTCCCTCGTAGGCAAATCCTGCCAGCTTGTCAGCGAGCTTGATCGAGGGAAGATTCGTCATGCCCGCGAAGTTGGAGGTGAAGGCCAACACTTTCATCTGGTCATAGGCGGCTCTGGCGAGTTCCTCATTTCCATATCCCGCGTTGACGTTCCAGAGGCCCGCCATCCCATCCAGGATTTTTTGGCCGTCCGTCGTATATAACCAGACGCCCTCCCCGCGTTCTATAACGAGAGGGTCCATATGTGACTTTGGATGATAGACGGGATGCAGCTGCCTGCGATCCTTTTCGACCCAGTTGACATCATTCTGATTGCTCATATTATCTCCGTTTGGTTGAAGAGATCAGTGAAACGGCACTAGTACAGGGCAATGGTTGTCACCCCTGAAAGCCAATCTCTTTTGGGGACCAGGGGGGAAGCAAACTGAATATTCCTGTCCCCGACGATCAGAAGGAAGTTGCCATCAAGCTGTGCCTTCGAAAGTTTAATCAATCCAACTCCTTGAATGGAGATGGTATTGACAGTATAGCGACTCCAGCCGGCCTGATCCAGGATGCTCAGGACCGGGATTCCTGTCACTGGCTCCTTGTTTTTCAGCGAGACCGTGCTCTCCGGCAACGCCCGTAGATCGTCCGCTGTAAATCCTACCTGCGATCCATCCGGAAAAATAACAGTAAGCAATTCCAGAGGGACAGAAACTGGCAGCACTTCGGTAGGAGCCACAGCGGCTGTGCTCACGGCAGGCGGAGCAACGGCTGTTTGTGCAATAGACGTCTCTGCAGCCGTTCGCTGCATGATCTGCAAAGGATCTTCCGTGGGGATGCCGCCCGTTGTGCCCGGTGCAAGGTTAGAACAGCCAAAGAGCAGGAAAATCATAGAAACCAGTACCAGCCTTTTTATATTCGTGATCATCTCCTGCTCCATTATCTCCTTGAATAAATAAATCATCCGGTGAGGTCGGGCTCGACCATCCAATCCGCGCTTAATATAACAGATGTTTTATAATCCAGACATGCCCCCCACACTGGATGATATCCGAGAAGCCGCCATGCGGATCAAATCGCACGCCCATCGCACGCCCGTGCTGACCAGCGAGAGCCTCAACAGGCAGGTTGGTACGCGGGTTTTTCTCAAATGTGAGAACTTCCAGAAGGTGGGCGCCTTCAAGTTCCGAGGTGCATCGAACGCCGTGTTTGCACTCACGGCCAGGGAAGCGGATCGAGGCGTGGCGACCCATTCGTCGGGCAACCATGCTCAGGCACTGGCACTGGCAGCGAGGCTGCGCGGGGTGCCGGCATATATTGTCATGCCGGACAACGCGCCCAAGGTCAAGAAAGAGGCAGTGGCCGGTTACGGCGGACAGATCACATTTTGTGAGCCGACGCTCGAAGCGCGCGAGTCAACGCTTGCGAAGGTTGTCGAGCGGACTGGAGCGACAGTCATCCATCCGTACAACAACGAACGCGTCATCGCGGGACAGGGAACGGCCGCGCTCGAACTGCTGGAGGATGTCCCGGAGCTGGATGTGGTCATTGCACCGGTGGGCGGCGGTGGGCTTTTGAGCGGGACAGCGATCGCGGCGGCAGAGACGAAAAAGGGCATGCGCATCATCGGCGCAGAGCCCGAGATGGCCGATGATGCCTTTCGTTCGCTAAATACCGGAGAAATCGTCCCTTCCGTAAACCCCAGGACGATTGCAGATGGTCTGCTCACATCGCTCGGTACATTGACCTTTCCGATCCTGCGGGAACGTGTGGAACAAATTGTTACCGTGAGCGAAAAAGGAATCATTGAATCAATGAAGTTCATCTGGGAACGCGTAAAAATTGTGATCGAACCATCGTCAGCCGTGGCGGTGGCAGTTCTCTGGGAACGCAGGATTGATTTGAGCAACCTGAAGGTGGGAATTATTCTGAGCGGGGGAAACGTGGATCTGGCAAAATTGCCGTGGCAATCGTAGGGACAGCCATCGCCGCTGTCCTGGTGTAGAACCGACAGGGCTAGACCCTGTCCCTACAAGATCAAAACCACATCCACCATTTCACCCGCGCTCAGGCCTGTTGCGTCCGGATGAATGCGCAATAGTCCATCGGCCGATACAAGTGTGAATATGAGGTTGGATTTGCCAAAGATGGGCTCGGCAAGATACTCCTCACCCTGCCCTCTCCCAATGAGAGAGGGTTGTAATTTCACCGGCCACCAATCTTCGCGGCCGGCTTGAGAGGGAAGATTCACGGTGAGGCGCGCCTGCACCGTGGATTGAGGTCTCGGCAACGCACCTAACAGCTTCTCAATCACGGGCACGACAAACAGGTACCCGTTCACCAGGGCAGAGACGGGATTCCCCGGCAAACCGATCACGGCCTTGCCATTGCACACACCAAGGATCGTCGGTTTGCCGGGACGAGTATTGATTCCGTGGACGAGCACGCCCGGCCGGCCCAGCGTGCGAATGACTTCAGCGGTCATGTCTCTGGTGGAAGCAGATGAGCCGGCCGTGATAATGACAGCATCACATTCGACCAGCGCCTTGGCCGCCGCTTCCCTCAGGACCTCCAACCTGTCGCTAAAAACCCCATAGCGTTTTGCCTCCCCCCCGGCTTTTTCAACCAACGCGCCCAGCGTGTAGGAGTTGATATCGCGCACCTGGCCGGGTCGTGTGGGTTGGCTCGGATCAACAACCTCGTCACCGGTTGAGATAAGCCCAACGATCGGCTTCGTGACTACGCGCAGATAGGTGATTCCCAGGCCCAGAAGCCCGCCAATCTCGGCAGGACGCATCCGACTGCCCCGCGGCAGGATCAATTGTCCCTGCGCAACATCCTCCCCCACGCGGATCACATTCTCGCCATCGGCCGCAGCTTTGAAGACTTCGATCTCATCCGTAGGGACCGGGTCTGCTCCTGCCCCAGTGCGGCCGTGCCCTTCCAGGGTGCTTCGCGAAAGGTCGCCCCTACGCGCAACCTGCGTGTACTCCAACATCACGACCGCATCCGCGCCCCCAGGGAGCATGCCACCGGTGTGGATCAATGCACACTGACCTGCGTCAATTTCAAACGAGGGGGAATCTCCCATGGGCACTTCGCCAATCAAATTCAGGTATGCCGGAAGCGAGTCCGTGGCGCCGAAAGTATCACGAGATCGGACCGCATATCCATCCACGGTGGTGCGTTGGAATTCGGGCAACGGCTGGGGTGAGTAGATGTCCTCCGCAGTCACACGGCCCAGGGATGACGAAACTTCGATCGAAACCGAATCAACCAGCGGGACGGAAAGATGCGAGAGAAGTTTTTCGCGTGCATCGTCGGGTGGAAGCAGGGTCAGGAACTCGGGCATCGTTCAGTGCCAGGCTAGCGGAGCCAGAACGTGAGGGTCAGAAAATAGGCAGTGAGACCGAAGACAGCCAGGGAAGTCACCGTGAGCAAGGGCCAGTTGGGACGATTGCCAAGCGCAATTGCGCGCAGCTGAACGATTTGAAAAAGCGCAAACGGAAGCGTCAGGAAGGCAGGCCAGATCAACTTGAGGGAAATTCCAAGCAGTGTGGTCGAGAAAAACAGAACGTACGCTGCGAGGATCAGGCTGTGATGGAATGGCACTGCCCGCTCCCAGGAGAGTAACCTGAGCATGGTATGTCGCTGATACTTCTGGTCAGAGGCGTACGTGGTGAAGTTGAGGATCAGAAAGTATGCAAGACTTAAGGCTGTCAGTGGGAGGGCCAGCGAGAGAAGGAGACGATGATAATCCTTTGCCTGGAACAGGAACCCGATGGATGGAATGACATATCCCAGATGCACAGCCAGGACAAATTCGCCGAGGCCCCGGTTGAGCAGCCGAAAAGGAGGAATCGAATAAGTAATCACCAGCAGCAGGGATAAGGCGAGGAAAACAAGCGCCTGAAAGGTGAGCAGGTTGTTGAGATAGAGCAGAAAGGCGATGACAGCCATCGCCGCAAGCGACGCGGTCGAAACATAAAGCGCCGCATCGCGGACAGTTTTTCTCTCGGCCAAAGTCTCGTTTTCGACGATTGGCTCGTTCTCGGGCCGATAGACTTCTGCCAGGAGACCCATACTGACTTGCGCCAGTACCACCCCAGTCAGGCCCAGCCAGAAAGGGATTTGCTCGAATGGTCTGCCAAGGTACTTCGCAATGCTCGCCCCGAAGATATAGGTCAGTGCGGCGAGGAGAACATAGAGAGGACGGGAGAGTTTGAAAAGGTTAGTCATCAGTAATCAGTTATCAGAGAACAGTTGTCACTTGGAAAGAAATTCTTCGAACCTCTGAACTGCTTGCGGAAGGTTCTTCCTTCCCAATCCCAGGCGGAAGTGATTTCCCGAGTCATCGTAGACAGAGCCGGGAAGAAGCAGGACACCTGCTTGCTTTACAAGCGTATCACAAAATTCTTCTACATTACCTTGGAGCAAACGCGGAAAGGCCATGGAGCCGGCTCGCGGTCGAACCCAGGAAAAGAGATGCGAATGGCGAGCAAAGAGATCATCAATAATGACAAGGTTGTCTTTGATGATCCTGAGATTGCGCTCGGCGAGTTTCCAGCGGTTGCGCATCGCAACTTCGGCAAGAAATTCGCCCGGGGCCGAATTGCAGATAGTGGTGTAGTCCTTGAGCGCGGCCATATTCTTATAAATCCTCCTGTTTTTGGTGGCGATCCAGCCAATGCGCAGACCGGCCAGGCCGTAGGTTTTGGAGGTGACGCCCAGTGAGACGGCGTGCTCGCCCAGGTCACAGGCGGCGGGGAGACGGGTCGCGGGGTCGTACTCTGATTCGCGGTAAACCTCATCTGAAAACAGCAGAAGATTGTTTTCCTGGGCAAATCTGCTCACTGCCAGAAAATCGTCATGGGACATTAGATAGCCGGTGGGATTATGAGGCGTGTTGATAATAATGGCTTTGGTGTTGGTCCGCATCAGGTGACGAAGTTCATCCAAGTCGAGCGCCCAGCCGTTTTCTTCGCGCGCCAACCAGGGACTTACATCGCAACCGATGCTGTTCGCCACTTCGCCCAGGGATTGGTAACTCGGCGTGTGGACAATGACGTGATCCCCCTCCTTGAGCATCGCGTGCATGAACAGGAAAATCGCCTCCTCCGCTCCCGTGTGGACAAGGATGTCTTCTGGCTCAATTGTCTCGTAGATTTTGCAGATTTCGCTTCGCAGAGAAGGACTCCCCTGCGATTCGGTATACCCCAGCCAGGTTTGCTGGAATTCTTCCGCCGCGCCAGGTTCGAGGGCCAGCAAATCCGCGATCGGCATGGACTCGCAATCCGATGAGCAAAGCAGGAATTCCGTGCTGAATTCATATTTTGCGAAGTAACGTTCGAGTTTGAATGGGGCAAGATTCATAGTAACCAGTCGTCCGTTTTCAGCGATCAGTAAGTGACACAGAATTGAGTAACAAGTTACGAGAAATGAGTGGGAGGTGCAGGTTTTCGTTACTCATTCACCTGGGTGCTCAGTGCTTTCTTTATGTCTCGATAATGCAACTGATTGTGCAAGTACAGCATCTTGATCATTTCCCGCAGGGTCGTCTGCTGCAACCAGGGATGCCGACCCTGGATTTCAAGCTCTGCGTCGTTTAGCCCTGAGACCCAGGCTATTGAATCAGCGCGTACGGACTTATATTGTTGGAGTAACTCGGCAGGCGTCAGGTTCTGTGTCTTTTCCTGTTGACGGGCGTTGTATCTGTCAATAGAGAAGTCGTCCGCGGCGCCGGGCCCACCCTGACGGATCTGCTCGAAGAGCCTCACCAGTCCGCGCTCGGAAGTGACGAAGTGCGAGAGCACGTTGCGAATGGTCCATGTGGCGCCTTCGGTGTAGACCTCAGCCTGCCATTGGTCATCATTTAAACCGGCAAAGTAGGATGCAAATTTCTCGCCTTCTGTTTTGAGTTTTTCGGCCAGCTCGGTGGTCTCGGACATGGTAGCCTCCTGTAGGGCGAGGACCGTCCCTACGGTTGAATCTCCGCGTAATTAATTGCCTTTTTTCCGGTCGCGAACCAATAATATTTCTTCATGGATGAAATCTGCTCTACGATTCTTTCGCTGTCGGCAAAGTCGGGGCGAACATAGTAATAATGCGAGTCATAGGGGCTATCACCAAAGACTGCTGCCAGAACATATCCATGCGACTCAGCATATTCTTTCATTGTGATCGTCATCCGAAACCAGGGCTGGGCCATGTTGGTATCCGTCAACTTTGGCGGGACGAGCGGCGAATAATAATCATGGAACATGATCACCTGGGGCTTGTATTTGTCGAGGTACTCGGCAGTCAAGCCGCCGTTGTGCGCGATGAACTGGTCGTTCAGGCCCCAGGTGTCGATCGCCGTCCACCCCGAATAATAAGGCAGGAGTCCCGCTTCCGTTGTGGCGATGACATAGCCCTTGCCGCGGTACTCTGCCAGCAGCTTGCCCATGTCATAGCGACCATCTTCCGCGTACGGGGTAAAACAAGTCTGCTGGTAGGATGCGAGGAAGCAGTTCTGAAACCATGAATAATAGGCGACTGCCGCACTGATAGCAAGCGCAGCAATGAGATAAACGCTTCTCTCCCGGCCTGTCAACTGCTGAGGCCATGAGAAGCTGAGTCCGCGCACGAGCGGTGCCCACGACATGGCGGCGATGGGGACAAGTGCATACTGAAAACGTGCGCCGTAATTCATCTCATCTGAAATCAATACGAACGCCGCGGCAAATCCAATGACTGGAAGAAGATAAGCAATCGTCTGTTTTGTAGTTTCCCTGGAACGGAAACCTAAGATGAATACGATAAGGAATGGAAGGCACAGCCGCAGAGTATTGAGAAGGGAATTCTCCAGTGAGTCCCAGTGCAATCCTCCCCCGCTCTTCCTGTAAAACGGATTCGGCAGCGGGTAGCCGAAATAATTCCAGTGCCAGAGGAAGTATGCGCCGCCCAGCAACAAGAAGACTCCAATAAAGATTGCAGCAATCGAAATCGACTTTTTCCACCCCCTCATGTAAATCACCGACACCAGCATCAGGGATGAGAGAATCACCCCCTCTGGACGAATGAGGCCGGCAGCAAGTCCACTCAAGGCAAAGGCAAGAGAAAGCCACGGGGGAGCAACCTCTCGTTTCATCAGGAGCAGGCCAAAGGTCCAGGTGGAGGCGGCGGCGAGGGCGAAGAAAGGCGTACCGAAGTAGGCAGCCACGTAGGCAAGACCTGTCCCAACGGCAATATAAAGTCCGCTTAAGAATGACAGGGATTCCGGGGCTTTGTGAATCCGCCGGTCGACAAAGTAGACCAGCAAAACTGTGGCGAGATGCGCCGCGAAACCGAGTCCGCGCACGGCGCGTCCAACAGGGATACCGACCTTGATCAGCGCAGCGGATGCAACCATAAAGAGGAAGTCGGTCGCACCGTCCACGGGATGCTCGCCAATGTTCCAGACGATCCCGTGACCTGCCGCCAGATTCTGAGCGTACCGCATCAGCATGGCCGCGTCTTCAAAGGGAGGTATCGTGAAGTTGACAAAACGCCACGCGTAGAAAATCGTACAGGCAAGGAGAATGAGAGGAAAAACGAATCTTTTGGCAGTCATGAGCGATGAGTAACGAGCGAGGAGCCTCGAGTGACTGAGCAACCCATTCCTCGCTACCGGTCCACCTGATTTAGATTAACGAATACCCGCCATCCACAACGATGGTCTGGCCGGTAATATACTCGTTTTCGAGGAGGAATTCGAGGGCGGATGTGACTTCACCCAGCGCGGCCGGGCGTTTGAGCGGCAGGCGGTTAATGAGGCGCTCCCATTCTTCAGATGTAACGACATCTGACTGAAGAACCAGTCCCGGCGCGATTGCATTGACACGAATCTTCGGCGCGAAGGCGCGTGCCAGCATTTTCGTAAGAGACTCCAGCGCGGCTTTGCTGACCGTATAGGAAGGATAACGACTCCATGCTCTCTGCGCGCCGACATCCGTGATATTGACGATCAGCCCACCGTTCGTCATCCTTTTTGCGGCCGCCTGTGATAACAGAAAAGGCGCGCGCAAGTTCAGGTCAAGCGCGGAGTCCCAGGAATCGGCGGAGAGATCCGCCGGTTTACCGACAGGCATGACGGCAGCGGAGTTGACAAGCAGGGAGAAATTCGATATTCGCGACTCGCTTTCTGGAAGTTGCGCGTCGAAGGAGATCAGAGAGTCTAGAGTCGCGAGCAGAGCATCAATTTCATCCGGTCGGGTCAGGTCAGCCTGGGCAAGGTAGACCCGCAGGCCCATCTCATGGATTTCTTCGGCGGTTTCGTAGGCCTCTGCTTCAGCGCCGTGATAGTGCAGCAAAAGCACATATCCCTGCCGCGCAAGGGATAGCGCGAAGGCCTTACCGAGTCGATGTGCAGCGCCGGTGATGAGTGCGAGGGGCGGCATAACGAAATTGTAAGCGAAAATGGAATTGTCATGGTTGCCAGGAAAGGATGGACTTATAATTTCTGAATACTGCCCTTGAATGGGCTGCAACAACACACTTCATCCAAGGTGGTTTCCATGATCGATGATGCACTCACCGAAGCAATCCGTTTGATCAAATCGGGGAAAAGACCCGAAGCCCAATTGATCCTTGAACCGTTTATTCAGGAAAATCCACAAAACATCCCGGCCTGGATGTGGGAGGCGGAAATCTTCCTCGACGACCTCGACAAGATCAAGGTCATGGAAATTTGCCTGGAACACAACCCCGACCATCCGCAGGTAATGAAAGCATTAGAAATTTTGCGGACACGAGCAGGGCTGCCGCTCGTGCCTCCGCCCATGCCTGCTCCTGTTGTATCTAGATATGCCCAGCCTCGGCAGATCACTCCTAACTATGTGCCTGCACCTCATGTCGAGGCGCCAAAAGTTGTCGCTTCCGCGGTTGAAGTGCCGGCTGTTCAAAGGCAGACCCCAAAAACCGTGATCCCCAGAAAGCATCCTGATTGGCCCACAATCGAAGGCGCGGTGTCCTTTTCAGAAGTCCGGGAGATGAGAAGCCGCTACACCACCTACTACTTCGCTGAAATCGGAGCGATGTACGTGGTGAACAACAAGGATTACACATTCAAGCATCCCTATGCTCGCAAAGCGAATATCACTCCCTACAACGCGCAACTCCTGACGTCGCTCTATCGCCCCGGCACGGGAGTTATCGTGAGTTATGACCCAAGAAATCCAGGTCGCGCCTGGGTGGATGAATGGGATAACAGTGTAACCAAACAAACGCTGAATAAGATCAAGGATCAGCCCGCAGTCCGAAATGAACTTTCACAACGATATAAATCCCGTATGGGGACCGGTTGCGGTTTGCTTGCGGTTGGCATCCTGCTGACGGTGATTGGGACCATGTATCTCTCTTCCAGGGCGAGTGGCGCCTACATTGCTTTTACAGGCTTGATCGCCATCGGTCTGATTCAATTTGTCAGCGGCCTGTTTGGCTGGTTGTGGCACATGGACTAGGCATCCAGCGCCCGACAGCATATATCCTGAACATCCCCGTTAATGATAAAAAGAGAACCGTCCCAGGTTCTTCTATAACGCCATCTACAAGAGCCGTGATCGTATGGCTGGTCTCGGCTTGTATTCCTCCCTATCTCGCGGACTTTATCTGTGGAGCTTGGTATGAGAGAACCAGAAGAGAAGCTGACTTTATCGCAGGCAGCGACATTCCTGCTCGGAGAATGTCGCATGGTGCTGCCTGGTATCCAGACCCTTTTTGGATTTCAATTGATTGCGGTTTTCAACGATCCCTTCTTTGATAAACTCACGCAAGGCGAACAGACCCTCCATTTGTTTGCGACCGGGCTCGTGGCTGTTGCGGTGGTGCTCGTTATGGGGCCCGCGGCCTATCATCGAGAAACAATGCCCATGGGAATGACAAAAGTCTTCATTTCCATTGCCACCCGTCTCATGTTATGGTCCATGTACCCATTGATGGTAGGAACCTGTTTGGACTTCTATTTGATCGGAAAGATCATTCTGGGAAACAGGCTCGTCAGCGCCATACTGACCATTATTTTGGCAGGCATATTCCTGACAGTGTGGTCGCTGCTTCCCCGCGTGAAGTTTCTGCAAGAGCTTGTAGGAAAAGACTATTAGGGAGTTTGCGCAGGATCATGAACATACAAAACGCGTACAACAACTGGTCTCAAAGCTATGACAACGATGAGAATCTGACCCGTGATCTGGATGCCAGGATCACCCGAAAAACGCTTGAACGCTTGCAAGCAGAGGTAATCCTTGAGATTGGCTGTGGAACCGGCAAGAATACAGGCTTCCTCGCACAAATAGGCACAACCGTCCACGCGGTGGATTTTTCACAGGGCATGATCAGCAAAGCCAGGCAGAAAGTAACAGCGGACAATGTCCATTTTTCAACAGCAAATTTGTCAGAACCATGGCCGAGCGCGGACAAATCAGCGGGTCTCGTGGTATGCAACCTCGTCCTGGAACACATCGAAAATATCTCTTTTGTCTTTTCAGAAGCATCTCGGACACTGTGTGATGGAGGATTCTTTTTTGTCTCCGAGCTGCATCCGTTCCGGCAGTATCTGGGCAGGAAGGCCAATTTTCAAAGGGCCGAAAGCAGGATTGAAATTCCAGCATACGTCCATCATATATCGGACTTTCTCGATGCGGCCCGCCAGAACGGACTGGCATTGAAAGAATTACACGAGTGGTGGCACGAAGACGACGAGGGCAAGCCGCCCAGGCTGATCTCCTTCATGTTTGAGAAGTAAAGCAAAAACAACGGACCGGTAGGAACCAGTCCGCTGCTCATGCCTATCTCTGTTTTCGTGTGTGCTTGCCGCTATCCTTTGAAGAAATTCGAAATGAAGAACCAGATATTCGCTGGCCGCTCGGCGAGCCTTCGCATGAAATACGGATACCAATGCGTCCCGAAGGGGACATACACACGGACCGGGTATCCTTCCTTTGCCAATCCTTCCTGCAAATCGCGGCGGATGCCGTACAGCATTTGAAATTCCATGCCTTCTTTTGGAAGACCCACTTTGTCCGCATATCCCTTTGCGAAAGCAATCCGCTTTTCATCATGGGTCGCAATGGCAGGGATGGGGGGGACGCGTCCATCGCTCGATTCCTTCGAACCGTTGGCAAGAGAGGCATCAATCAGCAACTTGGTCAACAGATCGTAGTTTGCATCCACGTCGGTTTTCCTGGCAAAGGCCTTGTCGGGGGGTTCCAGGTACGCTCCCTTGACCAGACGGATCGGTGTCCTGTCTTCAAGCAGACGGCGGGTATCCGCTTCAGCGCGGAAGAGGTATGCCTGCACAGCCATGCCAACGTTCTGATACCCCTTTTGCCGCATTTGAGAATAGATGTTGATGGTCTTATCCGTGTAAGGCGTATCTTCGATATCAACACGGATGAAGGTGTTGTTGGTCTTTGCCCGGGCGATGATCCTCTCCAGGTTGCGCGCGCACAGGTTCTCGTCCAGGCCCAGACCGATTTGCGTCAGCTTGATGGACACATTGGCACAGGCCGAGGAGTCCGCGCCGATCGCGTCCAGCGTGGCGAAGATATCGTCGGTCGCCTGCTGGGCTTCTTCAGGTGTATTGGTGTGTTCACCGAGGTGGTCGAGCGTTACGTTGATCCCCTTGCCATTCAGTTCACGGACAGCGCGCATGGCGTCATCGAGTTTTGTCCCTGCTATGAAACGGGATGCAAAGCGCCAGGCAAAACCCCAGCCGGTGACCAGTTTCTGCGCCCAGACCGCTTTCGAGAGGTAGATGAGGAAAGAGCGAAGCATTTCAACCCTTCCGTTTTAGGATGTGCCAGCCGCGCGACACGCCACAGACAGGCAAATGTATTCTAGCACAGGTGACTTGAGTGAGTGTGTTATACTTTTTTTGTGACTTTTATCAGGTTTTCCGAGTTCTACTCTTAGCGGATGCCGAAATTTGGGGCGTGAGCGTGCGCAGGCTCGCACCCCAAGTTTCAGTTCTCTGATAGTGAATTTCCGGATAACGTGAATCCTGCTCTGGAGGCTGCGTGAGAAATCGGAATACGAACATTATCTTGCGGGGAATCTCCATCTTGCTTCTGAGCGCGGCGCTCGTGCTCATCATCATTTCTCTCATCGGGTACAGTCGTCAGCGAAATAACTATCCCATCGGAATGACCATCGCCGGCGTGCCCGTTGGCGGGCTGACTCCGGCGGAGGCCTCCCAGCGCCTGCTGGAGGTTTATACATCTCCTGTCGAAGTGATCTATGGCAGCGCGGTGATCCATATTGATCCGAGCGTGGTCGGCTTCCAAGCCGATGTTGAATCCATGTTGGCCGCAGCCGACCTCGAACGCACGGGCGGTTCCTTCTGGGGTGGCTTCTGGGATTATCTCTGGAATCGCGACCCTCGGCCCGTAGACATCCCTCTCAGCGCAACGATCTCAGAGGAACGCCTGCGCGAATATTTGCAGAATGAGATTTCGGCCCGCTACGACCAGCCGCCCACCGCCGCGCTGCCGGTTCCAGGCGGGACCGATTTCCTGCCCGGCCAACCCGGGCAGACTCTCGACCTCGACCGCGCCGTGCTGCTCCTGAGCGATGCGCTGCGTTCGCCGACCAGCCGGTCTGTGGCGCTCTCGGTCAGCCGAAGTGTAGCCACGCGGCCGACGCTGGATAACCTCCAGATTCTCCTAAAGCAGATCATCCAGGTCTCGGGTTTCGACGGTTTGATCAGCCTTTACATGGTAGATTTGCAAACCGGCCAGGAAATCCAATTTGCGATCAACAACAACCAGGAGATCAGCGTTACTCCCGATATTGCGTTCACTGCGTCGAGCACCATCAAGATACCGATCATGGTCTCCTACTTCATCAACCGCGGGTCAAACCTGAATGACAGCACCCGCGCCATCCTGGACGAGATTTTCCAGAAATCCAACAATGACGCGGCGGATACGTTGATGAAGATGTTGGACCCAAACACGGGACCTCTCATTGTCACAAACGATATGAAAACTCTGGGGCTACAGGATACCTACATCGGCGGCTTCTTCTACTTTGGCGCGCCCAACATGCTCCCCAACCACGAAACGCCGTCAAACTCCCGCCTTGATGTGAGCACCGACCCGGATCCCTACTCCCAGACAACGGCCTCCGACATTGGCACGCTGCTAACCGACATCTACCAATGCGCCCAGAACGGAGGCGGCGCGCTGGCAGCGGCTTTCCCGGGCAAAGTGGATAAAGCCACCTGCCAGTTGATGATCGATTTTCTGGCGGAGGATAAGTTTGGGTCGCTGATCCAGGCCGGCGTCCCGGACGGAACGCTCGTCGCCCACAAGCATGGCTTCGTCCGCGATGCACAGGATAATGTTCATGACTACAGCGATGCCGCCATCATCTTCACGCCCGGCGGCGACTACATCCTCACGATCTACACGTATCATCCCGTCAATAACATCTGGGAAGTGACCAATCCGCTCGTGATCAACCTGACCCGGGCCACGTACAACTACTTCAACGTGCCGGAACAGTAGTTTGCGCTTCGACTGCGTTCCCCTGTCGGCTCACTCGGCCAGCACGAGAACAAAGCGGCTGTCAATTTTGCAATGACGGCCGCTTCTTGTTTCGTAATATAATCAGCGTATGAGCGCATCACTGGGACTCTTCCGCCTTCAACAAGTAGATCGCCAGATCGACCGGGCGCAAGCCCAACTGGATACAATTCGCAAGACTTTGGAAAATGATGTCGAGCTACGCTCTGCCATGACACGGGTGGAAAACGCAGAAAAGGAAAATCACCGCGCTCGTCACGAACTGCAATTGATCGAGGCCGAGGCCGCCAGTCAGCAGATCAAGATCCAGCAGGCGGAAGCCAGCCTGTATGGAGGCGCCGTTCACAACCCGAAGGAATTACAGGACCTCCAAAAGGATGTCGCGGCACTCAAGCGCCACCTCTCGACCCTGGAGGAACGTGAATTGGAGGCCATGGTCGAAGTTGAGAAAGCTGAGCAGGACCTGCAGTCGGCCCACCGTGATCTGGAGGTCCTGCAGTCACGCCTGGGCGGCGAGCATAAGAAGCTGCTGGATAGCCGGACGACCCTGCTCAAAGACCTGGAACGATTGGCTTCTGAACGTGAAGCAGTCCTTGCGCCCATTGACAGTCAATTGCTTGATATGTACACGGGCTTGCGCCAGAAAAGACGCGGTGTGGCCGTGACAGAGATTAGTGATAACTCTTGTGATTCCTGCGGTTCCCGGCTTACTGCTTCCATCCAACAGAATGCACGTTCCGCCACACAAATTGTTTGCTGTCCTTCGTGCGGACGAATCCTTTATGCCGGCTAAAGCACTCGATGCCTGATCTTGGCTTTTCCCTGAACGCACCCTCTTTCCTTATCGGTCTGGTCACCGGCATTGTGTTCATGCTCCTGCTTTCACGCGCGCGGCCGCTCTGGGCGGAGGTCCGCGCAGGGATGCAGGAACGACGGGAAGCCGCCCAGGCGCGCCGTACAAGTACGGTTGAAGAGAATCATCGCCGGATTACGCTCCGCCGGGCTCAGGGCATGCACCTTGCCGCGCCTCTCTTCGCGCTGGATGAGATCATCCAGGAACCGCTCCTGCTCGCTCCTCCGCCGACCATCGTCGAGCCGGGGGGGCCTCCACCTTTTGAAGATCTCATCTCGCAGACCGTGCCTTATCTTCCCGCGTGGCCGGAGCTCGCCGCGGTTTATCGCGCACCAACGATTACGCTCCCGGAGGCGATCTCCGGGAACAATAACATTGTCATCATTGGGCAGCCCGGCGTCGGCAAGACGGTTGCCCTTGCATACCTCGCATCTCTGGCCGCCAATCGAAGCGAGAAATTGGGCGAGCACCAGGAGTCAGTACCGTTCCTCGTGCACGTCGCGGACTTGAAGCTGCCCGTTTCCAACGAAAGGGATGTGCTCAACCCGATCATCGACGCGGCGGCCGAGCACACCGCTGTGCTTGACCTTCCCCGGCTCGGCGGCTTTATTCAAAACACTTTCAAGGGCGGCCATGCACTTCTGCTGGTGGATGGATACGATGAACTCTCCCCTGAGGGTCAACAAACTATCTCGGATTATTTCAAGCTTTTGCTGCATACTCATCCCAATGCGCTGATCGTTACCACAGGCGCGCCCGAGTATTTGGATGGGCTTATCGGTCTGCACTTTGCTCCCCTGGCTTTGATGACCTGGTCAGCGCAACAGAGCGCCAGGTTCATTGAGCAATGGGGACAGTTGTGGAACCAATATGTTGCGGTGGAGGCCTGGGCGCAAAGCGGACCTCAGCAGGTGGATCCGGTCCTTCTCAATTCATGGTTGAGCATAGACAACGTCAACCTCACGCCGCTCGAATTGACGCTGAAAGCATGGGGCGCCTACGCAGGGGATGCACTGGGTCCGCATGTGCTTGAAGCCATTGCCACGCACATTCGGCGCATCGCTCCGGTCAACACGCCTCTGGCCGCGCTCGAGACTCTCGCCATGCAGGTTGACTTGAGTCAGCAGCCTGTTTTCGATCCCCGCAAGGCGCGTGAATGGGTGAAATCTTTCGAAACGCTCGAAGAGCAGGAGTCCGAAACACCTGCTGAAGGTGAAAAACCCGCTGAGGACACCGGGCCTGCGAAGGCGGCCCGACGCGACAAGAACGTTACGGCCCCTTCGATGGGTCTTCTTGGAAAGATGGCATCCAGCGGACTGCTCATCACTTCTCCGAACAACCGCATGAGGTTCACTCATCCAGTCTTCAAGGGATTTCTTGCAGGCCGCGGACTCAGCAACTACAACGCCACGGACGCCCTGCTCAATCAACCAGACTGGTCCGGCAAATACCTGGCCATGCGCTATTATGCGGCTCACGGCGATGCCAGCAAGATCATGCAGAATTTGATCGAGTGGTCGCGGCTGCCGATGCATCGGCCACTGCTTTCGGCCGCGCGCTGGCTGCGCGATGCCCCGAAAAATGCGCCGTGGCGCGGCAAACTCTTCGGCGCCCTCGCCAGTCTCCTTCAAACCGATGGTCTGCCCCTCAATTTACGAGGACAGGCTATTGCAGCCTTTGTTATTAGCAATGATTCCAGTGTTGGAGCTCTCTTCCGCCAATTCCTGTCCACGCTGACTTTCGAACTGGTCCAGCTTGCGGCGCTCGGAAGTGGTGCTGTCCGAGATTCCAAAGCGGTTCCCTTGCTTGAACAAGTGATGGGCTGCCCAAGCATTTCCGCACGAAGAGCAGCCTGCATGGCCCTGGTTGCCATTGGCACAAATGATGCGCTCGAATCTGCAGCACATACTCTCCTGAATGCGGATGAAGATCTGCGCCGCGCCGCTGCCGAAGCTCTCGCCAACGATCCGGGCGAAGGCCACGCCATGCTCAGAGACGGCGTGACTTTGCAGGATATTCTCCTGCGCCGGGCAGCGGTCTATGGCCTGGGCCGCGTGAACGAACCCTGGGCGGTCGAAATCCTCAAGAAGGTCCAGATCGATGATGATCAATGGATCGTGCGGAATTCTGCCGGTGAAGTACTGGACCTGAAGGCAATCATGAACCCGCGCATCCCTCGTCAGCTCAAGGCCCCCTCTGAAGCGCCGTGGCTCATCGAATTCGCCGGCAAACAGGGTGTTGGCATTTCTCCCGGCTCACCCGCCACAGATATCCTGCTTCTTGCGCTCAAAGGCGACGATCCCGAAGTTCGCCTCGCGTCGCTGCCATATCTCAGAAATACGCCAACAGAAGGGGTCATTGCTCAGATCTACTCAGCCATGTACCGAGACGATCCTGAACTGCGCGAGGCCGCCTACAATGTGCTCTGGGAGATTGGCGCATCCGGAATCAAGCTTTCACATCCCAGCCAATATGGGTTTAGCTAAATGCTGATCAAAAATGCAACTGTCATCACCTGGGAATCGCCGAACCGCGTCTTGGAAAACCACGCCATCTATTTCGAGGGCGACCGAATCCGTGAGATTGGCCCCAACCGAAGGCTAACCGAAAAATATCCAAGAGCAAAAACGCTCGATGCCCGCGGCCAATATGTGATGCCCGGGAATATTTGCGCGCACACTCATTTCTATGGAGCTTTCGCCCGCGGACTGGGGATTCCCGGTTCTGCACCCAAAGACTTTCCGGAGATCCTCAGGAAACTGTGGTGGCCCCTCGACCGCTCGTTGGATCTCGAAGCAGTTCGCTACTCGGCCCTGGTCTCTCTTGTTGATGCCATCAAGTATGGCACGACCATGCTGATCGATCATCATGCCTCACCCAACGCGATCGATGGCTCGCTCGATTGCATCGCCGATGCAGTGGACAGCTCCGGATTGCGCGCGGTCCTGTGCTACGAAGTGACGGACCGGGATGGGCAGGAAAAAGCAAATAGTGGGATCAATGAAAACATCCGGTTCCTGAGGCGGCTGGCAGCGTATTCACATCCGCGTCTGGCCGGGACCTTTGGCCTGCACGCCAGCTTGACGCTTTCCGGGGTCACGTTACAGGCTTGCCGCAGGGCCGCACCGGATAATGTCGGCTTCCATATCCATGTGGCCGAGCACGAGGCAGACGAATACGACAGCCTGGAAAAGACCGAGATGCGCGTGATCGACCGCCTGCATAAACACGGCATCCTCGGGCCCAAGACTATCGCGGCGCATGGCGTCCACATTGATGCGCGTGAAATGCAGATGCTCTGCGAAACAGATACATGGCTCACACACCAGCCGCGCTCGAACATGAACAACGGGGTCGGCGTGGCACAGATAGAATCCATGATGCGCATGGGGATCAAGGTCGCGCTGGGCAATGACGGGTTCTCCAATGCCATGTGGGAAGAATGGAAGGCCGCATACCTGCTGCACAAGGTTCATCATCGTGATCCGCGCCGCATGGGAGGCTATGACGTCACGCAAATGGCGATTTACAACAATGCGGAACTGGCAAATAACTTCTTCCCGGCAGCACAAATTGGTCAACTTACTGAAGGCGCCTATGCTGACATCATTTTTGTAGATTATCAACCCTTTACGCATCTCACCCCCGAAAATTTGCCATGGCATATTCTCTTTGGTTTCCAGCCAGGCATGGTCACCACGACGATCGTCGGTGGTAAAGTTCTGATGAAAGACCGCGAGCTGTTGACACTCGACGAAGCCGAGATCGCCGCCCGTGCCAGGGAGATGGCACCGCGGGTCTGGAAGAGATACGCAGAAGAAGTAGCAAAGGTATCATAATTTGAAACCGGAGTCCAAAGTCTCCCGACTCTGGACTGACTCCAAGAAGATACGATCCAACGTCTCCTGACGTTGGACTCCAGAAATTATCGGAGGTCTAATGACCGACTCACCTCTCTTACTATCCATTGCAATCCTGGGCGGAACAGGCAAGGAAGGCAAGGGACTCGCGTACCGCTGGGCCAGAGCAGGCTATCACATCCATATTGGCTCGCGCACGCCAGAGAAAGCAGAGACCGCTGCAAAGGAGTTACTCCTTCTACTGGAGGGTGAAGCAGACATTGAAGGTCTATCGAATGTGGAAGCCGCCACGAAGGCAGACATCATCGTGTTGACCGTTCCGTATTCGGCCCACAAGGACACACTTGAAGCAGTGAAGGATTGTGTGCAGGGAAAGCTGTTCATTGATGTGACCGTACCCCTTCTCCCGCCGAAGGTCGCAACCGTACAGATGCCCCCGGCGGGATCCGCTGCGCAGGAAGCAAGACAAATACTGGGAGAAGGCGTACAAGTGTGTGCCGCGTTCCAAAATATTTCGCATGAATTGCTGCTCGAAAACGGCGACGTCGAATGCGACGTGCTTGTCACGGGCACATCCAAAGACGCGCGTGCGGAGACCATCAAGCTCGTCGAAGCAGCAGGCTTGACCGGCTGGGATGCCGGTCCCATTGAAAACTCTGTCGTGGCAGAAGGACTGACCAGCGTGTTGATTGGAATCAACAAAAAGTATGGTTCCACTTATGCCGGGATAAAAATCACGGGAGCAATGAACAAATCTGCGTAATGTGCGAAATTTGTGGATGAACTCTCTTACCCTCACTCCGCTCCAAAACATTCCTCTCATCCGCCAGGGTGATGACCTGGCGGATATTATTCTCACCGCACTGCCTGATACGAATATCACACTTCAGGACAACGATGTTCTTGTCATCGCACAGAAGGTCATCAGCAAAGCCGAGGGCCGGGCGGTGAACCTGGCCAGCGTCAAGCCTTCGGAGCACGCGGCGAAACTCGCGCAACAAACAGAAAAGGACCCGCGCGTCGTCGAACTGATGTTACAGGAAAGTACTGAAGTCCTGCGAACGCGTGTTGGCACGATCATCGTCGAGCACAGACTCGGTTTTATCTGCGCCAACGCAGGGATAGACCATTCCAACGTGGCAGGGGCGGGAGATTCGGCCGAGGAATGGGTCCTGCTCCTCCCAACGGATCCCGACCGATCGTCGCGCGCGATTCGGGAAGTCATTGAATCCAGAACAGGAAAGAAAGTCGGGGTTCTCATCATCGATTCTCATGGGCGCGCCTGGCGTAATGGCACGGTCGGTGTGGCAATTGGCATGTCCGGCGTCCCGGGATTGGTGGACCTGCGCGGCGGCAAGGATTTATTCGACTACACTTTGCGCGTCACTCAGGTCGGCGCGGCAGACGAACTGGCGGCGGCAGCCTCTCTTGTGATGGGACAGGCCGCCGAGGGAACGCCAGTGGTACATGTACGCGGATTCCCTTATCAAATGAGAGAAAGCTCAATCCAGGAACTTCTGCGGCCAAAGGAACAGGATTTGTTTCGGTAAAAGGAGTTCGCCATGGCTGATTATTTGGCGGGACCGAACACTACGACAAGAGGCGGTATTCTCGTTTTGCATGCCTGGTGGGGACTCAACGATTTCTTCAAAGATTTCAGCAATCGATTGTGTGAATTGGGCTACTTCGTTCTGGCCCCCGACCTATACGATGGAGCAATTGCAAAGACAATTCCCGAAGCCGAAAAACTGCGTGGTAAATTCAAGCGGGACGGAACCTCGAAGAAGATTCTAGAGTCGCTGAAACAATTGCAGGCCGAGATCGGTGATAAACCGGCCGGACTGACTGGTTTTTCGATGGGTGCTCACTGGGGCCTATGGCTGGTGGAAGAAAAACCGAAAGCTTTCGCTGCAACGGTTCTGTTTTACGGGGTGAGAGGCGGGGAATACGCAAGAACGAAATCTTCCTTCCTGGGTCACTTTGCAGAGACAGATCCTTATGTCTCTGATGCAGGCAGAAAGAAACTGGAGAAAACGCTCAGGGCATCTGGACACAAAACCGATTTTTATGTCTATCCAGACACCCAGCACTGGTTCTTTGAGAAGGACCGGCCCGAATATCAGGTTGAGGCCGCCAAGTTGGCCTGGCAGAGAACAGTCGAATTCCTGGAATCAAACATGGCATAAAACATGAAAACAGATTCCGCTTTCTGGGAGGAAACGACTCGCCTGCTTGCAACGCATAGTCTCATCATAGACCGGTCAGGAGGTCAGGCACACCCGCGGCATCCAGAAATGATCTATCCCCTCGATTACGGCTATCTCAAAAACACTTCGTCAAGCGATGGTGGCGGGATCGATGTATGGGTAGGCTCGCAAAGTGACAAAACACTAACAGGAATCTTATGCACATTTGATACACTCAAGCAGGATGCGGAAATCAAGCTGCTGCTTGGCTGCAACGATCATGACCTGGAAAATATCCGTGGCTTTTACGGCACTGAAATGAAAACGCTTTACGTCTCAAGGGAGATTTGATGAACTTCCCCGAAAAATATCTGGATCTTGTCAGCAATGACTCAAAAGCCTTTCTCTTTCTCGCAACTGTCATGCGCGACGGCTCGCCGCAGGTTTCGCCGGTCTGGTTTAGTTACGACGGCGAGTACATTCTGGTCAATACCGCTGAGCGCCGCACGAAAGAACGAAATATGAAACAACGTCCCAGGGTCGCCATGGCGATCCAGGATCCGAATGATCCCTATCGGTATCTCGGCATACGCGGCGAAATCGAATCCTACACTCATGAAGGCGCAGATGAACACATCAATGCCCTGTCCCTCCGATACGATGGCAAGCCTTTCAACATCCGAGCAGGACAAAAGCGGATCATCTTCCGCATCAGGCCGCTTCACTTTGACGAGCACTGATCTTCACCATTTCCTGCGGACCCGCCGCTCGATCCGCCGCTTCAAAACTGACCCGATCCCTGATCCGGTGATAGAGAGGATTCTCACCACTGCCACATTTGCCCCGTCCGCGCACAACCGCCAGCCATGGCGTTTTGCAGTATTGACCACGGCGGAGGCCAAATCCTGCCTGGCCGAGTCCATGGGTGCAGACTTCCGCCGTGACTTAGAGAAAGATAAGGTCTCGGAGAATGAAATCACCAGACTTGTGAATCGCTCGCGTGAACGTATCATGGATGCCCCTCTTATCGTTATTCTATGTGCGGATGCAACTGAAATGGATGTCTATCCGGACCCCAAACGTCAAAAAGCTGAATACATTATGGCTGTGCAATCTGTAGCCAACGCTGGAACACAGATGCTGCTTGCCATCCACGCCGAAGGCCTGGGCGCCGTCTGGACTTGCGGTCCGCTTTTCGCGCAGGAAACTGTGCAAGAAGCATTAAATTTACCGAAAACTTGGGAACCACAGGCAATGTTTTTTGCTGGATACTCGGATGAGTTACCGAAAGAGAAAGAGATGAAAGAGATGCAGAGTGTGGTGAAGACGCTATGACGACTGACAACGGACGATAGACGACGGTGTTGCGGAGCAGGAATGGCCTTTAAATTCGAGAAGCTTGAAGTCTGGCAGATGGCTTTGAATTATGCGGATTTGGTTTACGAGTTGGCGGACAGATTGCCAGAAAACGAGAAGTTTAATCTGAGGTCGCAAATCACACGCGCGGCGACCTCGGTAGCGTTGAATATTGCTGAAGGGTCAACTGGACAAAGCGACCCTGAGCAAAATCGTTTTCTTGGCCTGGCGCTACGCTCTCTCATTGAGACAATTGCTTGTTTACGAATCATCAAAAGAAGGAAATACCTGCTTAATGACCCTGCGCTGGATAAGCTTGATTCAGAAGCTGAACTTCTGGCGATAAAGATTCAAGCATTCCGGAAAACTCTCACCGGCTCAAATTATTCCGTCCGGGAAGATGCTGCTCTTTATGAACTCAATATCATCGAAATATAGTGGTCTATCGTCAATGGTCCATCGTCTCTGTATTTTGAACATTAATCAAACTACGCTTTTATGAAAATTGTTGCCCTCGCCGGCGGTGTCGGTGGCGCCAAGCTCGCACACGGCCTCGCCCAGATCCTTCCTCCTCAAGATCTCACCATCATCGTCAATACTGGCGACGACTTTGAGCATTATGGTTTGTATATTTGCCCCGATCTGGATACGGTTTGTTATACCCTGGCGGGATTGGCAAACCCGGAAACAGGATGGGGCCGAGTAGATGAATCCTGGAATGTCATTGAGAATGCAAAGAGATTGGGCGGCCCAGGCTGGTTCAATCTCGGCGACCGCGATCTGGGGACTCATATCGAACGGACGCGACGACTGAAGGAGGGTCAATGCTTGAGTGAGATCACACGAAATTTCTGTAAAGTTTGGGGAATCGAACATACGGTCCTGCCGATGACTGATCAATATGTCCACACCATCGTTGAAACGGACGAAGGCGATTTGGAATTCCAGGAATACTTCGTTCACCGTCGCTGCGAACCGCACGTCAAAGGCTTTCGGTTCGACGGAATCGAAAAAGCGGAGCCAGCTCCCGGGGCACGTGAAGCGATTGCTGAGGCGGATGCGGTGGTCATTTGCCCGTCAAATCCCTGGGTAAGCATTGATCCGATTCTTCGGGTGTTTTCCCCTCTCCTTTCGGGAGAGGGGCCAGGGGTGAGGGTTTTCGCCGTCTCCCCCATCATCGGCGGAGAGACCGTCAAGGGCCCGGCGGCGAAGATGTATCGCGAGCTGGGGATTGAACCGTCAGCATTGGCAGTTGCGAATCATTATGGTGGTCTGCTGGCAGGTTTTGTTTTGGATCAGATTGACAGCGAATTATCAAAGGCCTTAGAGGTAAAGACGCTTGTGACAGATACATTGATGAAATCCACCGAAGATCGAAAAAGGCTGGCACAAGAAGTGCTGAACTGGATAGGAGATCTATGACACTTTGGGCGATCGTCCCTGTCAAGCCATTGCGGCGCGGCAAGTCGCGCCTGTCTGGTGCTTTATCGGAAGATGAGCGGACCGAACTGAATCGGATGCTCCTCGAACATACGCTAACGACACTTTCGGAGTTAAAGGAAATAGAAGAGGTCCTGGTGGTCAGCCGCGATCCGAATGCTTTGAAGATCGCACACAGCCACGGCGCGCGCACGGTGCACGAGGATGGTCAGCCACACCTGAATACGGCTCTCACCCGCGCCAGCGTCATTGCACAGGTGTACGCGACAGGCGGCGTGCTGGTTCTCCCCGCTGACCTGCCTCTGATCACGCGCGAGGACATCATGGCCCTGCTGGACCGGGCCGTCCGGCCGCCGGTGGTGGTCATTGCGCCAGATAGACATGGCAAAGGGACGAATGCCCTGCTGATTTCCCCTCCAGGGTTGATCAGCTTTGACTTTGGCGAGAACTCCTTCCAGCGTCACTGCGAGCGCGTTAAAGCGGCCGGTGCGCGACTTGAGGTTGTAGAACTTCCCACGCTTGGCCTGGACCTGGATCTGCCTGAAGACCTCGAACTGGTCCGCCAAATGGAAGTGATGAAGCTCGAACAATAAAACCCTTGTTTGATTTCTGAACAACTCCCCACCCGGGAAAAAACCGTGGCATGGGAGTTGTTTTCATTTTCTCTGACTCCGTCATCCTGGGCGGAACGACACCGTACCTGCGTTCGGTGCAGGTGAGGATCTCTTCGATGAGCTACGAGACTCTTCGTGGAGTTTATACTGAGCCTGTCGAAGTGCTTAGAGTGACATCGCTTGGAGGATCCTCCCCGGGGGCGCGCCATGACCGTAATTGACATAGACAATTTAATATGACATAGCGCCAAAGGGATGTGGAGTTTTTCCACTCCACATTTGTCTTACAATTGCTATAATGAATATGTGAAATTCGGCACATAAAATCACCTATTCAGGAGATCACGAGATGCCCGGCAGAGGCCTGAAAACAAGGTACGGGCGTACGCCTGTACCTGTTTTCAGGTAATCGCTCAAATTTCGTGGAAGCCTGAAAATCTCTGAATTGAGGTGTTCGATGGAAAAGAACGGAAGCGTAGATGCTCGTCTCATGACCAGACACCAACTCCAAACAGAGTTGCTCCGCTGCGAATACTGTGAGGAGAAGCCCTGTCAGAATGCCTGTCCCGCCAACTGCTCGCCTTTTGATTTCATCATGGCTGCCCGCGTGGGGAATCCATCTGATATCAAGCGCGCGGCCGGGGAGATCATGCGAAATAATCCGCTGGGCGGCGTTTGCGGACTCGTTTGCCCGGATCGATTCTGCATGGCGGCCTGTTCTCGAAAGAATTTTGACGGCTCGATCAA